>NZ_JAQGLK010000218.1 GCF_028292925.1 Sphingomonas bacterium
TCGCCCCAAGCCAGATCGACCCAGTCCGAGTCCGTCCCGTCGGCCAGCGTGGGGCAATCGATGGTGTGGACCTCGACCGCGGAACCGGGGTGTCGCAGCCCGACGATCCTGTCGCCGGGCACCGGGTTGCAGCACGGCGCCAGCGCAAACGCCACCCCGGGGGTAAGCCCGCGGATCGAGATCGCCTCACGCTGCGTCCGGCGCCCGGCGGTATCCAGCGCCGTGCCGCTGCCCGGCATCAGCGCCTCCATCACCTGGGCATCGCTGAAACGGCGGGTGGCGATCGCCTCCATCAGCGCGTCCTCGTCCGTCAGGTTGAGCCGCTTCGCCGCAACGCCGCACGCGCCCAGCGACAGCCGCGCCGGGAGCCGACCGACGATCTCTTCGTAGAACTTGCGGCCGAGCGCGATGGATTCCTCGCGCTCCTTCTGGCGCACGAACCGGCGCACGGCCGCCCGTGCCTTGCCCGTCGTCACGAAGTTCAGCCAGTTAGCCTCCGGCTCCTGCGCATTCGACCGCAGGATCTGCACCTGATCGCCATTCTCGATCTGAGTCCGCAGCGGCACGACGCGGCCATTGATCTTGGCCCCCACCGTCTGGTCGCCCAGATCGGTATGCACCGCATACGCGAAGTCCACCGCCGTCGCCCCCTTCGGCAGCTGGATCAGTTCGCCCGTGGGGGTGAAGGCGAAGATGCGATCCTGGTACATCGCCATCCGAGTATGTTCGAGCACCTCCTCGGGAGAGGCGGCATGGTCGAGGATCTCGACGAGATCGCGGATCCAGCTGACCTGGTGATCGGGCTTGCCGTGCCCGGCCTTGTACGCCCAGTGCGCCGCCAGCCCATATTCGGCCTCGGCATGCATGTCGGCGGAGCGGATCTGGATCTCGATCCGCATCTTTTCGCTGTGAATCACCGCAGTGTGCAGCGATCGGTAGCCGTTGCGCTTCGGGGTGGAGACATAATCCTTGAACCGGCCCGGCACCATCGGCCACTTCTGGTGGATCAGCCCAAGCGCGCGGTAGCATTCGGCGGCGTCGGCGACGATCACCCGGAACGCCATCACATCGGACAATTGCTCGAAGCTGATGTGCCGCTCGGCCATCTTGCGCCAGATCGAATAAGGATGCTTCTCGCGGCCGTTGACATCGGCGACGATGCCGGCGCGGCCGAGTAGCGTTTCGATCCCGGTGCCTATCCGCGTCACCTGATCGCTGCCGCCGCCGTGCAGATGCTGCAACCGCTTGACGATCGAGGCGTAGGCGTCCGGCTCGAGCTGCTGGAAGGCGAGCGTCTGCATCTCCTTCATGAACTCGTACATGCCGATCCGCTCCGCCAGGGGCGCGTAGATCTCCATCGTCTCGCGGGCGATGCGACGGCGCTTGTCCGGATTGGCGATATGATGGAGCGTGCGCATGTTGTGCAGCCGGTCGGCCAGCTTAACCAGCAGCACGCGGATGTCGTCGGACATGGCGAGCAGGAACTTGCGCAGGTTTTCCGCCGCGCGCTCGTTCTCGGTCTGCGCCTCGATCTTGGAAAGTTTCGTGACGCCGTCGACCAGCCGGGCGACGTTCGCGCCGAACATCCTCTGGATCTGTTCGGGGGTGGCGACCGTATCCTCGACCGTGTCGTGGAGGATGGCGGTCGCGATCGTCTCGTCGTCCAGCCGCAGATCGGTCAGGATGCCCGCCACCTCGATCGGGTGGCTGAAATAGGGATCGCCGGAGGCCCGTTTCTGGCTGCCATGCGCCTGCATGGAAAAGACGTAGGCGCGGTTCAGCAGCGCCTCGTCCGCATCCGGATCATAGCCTTTGACCCGCTCGACCAGTTCATATTGTCTCAGCACGGGCCAGATTTGGTCGGGCGCCGGCTGAGATGCAACCACTTAAGCGTTCAGGCGGACATTAGCCCGCCTGAGCAATCACTCGTAATCGGGGCCGATATTCTGGTTACGCGGCGGTGCGGCGGCGGTGAGGCGCAGCGCCTCAGCCGAAGCGGCCAGCGAACCGATCTCGTCCGGCTTGTCCTCGTCGTCGACCTGAACGCGCTGCAGGTTCGCCACGACGGCTTCGTGCAGGGAGGTCGGGGTTACCGTCTCCTCGGCGATCTCGCGCAAGGCGACCACCGGGTTCTTGTCACGATCGCGATCGATCGTGAGTTCGCCGCCGCCGGAAATCTGCCGTGCGCGCTGGGCTGCAAGCAGGACCAGATCGAAACGGTTGGGAATCTTGTCGACGCAATCCTCGACGGTCACGCGCGCCATGAGAACGCTCCGATATATATGAAGGGGTATTAGGAAGGGCGGCGCGCTACCAGCCCGCCCGGCCTTTGTCAATGTCGAGCAGCGGAAGGGCCACGCGTGCGACGGCGCGCCGCCCGATCAGACGACGATCTCGCCTTCATCCTCGCCATCCCAATAATGGACGCGGGAGGCGTGGACCTTGATCAGCACCAGGCCGGCGGTGTGGATGCCGTCCTCGAACCAGCGATCGAGATCGCTGGTCCAGTGCGCGGCGAACTGCGCCTTGTCGTGGATCAGTTCGGCCCGGCCTTCCACCGCGACGAAGAAGGGCCGCTGGCCGATGATGCCGGAGGAGCCCAGGAAGCTGAGGCCGATCTGCGGATTGGCCTCGATATCCTGCACCATCAGCGTCTTATCGTAGGTGAAGTAATAGGAGTCGCCGTCATAATCGACTTCGCGGTTGTTGCTCATCGGGCGCGCGCCGATCGCCCCGCCCCTCGTGTGGGTCGAGAGCATCGCAAAATCTATGTCGCGCATTTTCACGGACAGGTCGGCGAGCGTCTTGTCAGCCATGGTGCATCCTCTCGGATCGTTACGTGAAGCCAACGCCGAAAGGCGTGGATCGCTCCCCCGCTCGCCTCTGCCGCGGTGGCGTCAGGCCGTGCCGTGCTCGGCATCGCCGAAGCGGCCGGCGGTGGCATCGCTGGCGCCGCTCTCGCTCACCAGCACGTCGATCTCCTCGCTCGCCTCCGGATCATCCGGCAGATCGGCGGTGTCGAACGCCCCGTGCGCGCTCGAATATTCGGGACGAGCGGCGAGTTCGCGGATCTCGTGCTCGTCATATTCCTGGATCCAGTCGGGGCCGGCGGCACGCAGGAGCAGCCCCTCCTGCCCGGAAGGATCCATCTCCAGAAATGCCCCGACCAGCTCGCGCAACACTCCGCGCCCGACCAGTTCTTCCTGGGGGTCGGTGGTGGAGAAGGT
Organism: Sphingomonas bacterium; assembly: GCF_028292925.1. Classification (GTDB taxonomy): domain Bacteria; phylum Pseudomonadota; class Alphaproteobacteria; order Sphingomonadales; family Sphingomonadaceae; genus JAQGLK01. The sequence continues at coordinate 3,228 of NZ_JAQGLK010000218.1, forward strand.
GGTGACGCGCATCAGGCTCGCTTCGCTGTCCCACTGGATGTTCGTCATCGTGGCTCTCCTTCGTCGCTCATAAGGTGGTTTGGGAACGCCGCGGGGGCGCTCCGGGTCCGTCCTGCGGAGCTTTCGGCAGGAAGGGTGGTTGGGCCTTCATCAGAGGATCGGCCTGGCAAGGGAGAAAGACGATGCTGGAACATGTTCCGCACTGGCTGGGCAATGCCATGCGGGGGCTGCGTGCCGGCGCGGACAAGCTGGTGATCGCCGCGCCGGAACTGGGCGGCGGCTTTGCCACGATCGATCTGTGCAGCCCTGCCTTCGCCAATGGCGGGAGGCTGCCGCCCCGGTTCACCGCCGATGGCGCCGGCGTATCGCCACCCTTGCTGTGGAGCGAGCCCCCGGCCGGCACCACCGCGCTGGCACTGATCGTCGAGGATCCGGATGCGCCGGCGCGGCAGCCGCTGGTCCACGCTGTCGTGTGGAGCATCGGCGCGGACGAACGCCACCTTCCGGAGGGTGCGATCGCTGCGGACCATGCCGGCGGGGGCGCGGCGCGCGATGTCGGCCGCAACAGCTATCTGCGCGAAGGCTGGCTGCCGCCCGATCCGCCGACGGGGCACGGGCCGCACAATTACGCCTTTCAGCTGTTCGCGCTGGCCGGCCCGGACGATCCCGGCGATTCCCCTGGACGGAGGGCGATGGTCGAGGCGATGGCCGGCAGAGTTCTTGCCGCGGGGCTGCTGATCGGCACCTATGATCGCGGGGAGGCGAGCCAGGCAGGCCGTGTTTCGCCGGTGCCGCTGCCCACGTGACCGCTCACGCGGCGGCGTGTCCCGCGACGATGGGCATGGGCAACGTTACCGGCGGCAGGGCCTGAAAAGCCGGGCGGGCGAGTAGAAAACCCTGAATGTAACGCACGCCGATGCGGCTCAGCTCGGCCAGTTCGGCCTCGGTCTCGATCCCTTCGGCGATGACGGTGATACCCAGCTCCTCTGCCATCCGCACCACACTCGCTATGATCATGCGCCGCGGCAGGCTGACGTCCAGCCCGCGGATCAGTTCCATATCCAGCTTGATCGCATCGGGCTGAAACCGTGCGAGCAGCCCCAGCCCGGCATGGCCGGCCCCGAAATCATCAAGCGCGGTGCCGAAGCCCATCTCCTGATAGGTCTGGATGATATTGGCGACATGGGCCGGATCGGTCATCTTCTCGTTCTCGGTGAACTCGAAGATCAGGCGCTCGGTCGGGAAGCCGTTGGCCGCCGCGGTGCGTAGCGTAAGCTGGATGCAGGCCTTCGGCGAGTAGACGGCGTTGGGCAGGAAGTTGATCGACAGCCGCGCCGGCCCGTTCAGCAGGCCCGCGCGCGTCGCCGTTTCGATCGCCGCCACCCGGCACCGCTGATCGAACGCGTAGCGATTCTCCTCCGTGACCTGGCTCAGAACGCTCCACGCCGATTCGCCGCCGGTGCCGCGGACAAGAGCCTCGTAGGCGTAGACGGAGCCTGTGGTGATATCGACGATCGGCTGGAAGGCCATCGCCAGTGCGAAATCGAGCGACGCCCCGTCCTGACAACCCGTGCACCGTTGATCCATGCCCATATTCCGCCGTTCGCAAGACATTCAAACATCGCGCGATTTTGTGCCGGGAATGCCAAACAAACCGATAATCTCAGCCGTTGACGATCATGCCGCCATTCGGATGCAGCACCTGCCCCGACATGTAACTGGAATCTTCGCATGCCAGGAACAGGAAGCTGGGGGCCACCTCGTTCGGCTGGCCCGGACGCCCCATCGGAGTCGATTCGCCGAAGGTCGCGAGCTTTTCCGGGTCGGCCCCGCCCGAGGGGTTGAGTGGCGTCCAGATCGGCCCCGGCGCGACGGCATTGACGCGGATCCCCTGACCGACGAGGTTTTCGGACAAAGAGCGGGTGAACGCGGTGATCGCGCCCTTGGTGCTCGAATAATCGAGCAGGTCCTTCGCGCCCTGGTACATCGTCACGCTGGTGCAGTTGATGATCGCAGCTCCCTCCCCGAGATGTGGGCGAGCGGCCTGGGTCAGGAAAAACATGCCGAAGATGTTCGTCTGGAACGTCCGACGGAGCTGATCCTCGGTTATATCGGTGATATCCTTATCGGGATGCTGCTCGCCGGCATTGTTGACCAGGATATCGATCCGGCCAAATCGGTCGATCACCTGGGCCACCGCGTCGTCGCAGAAGGCCTTGTCGCCGATGTCGCCGGCGATCGTCAGCGCCTCGCCACCTTCGCTCTCGACGATGCCGGCGGTCATCCTCGCATCGTCATGCTCGCACAGGTACAGGATCGCCACGTTGGCGCCTTCGCGCGCATAGAGTGCGGCAACGGCGCGGCCGATCCCACTGTCCGCGCCGGTGACGATGGCCACCTTGCCCTTCAACCGGCCCGATCCCGGATAGCGGGGCGTCCAGTCCGGCTTAGGCTCCAGCTCGCTTTCGTGTCCGGGCAGCCCGTCTTCGTGGATCATCGGTTCAGCGGCAGTCATCGCGCATTCTCCGGTACTTAGAAAATCGCTCAACCAACGCGTCGATGCCGCCGGGGTTCATGCGCGCGGGGTCGAACGCGGCGTAGCTTGCACCGCAGCTTTGTTTCCGGGTGCCCTGCACCTATCTACGCCGGCGATGCCACCGAACACCGAAACCACCGCGAACGCCAACCCGGTCGACGGCGCCGCCGCGCTCCGCCGCTTTTTGCCTTATCTCTGGCCGGCGGACAGGCCTGCGCTGCGTGCACGGGTGGCGATTGCGCTGTTGCTCGTCGTCCTGTCCAAGGCTGTGACGCTCGCGCTGCCATTCGCTTACAAGGGTGCGATCGACCGGATGGCGCCCGGGCTGGAGGCGGGCGTCTCGCTCGTCGTCGCGCTGGTCGTTGCCTATGTCGGCGCGCGTTTCGCGGGGACCCTGTTCGACAATCTGCGCAACGCCATCTTCGAGCGGGTCGGTCAGGATGCCGCCCGGCGCCTGACCGTCGAGGTGTTCGCGCACCTTCACAAGCTGTCGCTGCGCTACCACCTCGAACGGCGCACCGGCGCACTGACCCGCGTGATCGAGCGGGGATCGAAGAGCATCGATACGATGCTCTACTTCCTGCTGTTCAACATCGCCCCGACGATTTTCGAGCTGGTGGCGGTATGCGCCATTTTCCTCATCAAGTTCGGCTGGCCGCTCGTCGCGGCGACGGTGGTGATGGTCATCGTCTATATCACCTTCACCCAGCGCATGACCGAGTGGCGGATCGAACTGCGCCGCCAATGGACGAAAGACGATAGCGAGGCGACGCAGAAGGCGGTCGATTCGCTCCTCAACTACGAGACGGTCAAGTATTTCGGTGCCGAGGCGGTGGAGGAGCGCCGGTACGGCGAGAGCGTCTCCCGCCTGGTCGATACCACCACCAAGGTCGAGACGTCGCTGGCGTGGATGAACATCGGCCAAGCGTTCGTCACCAACCTGATGATGCTGGCGGCGATGGTCTACAGCGTCTGGGGATGGAGCGCGGGGCGGTTCTCGATCGGCGACGTCGTTCTGGTGAACACCTTCCTCGCCCAGCTTTTCCGCCCACTCGATTTCCTCGGCATGGTCTATCGCGAGATCCGCCAGGGGCTGATCGACATGGAAGCGATGTTCAACCTGGTCGATACGCCGCAGGAAGTGACCGATGCGCCCGATGCGCCCGCGCTGATCCCCCTGGGTGGCGCGGTGCGATTCGAGCATGTCGACTTCGCCTATGATCCGGAACGCCAGATTCTGCACGACGTCGATCTCGAGGTGCCGGCGGGCCATACCCTCGCCGTCGTCGGCCCCTCCGGCGCCGGCAAGTCGACGCTGTCGCGGCTGCTGTTCCGCTTCTACGATGTGACCGGGGGGCGGATCCTGATCGACGGGCAGGACATACGATCGGTCAGCCAGACGTCGCTTCGCGCCTCCATCGGCATCGTCCCCCAGGATACGGTGCTGTTCAACGACACTATCGGCTACAACATCGCCTACGGCCGCGACGGCGCGACCCAGGCCGAGGTTGAGGCGGCAGCGCGAGGGGCGGCGATTCACGACTTCATCGTATCGCTGCCGGACGGCTACGAGACGAAGGTCGGCGAGCGCGGGCTGAAGCTCTCCGGCGGCGAAAAGCAGCGCGTGGCGATTGCCCGCACCCTCCTCAAGAATCCGCCGCTGCTGATCCTGGACGAAGCCACGAGTGCGCTCGACAGCCGGACCGAGAGCGACATCCAGGCTACTCTGGAAGCGGTCTCTGCCCGCCGCACGACGATCATCATTGCCCATCGCCTCTCGACGGTCGTGCAGGCCGACGAAATCGTCGTGCTGGAGGCGGGCCGGATCGTCGAGCGCGGCAATCATGGACTGCTGATGGCCCGCGGCGGCGCTTATGCCGAGATGTGGAACCGCCAGGCTGCCGAGCGCGAGGAAGCGATGGCAGCCGAATAGCGGCGGCTCTCAAAGCGGCCGCGCGCGGTCAGTCCGCGCGGACCAGCGTGCCGGCACCGCGGCGGGTGAACACCTCCAGAAGCATGGCGTGGGGAACCCGCCCGTCGAGGATCACCGCCGCCTCCACCCCGCCCTCGACGGCGTGGACGCAGGTTTCGAGCTTGGGGATCATGCCGCCGGTGATCGTGCCATCGACGCGAAGCCCATCGATGTCGGCCGGGGTGAGATCGGTCAGCAGGTTCTTGTGCTTGTCGAGCACGCCGGCCACGTCGGTCAGCAGGAACAGGCGCGCGGCGCCGGTGGCGATGGCGATCGCCCCGGCCATCGTATCGGCGTTGACGTTGTAGGTCTCGCCATCCTCGCCGACGCCGATCGGCGCGACAACCGGGATCATGCCGGCCTTGGAAATGGTGTCGAGCAGGCGCCGATCGATGTCGATCGGCTCGCCGACGAAGCCAAGGTCGATCTCCTCGGTACGGCCGGTGTCGGGATCGATGCGCGTGCGCCGCGCCTTTTCGACGGTGACGAGGCGGCCGTCCTTCCCCGACATGCCGACCGCGCGCCCACCGGCGCGGGCGATCGAGGATACGATCGCCCGGTTGACCTCGCCGGAGAGCACCATCTCGGCAATGCGCGCGGTAGCGGCATCGGTGACGCGCAGGCCATCGACGAAGCGGGATTCGACGCCCATCGTCTTCAGCATGGCACCGATCTGCGGCCCGCCCCCGTGCACCACGATCGGATTGATGCCGACCGCCTTCATCAGCGCCACGTCCTGCGCGAAATCGTGCGCGCCTTCCTCGTCGCCCATGGCGTGGCCGCCATATTTGACGACGAACGTCTCGCCGGCAAAGCGTTGCATGTACGGCAGCGCCTCGGACAGGGTCTCGGCCTTGGCGAGGAGGGCGGGATCGGGATGGTGTGCGGTCATGATCGTTCGCATAATCAAGCGTGGCCCGGCGCGGAAGGCCTACCAGCGTCGCGCATCAAGCCTGCGGCCGAAAGCGACGAACAGCGTGGCGAGCAGCGGAACCACGAGGAGCGACAGCGTCACCTTGGCGATCATCTGTCCGGCGATCAAAGATCCGATCGGGAACACGCCGTAGAAGCTGATGGTGACGAACAGCAGCGTATCGACGATCTGGCTGCAGACGCTGGCTACGCCCGCGCGCAGCCACAGCAGCCGGCCCTTGCCGCGGGTCAGCGCGCTGAAGATGGTGACGTTCAGCAGCTGCGAGAGTCCGTAGGCGATCAACCCGGCGATCATCAGCCGGACGCTCTGGCCCATCACCGTTTCGAACGCGGCGAGGCGATCGGCTTCCATCGCTGCCGCTGCCGGCAATGCGAGGACCAGCTGGATCAGTAGCGTCGACGCGATCAGCGGCACGAAGCCCCAGAGCACCAACCTCCGCCCGGTCGCCTGTCCGTGCAGCTCCGTCACGGCCAGCGACGTGACAACCAGCAGCATGAAGGCGAAGATGCCGGCCTCTACCGCCAGAGGGCCTAACGCGACCAGCTTGTTGCCGAGCATGCCGGCCAGCACCACCATGCCGCCATAGAAGATCGACGCTAGAAAGAGCGACCGGGAGATCGGCGGGTGGGGCGACGCGGGGGATGTTTCCATGCCACACCTGCTAGCCGCTTTGCCGGGGTGCGCAAGGAAATCGGCGGCTTCCGCTTGACGCTTCGCGGCCGGCTGCGATGGTCGACCGAGCGTCGGACGGCGCCATCACCGCCGGGGACGAACCGCACTTGACGAAACTGCTCACCGGCCTCGCCGGCATCCTGGTCATCCTGCTGGCCGCGCTGCTGCTATCCACCGATCGCCGATCGATCCGGCTGCGCGTCGTAGGTGCGGCGTTTGCGCTGCAGGCTGGAATCGCGGTGCTCGTCCTCTACGTGCCGGCCGGCCGCGCCGCTGTCGCCTGGATGGCGGGCGGGGTGGCGGCGCTGCTGGGCTATGCGCAGGCCGGCACCGACTTCATCTTCGGGCCGATCGCCACCCCCGCGATCGGCGGCACCGCCTTCGCGATCTCCGCGCTGCCGACGATCGTGTTCTTCGCGGCGCTCGTCTCGATCCTCTACCACCTCAAGATCATGCAGTTCGTGATCCGATGGATCGGTGGAGCGATCGAGAAGGTGATCGGCGTCTCGAAGGTGGAATCCCTGTGCGCCGCTGCCAACATTTTCGTCGGCCAGAGCGAATCGCCGCTCGTCATTCGGCCCTACCTCGCCGCGCTCACCCCTGCGCAGGTGTTCATGGTGATGACGTCGGGCATGGCAGGCGTCGCCGGAACGATCCTGGCCGCCTATGCATCGATGGGAGTCCGGATCGAATATCTGCTCGCGGCATCGTTCATGTCCGCACCGGGCGGCGTGCTGATGGCCAAGCTGATCATGCCCGATCCCCGCCCGCGGCCCGGCGATCCGGCTCCGGACGGCGCGCGGGAGGATGAACAGATCGCCATTGCGGAGGCGACGCATGACGAGGAGCGGCCGGCGAACGTCATCATGGCTGCGGCGCAGGGTGCGCAGACCGGGGTGCGGCTGGCGGTAGCGGTCGGCGCGATGGTGCTGGCGTTCGTTGCGCTGGTGGCACTGGCCAACGGGCTGCTCGGCGGCGTCGGAAACTGGTTCGGGATTGCCGATCTCAGCTTCCAGCGGCTGCTCGGCTACGTTTTCGCGCCGGTGATGGTGCTTCTCAACGTACCGTGGAACGAGGCGCAGGTGATCGGCGGATTGTTTGGGGAGAAGATCATCCTCAACGAGTTCGTCGCCTACATCCACCTGGGCAAGGTGCAGGCGGGCCTGTCGCCGCACACCATCGCGGTAATCACCTTCGCGCTGTGCGGCTTCGCCAATTTCAGCTCGATCGCGATCCAGATGGCGGTCACCGGTAGCCTGGCGCCCAACCAGCGGCCGACGCTGGCGCTGCTCGGGATACGCGCGCTGTTCGCCGGGTCGCTCGCCAACCTGATGAGCGCGGCACTGGCCAGCCTGATGATCCCGGGTTGAGCCGGGCGCGTCAGATCAGTGCCAGCGCGGCCAGTTCGCTGATCAGGCGCGGCGGCAACTCGCCCAGGTTCACGTCCCCTTCCGTCAGGTCCAGCGGTGCATCGCTGCCCGCCAGATAACGCCAGCCCTGGTGCGCGCGCTTCGGGTAGGCGCGTACCGGAACCAAGCCGGCGGCGACGCGGATCACGCAACGTTTGCCTTCCTCGCACTCCGCAAAGCCGACGATCGTCTGCCGTGCGACAAGCTGGTGCTTGACGATCCAGAACAAGGAGCCGCCGATCAGTTCATCGGCGCGCTTGGGGCGGAAGCGGGTGGTGACCGTCGTCTCGCCCAGCGCCGCGCGTGAGTCGAGTCGCTCGGCCAGAACGTCCAGGCTGGAACAGCCAAACGCGACCTTGGTGATGTGGAGGGGATGCACGACGCCGATGTGGGCGCGCGACCCGCGCGATCAACCCGCGCCAAGCCCCCACAAAGTCGCCAGGCCGAGAAACGAGAAGAAGCCCATCACGTCCGTGGCGGTCGTCACGAACACAGCGGAGGAAACTGCGGGATCGGCGCCGGCCTTGTCCAGGCTGACAGGCACGAGGATGCCGACCAGTCCGGCCGTGAGATTGTTGACGACCATCGCCAGGAAAATCACGAACCCCAGATCGCGATTGCCGTAGACCAGGGCAACCGCCGTACCGATGAGGGTGCCGAGCGCCAGGCCGTTGGCGAGCGCGATGCGGAATTCGCGCAGGATCATGCGCTGGGTGTTCGAACTGGTAAGCTGGTTGAGCGCCAGGGCGCGCACCGCCACCGCCATCGTCTGCGTGCCGGCATTGCCGCCCATGCCGGAGACGATCGGCATCAGCACCGCGAGGAGCGCGAAGGCGGCAATCGTCCGCTGGAACAGCCCGACTACCGATGCGGCAAGGATCGCCGTTCCCAGGTTGACGACCAGCCAGGAAAGCCGCGTCCGGATCGTCGTGCCGATCGGCTCGTTGATGTCGCCGTCGCCTGCGCCGGAAAGTTTGAGAATGTCCTCGCCGGCCTCCTCCTGGATGATGTGGACGACGTCGTCGACGGTGATCATGCCGACCAGCCGCCCCGCCTGATCGACGACCGCGGCGGAGATCAGCGCGTATTTCTGAAAGCGGAGGGCCACCTCCTCCTGATCCATGTCGACCGGGATCAATGTCTGCTCACGCGCCATGACGTCCGCGATGGCGATCTCGCGCGGGGTGCGCATGACCCAGGAAAGCTTGCACGTGCCGATCGGGTGATGGCGCGAGTCGACGACGTAGATCTCCCAGAAATCGGTCGTCAGATCCTCGTTGCGGCGCAGGTAGTCGAGCACATCGCCGACGGACCAATGCTCCGGAACCGCGATCAGATCGCGCTGCATCAGACGGCCGGCGGACTCCTCGGGGAAGGACAATGCCTCCTCGATCGCGGCGCGATCGTCCGGCTCCATCGCACGGAGCACCGCGCGCTGATCGTCCTCCTCCATGTCCTCGATGATCGCGACGGCATCGTCGGTATCGAGCTGGGTGGCGAGCTCCGCAACTTCGTGCGGGTGGAGCGCGTCGATCAACTCCTCGCGCACCCAGTCGTTCATCTCGGCCAGCACGTCGCCGTCGAGCAGGTCGGCAAGTGCGGTGGCGAGCGGGCGGCGCGCATCGGAGGGAGCGAGCTCGAACAGATCGGCGATGTCCGCGGGATGAAGTGGCGCGACGAGCGCACGAGCACCCTCCGCGTCGCCGGCATCGACACGTTCCATCACGCTGTCGATGAACTCCGGCTTCATCCGGTCGTCCTCGTCCAGGCTCGTCTCTGCGGCGTCGGGCTCGGTCTCAGTCGCTATTTCGCTCATCCGGGCCGCCTCCCTGGTCGGACTGGCTCGTCCGTAGGCCGGGTTGTCGGCAATGTCAGCCTCGCCATCCTTTCATCGCCTGCCGCGCGCATTAGATTGGGTACATGAGCCAGCACCACCGCCTGTACGTGCTCGATCCGTCACCATCACGCCGAGCGCCGGCATAGCCATGCGCTCGTCGCCCGCTAATATGGGCTGGTTCCCGCTGCGGAGCCCGCGTAGGGCCTCGCACCTTCGATTTCCCCCAAATCGCTCTCCAGAAAGGAACAAGCATGGCCGACGATCCCGAGAACACGCTCGTCATGACCCTCGATAGCGGTGACGTTGTCATCCGCCTTCGCCCCGATCTCGCCCCAGGGCACGTCGCGCGGATCAAGGAACTGGCGCGTGAGGGCTTCTACGACGGCGTCGTCTTCCACCGCGTGATCCCCGGCTTCATGGCGCAGGGTGGCGACCCCACCGGCACCGGCATGGGCGGATCGGAGAAGCCGAACCTGAAGGCGGAGTTCAGCCGCGAGCCGCACGTCCGCGGCGTCTGCTCGATGGCGCGTTCGCAAAACCCGAACAGCGCGAACAGCCAGTTCTTCATCTGCTTCGACGATGCGTCCTTCCTGGACAACCAGTACACCGTCTGGGGCGAGGTCGTCTCCGGCATGGAGCATGTCGACGCGCTGCCCAAGGGTGAGCCGCCGCGTGCGCCAGGCAAGATCACGTCGATGAAGGTTCAGGCGGAAGCCTGAGCCTCGCTCCGACGGACACATACCGCTCGCGCTGCGCCCTTCCGGGTTCGGCGCGGGCGGACACCGCTCAACCGTCCTCAGCCACCGTTGCGAACAGCCAGTCGTGGAAGATCCTGACAGGGCGCCGCGACAGCGACGAACGGCGGCAGGCGAACCAGTAGCTATACGGGCTGTCGACATCGGCGCCGAACAGATTGACCAGGCGGGGATCGCGCGAGTCGACGAGATGGCTGTCGAGCATGAAGGCGACGCCCAGTCCCTGCGCCGCCGCCTCGAGCATCAGTTGCCCGGAATCGAAATGATCGATCGTGGCGGGCTCCAGATCGGGGCGGCCGATCCGATGCCGCCACACCTCGAACGTCTCCGGCATGTCGCGGTGGAGGAAGATCGTCATGTTGGCCAGCTGATCGGGATCGGTGATCGGGTTCGCCCCCTCGGCCACCTCGCGGGAGGCGATGGCGTGGACCTTGTTGCGATCCAGGCGCCGGGCATAGAGGCTGGGTTCGATCTCCCGCGCCAGTACGATGGCCGCGTCGATACCCTCGCCCAGCCGCGCCAGGCTATGCGCCGCGGTATCCAGATCGATGTGCAGTTCGGGGTGGAGGGCGCGGAGTTCCGGTAGCCGGGCCATAAGCCGCTGCGATGCGAATAGTGGCAGCACGCCAAGGCGCAGCCTCAGGATCTCACTTTCGCCGCTGGTTGCATCGATCGCCTTCGTCAGCGCATCCAGTGCCGGAGCGACCCGGCCGAGAAGGGTTTCTCCTTCGGCGTTGAGCAGCATGGCCTGATGGCGGCGTTCGAACAATTCGCGCCCGACGAACCGCTCCAGCGCCTGAACGCGGCGGCTGAGCGCCGGAGAGGAAAGCGCAAGTTCTTCGGCGGCAGCCTTCACCGAGCCGAGGCGGGCCACCTGCACGAACGCCTCGACGGCTGTCAGCGGCGGTAGTCGGCGCACGCAGCCCTCCCGGCGAGCGCCGTTCGCGTTACGCAACCAATGGGTTTGTCTGCCATGCCCTTGCTCCCGCCGACGATCCTGCCGGGTCCGACATGCTGAACGAAAGAAAGTGGTAGCACCCCGTCTCGCAGATGCACAACATAAGTTGCGCGCTGCACAACGAGCGGGCGGCTTCGCTGGCAGGCAACCCAGCCGGCAGGCCGAACCTTTTTGTAGTGGCGCGGGATCGAATAACCCCCGCCGATCCTTATGTGCGGTCGACGAGAGGATGATCCGATGGCGGAAGACGACAGAAATCCCCGGCGGCTGCAGGTCGCCAACGCCCGTCCGGACGATTCTGGGCGCGGGCTGGCCCGGCTGTCCCGCGCGACGATGAACGCGCTGGGGCTGAAGGAAGGCGACGTCGTCGAGATCGTCGGCAAGCGATCCACACCGGCACGGGCGGTTACGCCCTATGCCGAGGACGAGGGGCTCGACATCCTGCGTCTCGACGGGCTTCAGCGCGCCAATGCGGGCGTCGGCTCGGGTGACTTCGTCGAGGTGCGCCGGGGCGACTCCCGCGCGGCGCAGCGGGTGGTGTTCGCACCCGCACAGCAGAATCTGCGGCTGGAGGGATCGACGCAGGCGCTCAAACGCAGCTTCGGCATGCGCCCGCTTACCGCCGGCGACATCGTCGCGACCTCCGGCCAGCAGCGGGTCGAGCGCGGCAACCTGCCACCTGAGCTACGGCAGATGCTCAACGCGCCTGCCTATGCCTTGCAGGAGATCCGGCTGACCGTCGTGTCCACCACGCCGAAGGGCATCGTCCATATCGACGTCGACACCGAGGTCGAGCTGCGGCCCGAATATGAGGAAGCCAACGAGGCCCGCCGCGCCGACGTGACCTATGACGATCTGGGCGGCATGGGCGACACGATCGACCAGCTGCGCGAGATGGTCGAACTGCCGCTGCGCTATCCCGAGCTGTTCCAGCGCCTCGGTGTCGATCCGCCGAAGGGCGTGCTGCTGCATGGCCCGCCCGGCACCGGCAAGACACGGCTGGCGCGTGCCGTCGCTAACGAAAGTCACGCCGAGTTCTTCCACATCGCCGGCCCGGAGATCATGGGATCGGCGTATGGCGAGAGCGAGAAGCGGCTTCGCGAGATCTTCGAGCAGGCGAACAAGGCCGCGCCGTCGATCATCTTCATCGACGAGATCGACTCGATCGCGCCGAAGCGCGGGCAGGTGACCGGCGAGGCCGAGAAGCGCCTCGTCGCGCAGCTGCTGACGCTGATGGACGGGCTGGAGTCGCGTGCCAACCTGGTGGTCATCGCCGCGACCAACCGTCCGGAGGCGCTGGACGAGGCGCTGCGGCGGCCGGGCCGGTTCGACCGCGAGATCGTCGTCGGCGTGCCGGACGAGCGCGGGCGACGCGAGATATTGGGGATCCACACCCGCGGAATGCCGCTCGGTGACAAGGTCGATTTGGCCGAGCTGGCGCGTACGACCTACGGGTTCGTCGGCGCCGATCTTGCCGCGCTTACCCGCGAAGCGGCGATCGAGGCGGTGCGGCGGATCATGCCGAAGCTTAACCTGGAGGAGCGCACGATCCCGCCCGAGGTTCTCGACGAGCTGTCCGTCACGCGGGAGGACTTCCTTTCGGCGATCAAGCGCGTCCAGCCGTCCGCGATGCGCGAGGTGATGGTGCAGGCGCCGAACGTCGGCTGGGACGATGTCGGCGGGCTGGACGATGCACGCGAGCGGCTGCGCGAGGGCGTCGAGCTGCCGCTGAAGGACCCCGAGGCGTTCCGGCGGCTGGGCATCCGCCCCGCCAAGGGCTTCCTGCTGTATGGGCCGCCCGGTACGGGCAAGACCCTGCTCGCCAAGGCTGTCGCGCGGGAGGCGGAGGCGAACTTCATCGCCACCAAATCGTCCGACCTGCTTTCCAAATGGTATGGCGAGAGCGAGCAGCAGATCGCGCGGCTGTTCAGCCGGGCGCGGCAGGTGGCCCCCTGCGTGATCTTCATCGACGAGCTCGACAGTCTGGTCCCTGCCCGCGGCGGCGGCATGGGCGAGCCGGCGGTGACGGAGCGGGTGGTGAACACCATCCTGGCCGAGATGGACGGGCTGGAGGAACTGCAGTCCGTCGTCGTGATCGGCGCCACCAACCGGCCCAACCTGATCGATCCCGCGCTGTTGCGGCCCGGCCGGTTCGACGAACTCGTCTATGTCAGCGTGCCCGATCAGGGCGGGCGTCGGCGAATCCTGTCGATCCATACCGGCAAGATGCCGCTGGCGGACGATGTCGACCTGGACGATCTCGCCGGGCGGACCGATCGATTCTCCGGCGCGGACCTCGAGGACCTCGTCCGCCGTGCCGGGCTGTTCGCGCTGCGCCAGTCGATCGGCGCGTCGGTGGTGACGGCGGCGCACTTCGACGATGCGCTGAAGGAGACCCGTGCCTCCGTCACGCCGGAGATGGAGCGCGAGTATGAGCAGATGGCGGCGCGGCTGAAGCAGGATGCCATGTCACTGGATCCGATCGGTTTCGTCTCGCCGGGAATGCTGACGCCGCGGGGATCGAAGCGCGGCGAACCGTAGCGAATGTGGGCGTGAGCCGTGCACCGCCACGGCTTGCGTTTAGGTGACGCATTTGCGAACGGTCGCAATCTTTGCCACTCCAGTGTGGAGCGACCATGCCTGCTTCTTCCGCCGAAAACGCGCTCAAGCGCACCGACAAAAGTCGTCGACGCGACGCCAAGGCCGGTCCGCTCGGCATGTTTTTCAAGGAGTTCCTGAAGCATCCGGTGATGGTGGGATCGATCATCCCATCCTCGGGCAAGCTGATCGAGAAGATGCTGTCCCGCGTCGATTGGGCGAACACGAAGGTGTTCGTCGAATATGGCCCTGGCGTCGGCACCTTCTGCAAGCCGATCCTCGATCGCATGGCGCCGGACGCGACCTTGATCGCGATCGACACCAACGCCGATTTCGTCACCTACCTGCGCCGCCGCATCGTCGATTCGCGATTCCATGCGGTCGAGGGGTCGGCGGCGGACGTGCGGACGATCCTGGCCGATCTCGGCTTCGGCCATGCCGACTACATCCTGTCCGGCCTGCCTTTCTCGACGCTGCCGCCGGGCGTCGGCAACGTGATCGCGGGGGAGACGGCGGCGGCGCTGCGCCCGGGCGGCGCGTTCCTCGTCTATCAATTCTCGCCCAAGGTCCGCGACTTCATCGCCCCGCATTTCAAGCGGATCGATCACGGCATGGAAGTCGTCAACATTCCGCCGGCGCAGCTCTACTGGGGCTGGAAGGACTGACCGCCCGGCCCGCGCCGGCCCCGGCCCGGCGCCTATTCGGTCTCGATCCCGAAGTTCAGGCGCCGCGTGACCCCGTAATCGACCACCGCCACGACGAAATAGGCGAGCGACCATTTGAGTCGCTCCCACGTGCCGACCTTGCGATGCTCCTCGCGGGTGACCTCCCGCGATTGCCGTAGCTCGCCGTCGAAATAGGCGTGCAGGTGATCGGCAAAGGCCTTGTCCTCGATCCGCAGCATCAGTTCCAGGTTGAGGTACAGGCTGCGAACGTCGAAATTGGCCGAGCCGATGTGGACGACATCGTCGATCACGAACAATTTGGTGTGCAGCTTGGTCGGCTGATATTCGAAGATGCGCACGCCGCGCCGCAGCAGCCGCCGATAGGTGTGCCGCGCCGCACCGATCGTGGCATTGTTGTCCGACTTGGCGGCGGTCAGCACCCGCACCGCGCCGCCGCGCCGCACGACCGATTCGATCCCGCGCAGCATCGCCGGGTTGGGCGCGAAATAGGCGGCGATCATCGCCAGGGTGCGGCCGGCGCGCATATCGGCCCGCACCGCCCTCGCCCACGGGCTCAGCCCCCGCGCCGGGCCGCCGAGCAGCCAGCGCGCCTGCCCCTCCCGCTCGCTCCACCGATCGAGCGTCCGGCGCAGCGTGCGCATCCTGGCCTTGGGGCTGACGGTCCACTCGGCCAGCGCATCGAAATATCCGGCCAGCCTGCCCGCCGCCGGCCCCTCCACGAGCAGCCCCAGATCGCGCCACGCCCGATCCGAGGCAGCGCCGAAATAATCGTCCGATACGTTGAACCCGCCGACGATCACCCGGATCTCGTCGGCCAGTGCCAGCTTCTGGTGGTTGCGCAGCAGATAACGTCGCCCCCAGCGCGGCTGGAACCGGCAGACGCTGGCCCCGGCCTGTTCCAGCGGCGCGAAGAATTCGGGGGAGGCATCGCTGCCGAAGCCATCGACGATCAGCGCCACCGTCACCCCGCGCCGGATCGCCGCCAGCAGCGCATCGCGAACCCGGCGGCCGGCATCGTCCCCCGAATAGATGTAGTAGAGCAGGCGCAGGCTGCGCCGCGCGCCATCGATCAGCGCGACCAGCGCATCGAGCCGGGCCGGGCCGTCGGTCAGCAAGGTCAGCCGATCGCCCGCGACCTCGAACGTCCCGGCGGTGCCGTATCCGCGATCTTCCGCATCCGTCATGACCGCCGCGATGCCCGCCCCTCCTGCCGCTGGCAAGCGGGACGATCCCGGAGGCCGATCGAGGGAGATAGCGGCGCGGGGTTACCGAATAGGTGACGGGCGAAGTTCGCAAAGTTCGGACGGAAGTTCGTGACGCTAAGTTCGCCAAGTTCGCGGCGAGGAGGGGTGTTTCGTAAACCGGCCCCGCTGCATCGGTGTGCCGTACGCGGAGAGACGCAGGTGGCGCGGCGTTGCCGAGCGCTGCACCGCCATACGCGCGGAGGGTGGCGCGCGCCTACCGGGTGGCTGAGGGCGCGATCCTCGCGGGGCGAAAGCGAGGGTGGGGGCCGGCGGGTGCGCGGGGGCGACGTGCCGTGTTGCCGGAAGCCCGGATCGCGCGGCCCGTGCTGCGGCGGAGAAGAACCGCAGCAGGATCAACAGGAACAGGAGGGCGCGCATGACGCCTTCATGCCTGATCCGGAGGCTTGTAGGACAGCGGCGTCCGTGCATGCAGGTCGTTGACCTTGGACATAGTTCTGTCCATACTTATGCGATGCAGACGGTGACCTATTCGGAAGCGCGGGAAAACCTGAAGGCGGTGATGGACAAGGCCGTTGCCGACCGGGCACCGATCCTCGTGACCCGCCAGCGTGGCGAAGGCGTCGTGATGATATCGGCAAGCGAATGGGCCGGCATGGAGGAGACGCTGCACCTGCTCTCCTCTCCCGCAAACGCCAAGCATCTGATGGAGGGGATCGCACGGCTGGATGCCGACGGTGGCGAGGAGCGCGAGCTTATCCGCCCGTGAGGCTGGTTTTCGACGAAGCCGCATGGGCGCAATATGTCGGCTGGATCGAAGAGGACCGGAAGGTCGTCACCCGGATCAACGCGCTGATCGAGGAATGCCTGCGGCATCCGTTCACCGGCACCGGCAAGCCCGAGCCGCTGCGGCAGAACCTGACGGGCTGGTGGTCTCGGCGCATCACCGGGGAACATCGGCTGGTGTACCGGGTGCGGGGGACAGGTGAGGCGCAGGCGCTTGAGGTGCTGTCGTGTCGGTATCATTATTGAGAGTCCGGCCACCACTGGCCCCTAGCCTACTTCGGTCATGCTGAAAGATTTCAGGGACCGGCCTGTGAAGTGGTGTAGCCCGATTGTTGACCCCAATCACTTGATGGTTTGTACTCCCTCCCACCGTGACTATTAGGGTCCGGACCCAATAAGCGGATTCCCCTTTCGAGGGGATTGTGATTCACAGCCTCGGCAAGGAGGCGGTGAAATGGCTGATTTCTTCTGGTTTTCCGATGCGCAGTGGGAGCGGATCGGGCCGTTGCTGCCGACCGGTGTGCGCGGCAAGCCGCGGGTAGATGACCGCCGTGTGCTGAGCGGGATCGTTCATGCGCT
>NZ_JAQGLK010000065.1 GCF_028292925.1 Sphingomonas bacterium
GCCTGCGGATGCGGCCCCGGCCGAAGCGTCGCCCACCGACGCTGCCGTGGCGGATGCCGAGCCGGCAGCGCCCAAGCCGCGCCGCCGCCGCAAGCCCGCCGCAACGAGCGGTGCCGGCGACGCTGCACCGGCGGAGCAGGCGCCGACCGGGCGGGCATCCGTGATGCAGATGGACACGCCCTCCATCGAGCGGCCCGCCACCGACGATGCCGGTTCGGGCGATGCCGGCGATCCGTCGGCAACGGACGAGGCAGGCGGGAACGCGGGTCCGTCCGGCGACCCGACCGACGAAAATGGTTCGAACGAGCCGCCGCGGCGTGGTTGGTGGCAGCGCACCTTCGGCTGATCCGCCCGCCCGCAACCCGCGCGGACCTGGGCCGCCCCGTCTTCCGAGACGGGGCGGCTTCACGGCGCGTTCACCGCTGTCGGCCTAGCCTGCCGGCATGAGTGCGCCTGTTCCCCTTGGCATCGCCCGCGCGGGCGGCCGCGCCGCCCTGGCCCTGCTGCTGTCGTTCGCGCTCGTCGTGCAGCCCGCAGCGGCGCAATCGGTGCTGCGCGATGCCGAGACCGAGGGCTTGCTGGACGATATCGCCCGTCCGATCGTGATCGCGGCGGGGCTGAAACCCGGCAACGTCCGCATCGTCCTGATCCACGACAAGGAGATCAACGCCTTCGTCGCAGGCGGGCAGGCGATCTACATCCATTCGGGGCTGATCACCGCCGCGGACAACGCCAACCAGGTGCAGGGCGTGATCGCGCACGAAATGGGCCACATCACCGGCGGCCACATCGTCCGCTTCGGCGAGGGCGGGCGCGTCGCCACGGGGATCAGCCTGCTGTCGCTGCTGCTCGGCGCGGCGGCGATCGCGGCCGGCGGGGCGGAAGCGGGAATGGGCATCCTCCAGGCCGGGCAGCAGGCCGCGATGGGCAAGTTCCTGGCGTTCAGCCGCACGCAGGAGGCCAGCGCCGATGCCGCCAGCGTCTCGTTCCTCAACAAGGCCGGGATTTCGGGCCGCGGCTCGGTCGAGTTCTTCGGCAAGCTGCGCCAGCAGGAATATCGCCTGTCGAGCACCTACGCCGACATCGATCCCTACGCGCAGACCCACCCGATGTCCGCCGATCGCCAGTCGATCCTGGAGGCCGAGTTCCACAAGGCGCCGTCGTGGGACGTCAAGACCGATCCCGCGATCGAGGCGCGCTTCCAGCGGGTGAAGGGCAAGTTGTTCGGCTTTGTCGAGGAGCCGGACGTGGTGCTGCGCACCTACCCCGAGAGCATCCAGACGCCGCAGGCGCGCTACGCCCGCGCGTATGCGTGGCACAAAAAGGCGTTCGCCGAAAAGGCCGTGGCCGAAGTCGACAAGCTCGTCGCCACCGCACCGCACGATCCATACCTGCTGGAGCTGAAGGGCCAGGTTCTGCTCGAATCGGGCAAGCCGGCGGACGCGCTGGTGCCGCTGCGCGAGGCGGTGCAGCGCGCGCCGAACCAGCCGCTGATCGCTTCCCTGTTCGGGCACGCGCTGATCGCGACGGAGGATCCGGCCAACTTCGCGGAGGCCCGCAAGGTGCTTCGCGTCGCGGTTTCGCGCGATAACGAGAATCCGTTCGCCTGGTATCAGCTTGGCATCATCTATGACCGCGAAGGCGATGCGCCGCGCGCCGCGCTGGCCACAGCCGAACGGTACAGCCTGGAAAACAACCCGCGCCTGGCGCTGACCAGCGCGGAAATGGCGCTGCACGGCATACCCGAGGGCACGCCGGACTGGCTGCGGGCGCAGGACATCGCCATGGTTTCGCGAACCGCGGTGCAGGATCAGAGGAAGAGACGATGAACGACACGCGCCGCACCCCGCGGCTTGGGCAGATCGTTGCGGGCGTGGCCGGGCTGGCGATCGGCGCCTCTGCCGTCGCGCTCGCCGCGCCCGGCCAGAGCGCGCCCCAGCCGAACCTCGATCGCACCGCGATGGAGCAGATGATCCGCGACTACATCCTGGGCCACCCGGAGATCATCCCCGAGGCGATGACCCGGCTGCAGGAGCGCGAATCGGCCAAGCTGGTGGCGACGAGCCGCGCGGCGATCGAGAAGCCGTTCGCCAGCGCCTGGGCCGGCGCGCAGAACGCGGACGTGACGCTCGTCGAATTCTACGATTATGCCTGCACCTACTGCAAAGCGAGCGTGCCCGACATCGAGCGGCTGCTGCGCGAGGACAAGTCGCTCCGCGTGGTATTCCGCGAACTGCCGATCCTGAGCGACCAGAGCGACGTCGCCGCGCGGGTCAGCCTGTCGGCTGCCAAGCAGGGCCGGTTCATGGACTTCCACCGCCGCATGTTCGCCACCGGCCGCCCGACCGAGGCGGAGATCGCCGCCGCGCGCACCGCGACCAGGCTGGATGCCGCCGCCGTCGCCCGCGACATGAAGGCGGCCGACGTGCAGCAGGAGATCGACGCCAACCTGGCGCTCGCCCGTACGCTCAGCCTGACCGGCACGCCGAGCTTCATCGTCGGCGATCGGATCCTATCCGGCGCGGTCGGCTATGACGCGCTGAAAAAAGCCGTGGCCGAGGCGCGCGCGGCCAAGGGCTAGGCCGGGGCCGCCGCCCGCACCGCGCGCCGGAGCGAGGTTCCCCCCGCGGCGGTGCGCCCTGCGGCAGCGGCGGCCGGGATCAGCCTTCCTCGTCCACCACAGGGGCGGCGGCGCGCCCCTTGAAGCCCTGCGCCACGACATACCATTCGGACGAGTCCTTGCGGCTGGCGGGGGGCTTGGCGTGCTTGATCGTCGTGAACATGCGCTTCAGTTCGGCAACCAGCGCGCTGTCCGCGCCGCCCGCCAGCACCTTGGCGACGAACGCGCCGCCGGGACGCAGCACATCGCCGGCAAACGCCGCGCCCGCCTCGACCAGCCCCATCGTGCGGAGGTGATCGGTCTGTGGATGGCCGACGGTGTTCGCCGCCATGTCCGACAGAACGAGATCCGCCTGGCCGCCCAGCGCGGCAATCAGCTGGGCGTCGGCATCGTCCGCCAGGAAGTCCATCTGGAGGATGGTAACGCCGTCGATCGGATCGACCGGCAGCAGATCGATGCCGACCACCGTGGCCTTTGGCGCAGCCCTGCGCACGACCTGCGCCCAGCCGCCCGGCGCGATGCCGAGATCGATGACGCGGGTGGCGCCGCGCAGCAGATTGAACCGCTCGTCCAGCTCCAGCAACTTGTACGCCGCGCGGGAGCGGTAGCCCTCCGCCTTGGCCTTGCGCACATAGGGATCGTTCAGCTGGCGTTCGAGCCAGCGGATCGATCCCGCGCTGCGGCCGCGCGCGGTCTTCACCCGCGTTCGTCCGCCCGATCCACCCCTGCTCATACCTGTCTCGTCCGATTCATGTTCACCAACTATGCCCGTCGCGCGCCATCAGCGATCGCAATATGCCCTCGCGAATGCCTCGATCGGCCACGCCCAGCCGATCGGTCGTCCAGATATCCAGAATCGCATCGAGGATCGCGCAGCCGGCGACGACCAGATCGGCGCGCTCGGTGCCGATGCAGGCAAGCGTCGCCCGCTCCGCGATCGACATGGCCGACAGCCGCGCGCTTATCGCCCGCATCGATTCGGCGGGGACGATCAGCCCATCCACCGCCCGCCGATCGTAGCTCGGCAGATTGAGATGCACGCTGGCAAGCGTCGTCACCGTGCCGCTGGTGCCGAGCAGCCGGCGCGGCCGATCGGCATAGGGGGCCAGCAGGGTGGCGAACCCGGCAAACGCCTCCGCCACCCGCGCGCGCATTCGCGCATAGGCCGCCAGCCGATCCTCGCGAGTCGGCAGATCGTGCGGTTCGCTCTCGGTCAGCGAGACGACGCCCCATGGCGCGCTGAACCAGTCGATCACGTGCGGTTGGCCGCCGCGCTGCTCGATCAGGATCAGCTCGGTCGATCCGCCGCCAATGTCGAAGATCAGCGCCGGCCCCTCGCCGGGCTCCAGAAGGGTGTGGCAGCCCATGACGGCGAGCCGCGCCTCCTGCTCGGCGGAAATGATCTCCAGCGCGATGCCGGTTTCGTGGTGGACGCGATCGATGAAGGCGCGGCCGTTGGTGGCGCGGCGGCATGCCTCGGTAGCGACCGAGCGGACGATGGAGACATGGCGGCGACACAGCTTCGTCGCGCAGATCGACAAGGCGGCGACGGCGCGGTCCATCGCCGCCTCGCTCAGTGCGCCGCTGCCCGCCAGCCCCTCCCCCAGGCGGACGATACGCGAAAAGGCATCGACGACGACGAATCCATCCTTGGCCGGCCGCGCGATCAGCAGCCGGCAATTGTTGGTGCCGAGATCGAGTGCGGCATAGATGTTGCGGGATGCACGCGGCTGCGGCGGGGGCACCGCCGCTCCACCCGGAAACCGCCCGGGCTGCGGCGCCGCCGGTGCGGGCTGCTGCGCCATTTTTCGTCTAACCTTGCTCACCGAACGGGAAAACCGCCGGAACTTGGGAAGGAGCCTACCGGGGGAAGGGGGCCGCGGCAAGGGACGGGCAGCGGAGCAGCGTTGACAGCGGTCCTCGCCTTGCCTATCCCGCCGGCCGCTGCTGCCCCGTCGTCTAACGGTAAGACACCGGACTCTGACTCCGTTTATTGAGGTTCGAATCCTCACGGGGCATCCAGCTTTCCTCCCCGATCCGGGTATGTCCGGTCAGCGGCTGCCGTGTTTGGGTGCGTCGCCACCTTCGTCGGGCGCCGACTCGGGGAAGCGCGGGAATGCACCGCCCCCCGCCATCGCATCGCTGTCATAATCCTCCGGCCCGCCGCCGCCGCCGGCCGAGGCGCCGCTGCCGGTGACACCGCCGCTGCCCTCGCTCGGCGCGCGCTTGCCGCGATTCCCGCTGGCGCTCGTCTCGCCCGGAGACGGGGCGGGGCCGGCCTGATCCTCGGCGCGCACCTTTTCCTCGCCGTGATAGCCGTAGCGCTGCTCGGGTTCGGAGGTCTGTTCGCGGCTCATCGGGCATCTCCTTGATCTCTCGCCCCTATCAACCCGGACGATGGCCCGGCGGTTGCATGGCGGTTGTATCGCGGGAGCCGTGGAGGCGCGGATCAGGCGAGCCGGCCGGCAATGGCCCGGAGTGCGGCGACCAGAGCGGCGGGGTGCGACGCATCGTTGACGAAGGACGGTGCGACGCGGACACAGGCGCCCCTGGCCACGCCGGTCCGTTCGATCGTGAAGATGCCGTGGCGCTCGAACAATGCCTTGCGGAGCGCGACATTGTCGGCCGGTGACGTTCGCCCGCGGATCCGGAACGAGGTGATGCCGGCGTAGAGCGTCGGATCCGCCGGGGTCAGCACCTCGAACCGCGGGTCTGCGCGCAGCGGTTCGGCCCAGCAATCGCGCAGGTAGCGCAGGCGGTGCGCCTTGGCGGCAAGGCCGATCGATTCGTGGGCTTCGATCGCATCGGGCACGCTGGTCACCGCGGCGAAGTTGACGGTGCCGGTGTGGATGCGCGCGTCGATCCGCTCGCTCGGCCCCTCCAGCAGCGACGGATCGATATCCGGAATGCGATCCTTCGCGACATAGACCAGCCCCACGCCGAGCGGCGCGGCGATCCACTTGTGCAGGTTCAGCCCGGCGAACTGCACGCCAAGATCGCGCAGCGAGAACTCGATCTGGCCGAGGGCGTGGCCGACATCGAGCAGCACGTCGACGCCGCGGGATCGGGCCAGCGCGACGATTTCACGCACCGGCGGCACCAGCCCGGTGCGGTGGCTGAGCTGGGTGAGGAGCATCATCCGAATTGCCGGGTCGGCGGCAAGCGCGCGGTCATAGGCGTCGATCAGGTTCTGCCGGGTTGCGGGCTCGGGCAGATCGATGCGGACGACGCGCACGCCGCGGCGACGGGCGAGCGACTCCATGCCGGCCTGCATCGCATCATAATCGAGATCGGCGTAGAGCACCGCATCGCCGGGGCGCAGCCGATTGTAGCCGCCGATCAGCGTGGCCATCGATTCGCTGCCGCCGCGGGTGAAGGCGATCTCCTCGACATCGACGCTCAGCAAAGCGGCGGCGCGGGCGCGCGCGGCTTCGGCATCGCGGGTGAAGACGCCGCGGGTGTACAGGGTCGTCTCGCGGTTCACGCGGTCGATGCGCGCCTCGTAGGCGGTGCGGACGGAGCGCGGCATCGCGCCGAAGTGCCCGGATTCGAGCTGGATGATCCCCGCAGGCGGCGTATCGAACAAAGCCGCCACCTTTGCCCAGTGCCCCTCGTCCCGCGCCAGCGCGGCCGGATCGCCGATGGGCGCGGCGGGGCTGCCGGTTGGGGCGGCCGCGTGGGCGGCGACGGGGGTGACGGCCGGGGTGACGGCAAGCGCCGCCAGCAGGGTTCGCCTCGAAACGTCCATGTCGTCTGCCCCCGCAATCGTCGATCGCGGGCGAGACTAGGGTGTTCGCAGGTGCAGCACTAGCGGGTGAGATCGCCCTCGCCGCGATACTTGAGTTCCAGATAGCGGCCCTGCGTCGCCAGCTTGTGGAGATCGCCGCTGGCAAGCTGCGCGGTCATGCGGGCAATCTCACCATCGACCACCGCGAGGCCGTCGACCAGCTGGCGATCGGGGCTGGGGCCATCGCGCGCGGTGCGGCGCAGCGCCTCCGGCACCCGGCGATAGCCATCGACCAGTTCGGGCAATTCCTCGCACAGCAGCTTGCGGATTTCGGCGGCGGCGGGCTCGGCCGGGTTGAGCGTGGCAAGCTGGGGGGCGAGCGCCTCCAGCTTCAGCCCGATGCCATCGACGATGCGGGCGGCGGGAGCGGGAAGGGCGGGGCGCTGCCTTTGCAGCCATTCCTCGGTACGTTCCGGCAGCAGCGGCAGATCGATCGCGGCGATCGTCGTCGGGGAGGCTGGCTGGCGGGTGGAGAGCGAAAGGATCGCGACCCACGCGAGCAGGACTGCCAGCCCCGCCGCCATCAGCCCGCCGATGCCGATCGGCCCGATCGCCACGCCCCAGCCGACCGTGACGACAAGGATCGCGATCACCGCCAGCACCATCCGCCGGGCGATCCGCGCCAGCGCCCTGCGGCGGCGGGCGCGGGCGCGCTGACGGACCCGGCGACCCTCGGGCGAAAGGCGTTGCAGCGTCTCGCCGGCGCGCGCGGCCATCTCGGCGGCGATACCCTCGGTGATGCGGGCCAGATCGCGCATCAGCTATCCAGCGGCTTGAACGGATCGTCGGCCGGGGCATCGATCCGGGCCTGCGCGGCGCCCTCGGCGCGGGCGATGTAGCCGCGCGACTTCTCCACCTCGCTGGTCAGCGTCGTCACCGTCTGCTTCATCGATCCGAGCGCCTCCAGCTTGAAACGGTCGATCGTGTCCATCGTATCGTAGATGTTCTGGAAAGCGCGCTTGAGCGTCTCGAGCGGGATTGTCGCGGAGGCCGCCTGCTGATGGATCGTGGCCGTCTGGCTCTTGAGCAGCGCGCCCGTCGAATCGATGATGTTGGCGGTGGTCGTGTTGAGCGCGGTGATCTGATCGAGCACCAGCTTCTGGTTGGTCAGCGCCTGCGCCACGGTGACGGCGGTGCGCAACGCGGCGACGGTGGTGGTGGAGGCGCGATCGACGCCCTTCACCAGCTCGACATTGTTCTTCTTGACCAGATCGAGCGCAAGATAGCCCTGCACCGTCACCGCCATCTGCGTCAGCAGATCGGTGCTGCGCTGGCGGATGTAGAAAAGCGCGGTCTCGCGCAGCGCGCGCGCCTTGGCCGGATCGGTCGCGTCGAGTTCGGCGGCCTTTTCCTCGATCCCGGTGTCGAGCGCCTTGGCGACATGGATCATCTGCTCCAGCCGCCCCATCGCCGCCCACAAGGTGCGCCGCTCGACATCGATCGCCGCATTGTCCTTGAGCAGTTCGTCCTTGCCGCTGGACAGGCGGGTGAGGATCGAGGCGATGTGGCTCTGCGCCGATTTGTAGCTGTCGAAATAATCGCGCATCTTGTCGCCGAACGGGATCAGCCCGAACAGCTTGCGCGGGGAAGTGAGGCTGCCGCGGCTGCCGGGATCGAGATCCTCGATCGTGCGGCGCAGCTCGGCCAGATCGGTGCCGACGCCGGATTCGCCGTCCATCGCGCGGACCGGGCGATCGAGGAAGCGGTTGGACTGGCCGGCGGCCTCGGCAATCTCGCGGCGGCCCATATCGGTGAGCTGATCGACGCGGCGGCCGAATTCGGGGCTGTTGGCATCCTGCGCGACCAGATCGGCGATGAACGCATCCGCTTTCTGCTCGAGCGCGCTGCGCTGGCCATCGTCGAGCGGCACGAGCCCGGCCGCACGCTCCGGCGCGACTGTCGGCACCGGGGCGGGGGCCTGCAACACCAGATCGGGCTCGCCACGTGTCGCCATGCACTGCCTCCGTTCGTTCCGCCGGCGGAGATGGCCCCGATCACTGCGGGGTTCAAGCACGGGGGCGGAGCGGGCGCCGCGCGGTTGCGTAAAATGCAACCCGTTCGCGTTCATTCGCATTTGCGGGAATCGTTGCTGCGTCGCACAAAGATCGGGCCTTTCAGGCATCCTCTCCTAAGACTTCAGGGTCGGGCCATCTGGTCCGGCCCTTTTTTTTCGTGTCGCGATGGACCCTGATCCCGCGGTCGCGCGCTTTTGCCGGTTGCGGAGTGGCCGTCGGGCGCGTCGGCGCGGCCGAGCAACTGGCTGGAGACGAGAGTGGGTGGCGAGGGCGAACTGGCGCTGATCCTGGCGCGGGTGCAATTCGCGTTCACCGTCTCGTTCCACTTCCTCTTTCCCGCTTTCTCGATCGGGCTGGCCAGCTACCTCGCCGTGCTCGAGGGATTGTGGCTGAAGACGGGGAAGGATCTCTACCTCGACGTCTTCCGCTTCTGGCTGAAGATCTTCGCCGTGACGTTCGCGATGGGCGTCGTCTCCGGTATCGTCATGTCGTACCAGTTCGGCACCAACTGGTCGGTCTTCTCCGACAAGGTCGGCCCGGTGATCGGCCCGATCATGGCGTATGAGGTGTTGACCGCCTTCTTCCTGGAAGCAGGGTTCCTGGGCGTGATGCTGTTCGGGCGCGAGCGCGTCGGCAAGGGGCTGCACTTCGCCGCCACCTGCTGCGTCGCGGTCGGCACGTTCATCTCCGCCTTCTGGATCCTGTCCGCCAACAGCTGGATGCAGACGCCGGTCGGCCACGCGATGAACGCCGCCGGCCAGTTCGTGCCGGCGGGGGCGTGGACGACGATCATCTTCAACCCGTCCTTTCCCTACCGCCTCGTCCACACGGTGATCGCGGCCTACCTGACGACGGCGCTGGCAGTCGGCGCGGTGGGGGCGTGGCATCTGCTGCGCGACCGCACCAATGCCCATGCCCGCAAGATGTTTTCGATGGCGATGTGGATGGCGGCGATCGTCGCGCCGATCCAGATGGTCGCGGGCGACCTGCACGGCATCAACACGCTGGAGCATCAGCCCGCCAAGGTGATGGCGATGGAGGGGCATTTCGAAAGCCACCCGCACGGCGCCCCGCTGATCCTGTTCGGCTTCCCCGACCGCGACGAGGCGCGGGTAAAGGCCAGCATCGAGATACCGAAGCTTTCCTCATTGATCCTGAAGCACGATCTGAATGCGCCTCTGGCCGGGCTGGATACGATCCCCAGGGCGGATTGGCCGGTGGTGGGCATCGTGTTCTGGTCGTTCCGGATCATGGTTGCGCTGGGGCTGCTGATGTTCGCGCTGGGCGCGTTCAGCCTGCTCGCGCGGGTCCGCGGCCGGCTCTACGACTGGCCGTTGCTGCACCGGTTCGCGGTGGCGATGGGGCCGGCCGGCTTCGTCGCCGTGCTGGCCGGCTGGGTGACGACGGAGGCCGGGCGCCAGCCGTGGACGGTGTACGGCTTGCTCCGCACCGCCGACTCGGTCTCGCCGCTCGCCGCACCTGCGGTGGGTGCGTCGCTGGTGGCGTTCGTGATCGTCTATTTCTCCGTCTTCGCGGCGGGGACGGTCTATATCCTGCAACTGATGCGCCACACGCCCGGCCCCGACGAGGCCGAGCCCGCCGGATCGCCGATCCGCACCGCCGGCATCACCCCCGCACCCTCCGTGCCGGGCGGCGGCGCGCAGAAGGAGGACAACCCGGAATGACAGGGGCCGGAATGAGGGCGTCGAAATGGGCGTGAACGTCGATCTGACCATCGTCTGGGCGGGGGTGATCGCCTTTGCCGTCGCCATGTACGTGGTGATGGACGGGTTCGACCTGGGCATCGGCATCCTCTTTCCCGGCTTCAAGGTCGGCAAGGAACGCGACATGGCGATGAACGCCATCGCGCCGGTGTGGGACGGCAACGAGACGTGGCTGGTGCTGGGCGGCGGCGGGCTGATGGCGGCGTTCCCGCTGGCCTATGCGATCGTGCTGCCGGCTTTGTACGCGCCGCTGATCGCGATGCTGCTGGGGCTCGTCTTCCGGGGTGTCGCGTTCGAATTCCGCTGGCGGCACCTGGGGCACCAACGGTGGTGGGATCTGGGCTTTTGCGCCGGATCGTTCGTGGCGACGTTCGCGCAAGGGGTGGCGCTCGGCGCGCTGTTGCAGGGCATCACCGTCACCGGCCGCGCCTATGGCGGCGGATGGTGGGACTGGCTGACGCCGTTCACCCTGCTTACCGGCGCCAGCCTGATCGCCGGTTACGCCTTGCTCGGCGCGTGCTGGCTGCTGTGGAAGACGGAAGGGGCGCTGCGCGACGACGCCCGCCGCTATGCCCGCTGGCTGGTGCCGGTGCTGATGGCGGCGATCGCGCTGGTCAGCGCGGCGACACCGTTCCTGGAAGGCAAATATTATCAGCGGTGGTTCGCCTGGCCCAGCGTGCTGGCCACGGCGCAAGTGCCACTGCTCGTCGCCATCGTCACCGCTTTGTTATGGCGCAGCATCGCGAAAGGCCGGGATCGGACGCCGTTCCTGCTGACGCTTGCCTTGTTCGGGCTGTCGATGGCGGGACTTGCCATATCGATCTGGCCGGATGTGATCCCCGGCCGCGTCGATATCTGGACCGCCGCCGCGCCGGAGCGCAGCCAGATCTTCATGCTGGTCGGCGCGGCCGTGCTGGTGCCGGTGATCCTCGCTTATACCGGCTGGGCCTATTGGGTGTTCCGCGGCAAGATCAGCGAGGCCGGCTACCATTGAGCCGGCGGCCCCCCTCCCCGCCGGGGTCCTTGCCCCGCCGCCTCGCCTGGTTCGTCGGTATCTGGGCCGGCAGCGTCGCCGCGCTGGGGATCGTCGCCGGGCTGATCCGGATGTGGCTGCACTGATCGCCAGGGCCTGGCCCACGGGCAGCCGGCGCGACGGGGCCGGTTCCGCAGCCCCGCCCGTTCTGCCCGAGCAAGCCCGTCAGGCGACGCCGACCTCGAGCAGATAGGGCCCGGTCGCCGCGAGTGCGGCGCGGATCGCCTCGTCCAGCGCGGCAGGATCCTCGACGCGGCTGGCCGGGACGCCCTGCCCTTCGGCGATCTTGACGAAATCCAGCCCGTCGAGATCGGTGCCGAGCACCGAGTTCAGGCCGAAATGCGCCGCGAACCCATCGAGCGCGGCATAGCGGCGGTTGTTGATGATGATGAAGGTGAGGTTCGCCTGCTCACGCGCGGCCGAGTAGAGCGCCTGCACGGTGTACATCGCCGATCCGTCGCCGATCAGCGCAACGGTGCGCTCGCCCGGCCGGGCCATCGCCACCCCGACCGCGCCGGGCATGCCGAAGCCGAGCCCGCCGCTGGCGCAGGTGAAGAAGGTGCCGGGCGTATCGATCGGCAGGTGAAGCGCGATCGGCCCGCGCGCTGTCGGTGCTTCCTCGACCACCGGGCTGCCGGGGGCACGGGCGCGGGCGACCGCGGCGACCAGCGCCTCGGTGGTGATCCGGCCGCCGCCGTCGGGCAGAGCGGGCGGAGCCGTGGTGGGCCGGGGGGCGGGGCGGGGTGCGGCATCGGCCAGCAATGCCGCGATGGTCGGCGCGATGCCGGCGATGATCGCCTCGCCCGAGGGAGCCGCGGCGCCATGTTCGGGATCGGTGCCGAGCAGGATGAGCCGTGCGTTGGGCGGGGCGTAGGGGCGTGGCCCCTCGACATGGAAGGTGAAGGCGCGGGTGCCGATGGCGACGATCAGATCGTGCTGGCCAAGCGTGCGGACGACGCCGGCGGGATCGGCCGACAGCACACCTGCAAAGCTCGCATGGTTCTGCGGAAAGCCGACGCGGCCCTCCAGCGGCGAATGCCAGACAGGGGCGCCGGTGCGCTCGGCCAGTTCGACCACCGCCTCCCACGCGCCATCGCGATCGACCTCGCCGCCGACGACGATCACCGGGCGCGTGGCGGCGGCAAAGGCCTGCTTCAGCGTATCGACGCCGCCCGCCCCCAGCATGGCCGGCGCGATGCGGTGCGGCACCGGCTCGGCCGGCTGATCCCAGTCGTCGGCCGGGATCGAGACGAAGACCGGCCCGCGCGGATAGGTCATCGCCTGGAACCAGGCGCGGGCGATCGCCTGCGGCACGTCGGCGGCGCGTGCCGGTTCGACGGCATATTTGACGTAGGGCTGCACCAGTTCGGTCGGGCGGTGCGAATACAGGAACGGATCGTGGAGCAGCAGCGATCGCGCCTGCTGCCCGGCGGTGACGATCAGCGGCGTGCGGTTTTTGAAGGCGGTGAAGATCGCCCCCATTGCGTGGCCGGTGCCTGCCGCCGAATGGAGGTTGATGAACGCCGGACCGCCCGTCGCCTGGGCGTAGCCGTCGGCCAGCCCGATCACGACCGACTCCTGCAACCCCAGCACATAGTGGAAATCATCGGGGAAGCCGCGGAACAGCGGCAGCTCGGTCGATCCGGGATTGCCGAAGACGTGCCGCATTCCCTGATCGCGGAGAAAGGCGAGGACGGCCTCGCGGACGGTCAGCTGGGTTGCCATGGGTCGGCCCTCTCTCGTGTCGCTTTGGCGAGCAGATGTACCGCCGCGCGCGCGCCGTCCAGCCCCTCCCGCGCGTTATGCGTGCGCAAGGAGACGGCTTGCGCTATGGCCGGGGCAGCGTGGGGGCGGCGATGAGCATCGGGACTTGGTGGCTGTTCGTGGGGGTGGTGTTCGTGGTCGCGGGATCGCCGGGGCCGAACATGCTCCACATCATGCAGCGCAGCGTGCAGTTCGGCGTCCTCAAATCGACCGCCGCGATGGCCGGCTGCATGACGGCGGTGCTGTTCGCGCTGGTCGCCTCGGGCCTGGGTCTGGGCGCGGTGCTGGTCGCCAGCCCGCGGCTGTTCGCGGTGGTCCGTTATGCCGGTGTCGCCTACCTGCTGTGGCTGGGCGTGTCGGCGTGGCGCAAGGCCAGCCGTGTCCGCGCCACGCAGGACGGCCCGGCCGAACCCGCCGATGCACCCGCCTGGCGGCTGTACCGGGATGCGCTGTTCACCGGCCTTTCCAATCCCAAGCTGATCGTGTTCGCCGCCGCTTTGTTCCCGCAGTTCATCGACGCCCATCGCCCGTGGGCGTTGCAGTTCGCGATCCTGATGGCGACTTTCGTCACGATCGAGACGGGATGGTATTTCACCTACGCGCTGGGCGGCCGGAGGCTGGCGCGGTGGCTGTCGACGGACCGGCGGCGGCGGCTGTTCGATCGCGCGACGGGGGCGATCTTCGTCGGCTTCGCGCTCGCCCTGCTCGGCGCGCGGGCCTGAGCGGCGGCCCGGCAGCAGGCGCTGCTTGTTGCGGCGCCGATTTTAAGGTAGTGCGCCGCACAAATTCCCCGATCCAGGATAGATAACACATGGCGCTTCGCAACGTCGCGATCATCGCGCACGTCGATCACGGCAAGACGACGCTGGTCGATCAACTCTTTCGCCAGTCCGGCACGTTCCGAGACAACCAGCGCGTCGCCGAGCGCGCGATGGACTCGAACGACCTCGAAAAAGAGCGTGGCATCACGATTCTTGCCAAGTGCACGTCGATCGAGTGGACCGACAAGACCAGCGACGTCACCACCCACATCAACATCGTCGATACGCCCGGACACGCCGACTTCGGCGGTGAAGTCGAGCGCATCCTGT
The DNA here is from genome assembly GCF_028292925.1 of Sphingomonas bacterium. Taxonomy (GTDB): domain Bacteria; phylum Pseudomonadota; class Alphaproteobacteria; order Sphingomonadales; family Sphingomonadaceae; genus JAQGLK01. Next base: position 14,035 of record NZ_JAQGLK010000065.1, read on the forward strand.
CGATGGTCGACGGTGTCGTCCTGCTGGTCGATGCCGCCGAAGGCCCGATGCCACAGACCAAGTTCGTCACCGGCAAGGCGCTGGCGCTGGGCCTCCGCCCCATCGTCGTAGTCAACAAGATCGATCGCCAGGACGCCCGTGCCCAGGAAGTCCTGGACGAGGTGTTCGACCTGTTCGTCAACCTCGAGGCGACCGACGCCCAGCTCGACTTCCCGGTGATCTTCGCCTCTGGCCGCAACGG
>NZ_JAQGLK010000161.1 GCF_028292925.1 Sphingomonas bacterium
GTCCTGTTGCCTGGACAGAACTTTTCCCGCCCGAAATGTTCCTGATTTCCCGCGCCGTCCTGCGGCATCGAGGCGGGCAGCAGCCGGTGTTCCTCTACATTCCGGATCCGGCGACCAAGCCGGGACACCCCCAGCCGACGAATGTGGTCGAGCTGCTGGCCCGGTTCGTCCCCGGTCTCGGCTACGGCGATACGGTATCTCTAGGCTATGCGCCCGGCATATTGGTGGTGTGAACTGACGGGCCGCGGCTCGCGGGATCGCTCCATTCGGACGGGAGCGGCAGACCGTCGGCCCGCCGCTTCGTGACCAGCCACTTCATCCGCCACCAACCCCGATCGAGGTACGGGGCGGCACTCGCCAAATGTCAGAGGCGGACCGGCCCCGGTGCCATGCCCGGCTTCAGCACGATCTTGGTGTAGGCGTTCTGGTCGTTGTGCCAGTGCTTGTACATGTCCGGCCCGTCTTCAAGGCTCGCATGGTGGGAGATCATGAAGGTCGTGTCGATCTTGCCCTCGCCGATCATCTCAAGGAGCGGCCGGAGATATTTCTGGACGTGGGTCTGGCCGCTCCTGACGGTCAGCCCCTTCTCCATCAGCGCGCCGATCGGGAACTTGTCGGCCATGCCGCCATAAACGCCAGGTATGGAAACGCGGCCGCCCTTCCGGCAGGCGAGGATCATCTGGCGCAGCGCGGCCGGGCGATCGGTGCCAAGGAAGGTATGCGCCTTCACCGTGTCCAGCACGTTGTCGATCGCAGCACCGTGGCTTTCCATCCCGACGCAGTCGATCACCGCATCCGGGCCGATCCCGCCGGTCATTTCGTACAGCGCCTCGCGCACGTTCACCTCGGTGAAGTCGAGCACCTCGGCACCCATGCCGCGGGCGAGTTCCAGCCGGGTGGGAAAGTGATCGATCGCGATGACGCGGTGCGCGCCCATCAGGAAGGCGGACTGGATCGCGAAGAGACCCACCGGCCCGCAGCCCCAGACCGCGATCGTGTCACCCTGTTCGATCTCGGCATTCTCGGCGCCCATCCAGCCGGTCGGCAGGATGTCGGAGAGAAAGAGCACCTTGTCGTCCTCCAGCCCGTCCGGGATGACGATGGGGCCGACGTCCGAATAGGGTACGCGCAGATATTCCGCCTGCCCGCCCGCATAGCCGCCGGTCAGGTGCGCATAACCGAACGCTCCACCCATGGGATAGCCGTACAGCGTTTCAGACATGTCGGAGGTGGTGGCGGGGTTGGAATTGTCGCAGGCCGAATATTGCAGCTTTTCGCAGAAGAAGCAGTGGCCGCACGATATCGTGAACGGCACGACGACGCGCTGGCCCTTCTTCAACGTGCTCTTCGATCCAACCTCGACGACCTCGCCCATATTCTCGTGGCCGAGTATGTCGCCCGACCGCATCGTCGGAATGTAGCCGTCATAGAGGTGCAGGTCCGATCCGCAGATTGCGGTGGACGTGATCTTGATGATCGCATCCCGCGGATTGACGATCTCGGGATCGGGAACCGTGTCGACGCGAACGTCGTGGCGGGCGTGCCAGGTGACTGCGCGCATGGGCGTAACTCCTAGAGATACTGTTCGGTCGGCGATTCGGACTTGCGACCGGACGGGCCGGCAGAAGACGTCACCTCGCCGGTTTCGAGATACTGCTTCAGCCGGCGCAGATCGCGCCGCGCCTGGACGTTGGGCTCGCGCTGGAACAGCTTGGCGATCCATTCGCCGATGACGCCGCCGGGGGGATCGTAGGCGATCGTCGCGCGAACCATCGTGCCCCGACCGGGCGCCGCATCGAGGAACTCGACGCGACCGGAGCTGCGGATATCGGCACCTGCCGCCGTCTCCCAGGCGATCAGCCGATCCGGCTCGTCGGCTGTGACCACTGCATCCCACTCGACGGTCCGCCCCGCCGGCGCCTTCACCACCCAGTGCGAGCGCATGCTGTCGATGACGTCGATCCGCTCCACATTGTCCATGACGATCGTCAGGTTCGAAAAGTCCCGCCAAAAGGCGTACACTTCGGAGCGCGGGCGGTTGATCGTGACGGTGCGACCAACAATCTCCTTCTCACCGCCCTCCACCGCGCCCCTCGCGACATCCTTGTCGCGGGCCGCCGTGCGGGGCGCATCGCTGTCCTGATATCCGGTCATGGCTGCCTCCATAGTTCGGAGATCAAGCGATCACCGGGCAGTAAGTTCCTCAAGTCGGGCATATACCTCGCCATGGGTGACGAGTTGGGGCATGGTCGCGCCTGATGGGATCGGGGGGAACGGGCAATGGTGGCGGCTACCGGCGGACGCAGGCTCCGCGGCGCGATGGCGGGCGTCTGGCGATGACCGACAGGTCGCCCCCTCCTGCAGGGAAGCCCGCAACATCGGCGGCGGCATTGTCCTGGCGGATCCTGGCTGCGCTGCTGATCGGGCTCACCCTTGGCGCCGTTCTCGGCGGCAACAGGGTAGCCGGGCTCGACAGGATGCTCGCGGTTGCCGCACCGATCGGCAAGCTCTGGCTGGACGCGCTGACGATGACGGTCGTTCCGCTCGTCTTCGCGCTGCTCGTCACGGGCGTCTCCACGGCCGCGGAAAGCGCATCGACGGGCGGTGTCGCCAAGCGGGCCGTGCTGTGGTTCGCCGTCCTGCTGGTCGCCTGTTCGCTGCTTACCGTGGTCGTTTGCGTCACGATCCTGGGTTTCTGGCCGATCGCCGCACAGGCCGCTGCGCTGGGCGGGACCGCGGAGGAGGTGCCGGCGATCGCATCGGCATCCGAGTGGATCACCGGGTTCATCCCCACCAATCCGATCAAGGCCGCTGCGGATACCGCGATGGTGCCGCTCGTCGTCTTCGCCCTGATCTTCGGCTTTGCCATCACCCGGATCGATCCGGCGCTGCGCCGCGTGCTGATCGATTTCTTTCGCGCCATCATCGAAGCCATGCTGGTGATCGTCCACTGGGTGTTGTGGCTTGCCCCGATCGGCGTGCTGGCGCTCGCCTTCGCCGTTGGCGCGCGCCTGGGGATCGGCGCCGCGGGGGCGTTGATCCAGTATGTCGTGGTTGTCGCCAGCAGCTGCCTTGTCGCGGCCGCTCTCTCGGCGATCATTGCGATCGTGGTCGGCCGTCTATCGCCTGCCACGTTCGCGCGAGCGGCCTTGCCCGTCCAGATCGTCGCCGTCAGCACCCAGTCTTCGCTCGCCTGCCTCCCGGCGATGATCCAGGCTTCCCCCGCGCTCGGTGTCGAGCGGGCGGCGGCGGGCGTCGTCCTGCCGCTCGCAGTATCGCTGTTCCGGGCGTCGAGCGCGGCGGCCAACCTCGCCGTCGCGATATACCTGGGCTACCTTCACGGTGTGGCGCTGGGGCCGGGCGTGCTCATCGTCGGGGCGCTTACCGCGGCGGCGGTCAGCCTCGCCGCAGTCGGGCTGCCGGCACAGGTGTCGTTCTTCGCCACCATCGGGCCGGTGTGCATCGCCATGGGGGTGCCGCTGACGTTGCTGCCGGTGCTGCTGGCCGTGGAGACCATCCCGGACATCTTCCGGACGCTGGGTAACGTCACCGCCGATCTGGCGGTCACCCGGCTGGCCGGACGCGGCAGTGCGTCCGCTGCGGCAGAGGCGCCGCCGCTTTAGCCCCTCAGCGCATCTGTTTCGCGGTCCGCAGCGTCAGCACGGCAAACAGCAGGCCGGTCGCAATCGCGGCGCAATCGGCAATCCAGTCGGCCACATTGCCGTCGCGGTGAAGGGCGGGAATCATCTGCGTGAACTCGATCAGCGCGCCGAAACCCGCGAGCAGCAAGGCAACCTTCGCGGCCGAGGTGGCGCGGAAGGCCAGGCGGCTGAGGAACGCCAGCGTGAAGAACGCGATCATGTGCTCGATCTTGTCCGACTGCGCGATCTTCGGCGCCTGCCCCGCGGGCATGATCGCTGCGACGTAGGCGAACAGCAGGGCCGCCCAGAACAGGGGTTTGGCGATACGGCGGAGATGATCCATCGACCCGCTATTGCCCGCGGCCGCCGCAAACGCCAGTAGCCGCCAGCCCGGAACCGCCACGACGTAGCGGAATTGGGCCGAGTGGGCATGGCTTCCGGGGACGCGAATGAACAGGCTTACGAACGATACGGAGCGGCTGCTGGCCGCCGCCGCAGCCTGGCGAGGCCAGCCGATGGCGATCGCGACCGTCCTTTCCACCTGGGGATCCGCGCCTCGTCCGCAGGGCAGCCAGATGCTCGTCCATGCCGACGGCCGGTTCGAAGGATCGGTATCAGGCGGCTGCGTCGAGGGAGAGGTGCTGCACGCTGCGGCCGAGGCGATCGTGGACGGGCAGTTCCGCCGGCTTCGCTTCAGCGTCGGCGACGATCAGGCCTGGGAAGTCAGCCTGCCCTGCGGCGGCGAGATCGAGGTGATCGTCCAGCCGGTCGCGGAAGGCGGCTACCCCCCTGCCCTGTTCGATGCGCTCGCCTCCGGGCGGAGCGCGGGGCACAGCGTGGCCGTGACGACCGACCTGGCCAGCGGCGCCAGCCGGATCGGCGACGCGCCCGGCGACGGCGCATTCGTCAATCGCTGTGCGCCGCCGCGTCGGCTGCTGATCATCGGCGCCGTGCAGATCGCGCAGTCCCTGGCCGCATTCGCCGGAGCCCTGGATACACGGACGACGATCATCGATCCGCGCGATCGTTTTCGCACGGAGGAACGGTTTCCGGGGCTGGTGCTGGACGGGCGCTGGCCGGACGAGGCGATCGCGGCGCTGGCGCCCGATGCATCGACCGCAGTGGTGACGCTGAGCCACGATCCCAAGATCGACGATCCGGCGCTGATGGCGGCGCTCGCCTCCCCGGCCGGCTATATCGCGGCGCTCGGTTCGCGGCGTAGCCATGCCAAGCGGCTGGAGCGCCTCGGCGAGGCAGGTGTCGGCAAGGAGGCGCTGGCACGCATCGATGCACCCGCCGGGCTGCCGATCGGCGCGCTCGGCCCCGCCGAGATCGCGCTGTCGGTAGCCGCGGGGATGGTAAAGGCCCTGCGCGGGGGCTGACCGCCCCCGCGCGCGAACCTTACTTCTTGAGGGTGAGGCCGCCGAACCGCTTGTTGAAGCGGGCCACCTGACCACCGGCATCGAGCATCGTGCCGCGGCCGCCGGTCCATGCCGGGTGGACAGTCGGATCGATGTCGAGCTGCAGCGTGTCGCCTTCCTTGCCCCATACGGAGCGAGTTTCGAACACGGTGCCGTCCGTCATCTGGACCTTGATCATGTGGTATTCGGGGTGGATATTCTTCTTCATCGGGCAGGCTCCGGAGAAATAGCTGGTTTCCGACCAGCCGGGAAGCGGAAGGCGGCGATCTAGCGGCCAGCCTTCCAGTTGACAAGGGCAGCGTTCCTGTCCGAAGCGGGCCGCGATGAAGGTGCCGCCGGCAAGGCGGTGAAAAGGGAAGCCGGTTCCAATCCGGCGCTGTGCCCGCAACTGTACGCGGTTAGCCGATCCCCATGACGCCGCCGGGCAACCGGGAAGGCGGGGAGCCGGCGTTCGATCCGCAAGCCAGGAGACCTGCCTCCATCGTCGTCCGTGCCCGGCCGGGACCAGCCGATGCATGTCGTACGCAGCCGGAGTGATCCGGCGGCGCGCGCCGTGGCGACACCCTTGTCGCTGTGGGAGTTTCGATGTTCATGCCCCTCTTCCTGGCCGCTGCCGCGCTTCCGCGTGACATCGTGGTCAGCGCGTCCTTGTCCCCGGTTGCCGCCGCGCTTGCGCCGGCGGCGGTGACCACGATCGATCGCGACCGGATCGAGGGGATCGGCCTGCCCTTCGCTGTCGATTATCTGCGGCTGGCCCCTGGCGTTTCCGTTGCCAGTTCGGGCGGGCCGGGCGCTCAGGCGCAGGTTCGGATTCGCGGAGGCGAGGCGAACCACACGCTTGTCTTCGTGGACGGCATGGCCTTCGATGATGTTGCCTCGGACGATCAGGCGCGGTTCGAGAGCTTCGCGGCGAGCGGCCTGGGCCGGATCGAGATCGTGCGCGGGCCGCAGTCCGCCCTGTGGGGGTCGGAGGCGCTGGGGGGCGTGGTCGCGCTGCAGACGCCCGACCCGCTGGACCCTGCGCGGATCGTGGCGACCGCCGAATATGGCTCGCTCGGCACCACGCGCATGGATGCGTCGATCCTTACCGGCGGCCCGGTTGCGGGAGTAAGCGCCACCGCCGGCTATGCGCGGAGCGACGGCATCGATATCCTCGGCGGTGGCAAAGGCGACCGCGACGGGTTCGAGAACTTCACCGCCAGCCTCAAGGCAGTCGCCCGACCCGGCGATCGCGGCGAGATCGGCATCGTCGGCCGCTACATACGCCACGAAAACGCCTATGACGGCACGGACGACTTCTTCCAGCGCGCAGACACGCAGGACGCTTCCCGCGCGGAGACCTGGGGCGTCCGCGGATGGGCGACGATCGGGCGTGGCCCGGCGGATCGGTGGAGCCTGACGATCGATGGTCAGCACCTGGATAGCAGCAACCGCAATCGCCGAGGCTCGGCGCCGGTCAACGATAGCCTCGGGCGCCGCAGCCGGATCGGCGGAACGGCGACGTACCGGCTCGCGCTCCCCACCGGGAGCCACAATCTGAGTGGCAGGATCGAGCGGGAGGACGAGCGCTTCGCCACCCGCGATCGGCAGTATGGTGGCGGAACGGACCAGCGGCTGGCCCGCGGGCGGACGGCTTTCGTGGGCGACTGGCACGCGGAGTGGGGCACATTCGCCAGCACTGACGTCGCTGTCCGTCACGATGATTTCGGCGCCTTTCGGGACGCGACAACGATCCGCCTCCACGCGCTGGTGCCGCTCGTTCCGGGGGTTGCGGCCACGGGCGGCTATGGCGAGGGCATTTCGCAGCCGGGGTTTGCCGAACTGTTCGGGTTTGCCGCGAACAGCGGCTTCCTCGGCAATCCCCGCCTCACGCCCGAACGGTCGCGCGGCGTGGAAGCCGGTTTCCGCTATATTGGTGCCGCGCTTTCGGCAGAGATCGTCGGCTTCTCCAATCGGCTGCGGGACGAGATCGTCTATTCGCCGCTGCCAGCGTTT
>NZ_JAQGLK010000202.1 GCF_028292925.1 Sphingomonas bacterium
CGCCGCTCGCTCTGGTCTTCGCCGCGCCCGACATAAAATCCGCTGTGGTCTGCCGATTGCCGATGGGCGCCCGCCTACGCGGCGAGCCGGCGGGCGACTTCCTGGCCTGCGCCGGGGGCTTCGTTCATGCCCGGCACCTGGGCCGGCTGCCAGCGGCCGAACCCGACCCCGTAGCCGTCGCCGAACGGCTGATCGGTGCGCCCTATCTGTGGGGCGGGCGGGGCGCCGGGGGGATCGACTGTTCGGGGCTGGTACAACTGGCACTGGGGCTGTGCGGGCATGCCGCGCCGCGCGATACCGATCTGCAGCGGAACCAGATCGGACGGGAGCTTGCAGCGGGCGAGATACTGCACCGCGGCGACCTCATATTCTTTCCCGGCCATGTCGGCATGATGATCGATGAAACCCGGATGATCCACGCCAACGCATTCTGGATGGCGGTTACGGTGGAGCCGCTCGCCGATATCGTGGCGCGTCTGGCCGGAACGTCTGCCGATCCAATTCTCTCGCGGCGGAGGCTGCAATCGTGACGATCAAGGTATTCATCGACGGTGCCGCCGGCACCACCGGGCTGGAGATCGGCGATCGGCTGTCCGGCCGCAAAGACATCCGGCTGGTGACGCTGGCGGACGATCGCCGCAAGGATCCGGCCGCCCGTGCCGAGGCGCTGAACGCAGCGGATGTCGTCGTGCTCTGCCTTCCCGATGATGCCGCGCGCGAAGCGGTGGCGCTGATCGAGAACCCGGCGGTGCGGATCATCGACGCATCGACGGCGCATCGGACCGACCCGGCCTGGGCCTACGGCTTTGCCGAACTCGATCCCGGCAGCCGCAAGGCGCTCGCCGCGGCGACCCGCGTTTCCAATCCGGGCTGCTACCCGACCGGATTCCTCGCCCTCGTGCGGCCGCTGGTCCGCTGCGGCCTGCTGCCCGCATCGACGCTGGTGAGCGTGAACGCCACCTCCGGCTATTCGGGCGGCGGCAAGGCGATGATCGCCGAGTTCGAGCAGCCGGGTGCGGCAGTGGAAGGGTTCCGGCTCTACGCCCTGGGGCTGGGCCACAAGCATGTGCCCGAAATGCGCACCCATGCGGGGCTGACATACCCGCCGATCTTCGCGCCCGCCGTGGCGCGCAGCTATCGCGGCATGCTGGTCGAGGTGCCCATCCACCTCCATGCGCTGCCTGCGCAGCCGCGGCTCGCGGACGTGCGCGACGCGCTTGCCGATGCCTATCGCGGCAGTGCGGTGGTCAAGGTCATCGATCCCGCGCCCCCCGCGCTGAGGCTGGAGCAATGCGCCGGGACGGACCGGCTGGAACTCTATGTCTGCGGCGACGATGCGACCGGGCAGATGCGCCTGGTCGCCGCGCTCGACAATCTCGGCAAGGGCGCCGCGGGGGCAGCGGTGCAGAACCTCAACATCGTCAGCGGACTGGACGAGACCGCCGGGCTCAAGCTGTAGGGCTGGCGCGCGCCTACATCTCGCCGCGCTGGCGGCGCAGGGCGTACCACCGCTGCACATTGGCATTATGTTGGGCCAGCGTCTCGGCGAAGACGTGCCCGCCCTTGCCGTCGGCCACGAAGTAGAGCGCGCGGGTCTGCGCCGGATCCAGCACGGCAGCGATCGACTCGCGACCGGGATTGGCGATCGGCCCGGCCGGCAGCCCGGCCCGCGCATAGGTGTTGTAGCCGTTGTCCGCGTCCAGCTCAGATCGGCGGATGCGTCGGCCGAGCGGGCGGCCCTGCGTGATCGGGTAGATCACCGTCGGATCCGCCTGCAGCCGCATCCCCTGCCGCAGCCGATTGGAATAAACGGCCGCCACCGTCCGCCGCTCGGCCGGGACGGCGGTTTCCTTTTCCACGATCGACGCCAGGATCAGCGCCTCCCGCGGCGTCTTCACGACGGCCGATGGCGTGCGCGTCTTCCACAGCGCCGCCAGCTTCGTATCCATCGCCTTGCGCATCCGGCCGAGCACGGCGGCGCGGCTCTCGCCCCGTTCGAAGCTGTAGCTGTCCGGCAGCACCGATGCTTCCGGCGGCACGGGGACGCTCCCGGTCAGCAGCGGCTCGGCCATCAGCCGATCGCGGACCAGGACGGACGGCATTCCCTCCGGCACCACGACGAAGTGCTGCCGGGTCCGGCCCGATTGCAGCAGGGCGAGGATATCCGCTGCGCTGGCGTGGGCGGGCACCTCATATTCGCCGGCGCGGATCGGATCGTCGGTCCCGAACGTACGGACGAGCCGCAGGAACCGCGCACGCGAGCGGATCGCCCCTTCCCGCTCCAGCACGCGTGCGGCGGCGGACAGGCTCGATCCCTCCGCTATGCTGATCGTCAGCGATCGCGGCGCGGGCCCCGCGCCGCGCCATTCGCGCCCGACCCACAGGAAGGCGACCAACGCCGCGGCGACGGCAAACGCCAGCAGCATGGCGATCCGCCGTGTACGCCGCCCTCTGGATCGCCGCCGCGCCACCGTTCGTTCGTCAGACGCCGGTCAGCACCAGGCTGGCGTTGGTGCCGCCGAAGCCGAAGCTGTTGTTGAGGATCGCCTTCACGCGCCGCTGCTTGGGCGTATGCGGCACCAGATCGACGCCCTGGACACCCTCGCTCGGATTGTCGAGGTTGAGCGTCGGCGGGACGACCTGATCGCGCATCGCCAGGATGCAGAAGATCGTCTCGACGGCCCCGGCGCCACCCAGCAGGTGGCCGATCGCCGACTTGGTCGACGACATCGACAGCGTCTCGATGGCATTGCCGAACAGTCGGCGCACAGCCCCCAGTTCCAGCTCGTCGCCAAGCGGGGTCGAGGTGCCGTGGGCGTTGATGTAGTCGATGTCGGACGGGTTCAACCCCGCCTTGCGCAGCGCCATCTGCATGGAACGGAACGCCCCCGAGCCTTCCGGATGCGGCGCGGTGACGTGGTAGGCGTCGCCCGACAGGCCGTATCCGATCACCTCGGCATAGATCTTTGCGCCGCGTGCCTTGGCCCGTTCATACTCCTCGAGCACGACGACCCCCGCGCCTTCGCCCATGACGAAACCGTCGCGATCGCGATCATAGGGGCGGCTGGCCTTTTCCGGCGTGTCGTTGAACGAGGTGGAGAGTGCCCGTGCCTGCGCGAACCCTGCGATGCCCAGCGGGCAGATCGCGCCTTCCGCGCCACCGGCCAGCATCACATCGGCATCGTCCATCGCGATCATCCGCGCGGCATCGCCGATCGAGTGCGCGCCGGTGGAGCAGGCGGTGACGACGGCGTGGTTCGGCCCCATCAGCCCGTACTTGATCGATACCTGCCCCGAAATGAGGTTGATCAGGCGACCATGGACGAAATGCGGGGAAACGCGGCGCGGCCCCTTATCGCGGCACACCAGCGATTCGCTTTCGATTCCCGGCAGCCCGCCGATCCCGGCACCGATCGAGCAACCGGCGCGATACCGCTCCTCCTCGGTCATGTCGGTCAGGCCGGCATCCTCGATCGCCTGGCCTGCGGCATCGATGCCGAAGACGATGAACGGATCGACCTGGCGCTGAACCTTGTGGTCGACACGCTTGGACGCGTCGAAGCCGTATTCATGATCCTTCGGCTTCACCTCGCACGCGATGCGGCAGGCATGTTCCACGGGATCGAAGCGGGTGATCGGCCCGGCGCCGGAGCGGCTTGCCAGGATGTTCGCCCAGACGGTTTCGACATCCGCACCCAGCGGGGTCACGAGCCCCAGTCCAGTGACGACGACGCGGCGCATTTCCCCTCCTGTCGGTTATCGGCGGCCGGCGTCGCTGAGCGTGCGGCGCGCAACCCGTACGGCACAAAGCAAAACGGCTCCCGACGCCGGCAGATCCGGGCGGGAGCCGTGGATCGGCCGGCGTCGAGGCCGGTTCAGCCCTTGTTTGTCTCGATATAGGTAATCGCATCCTTGACGGTAGCGATCTTCTCGGCGGCATCGTCGGGAATTTCGACGCCGAACTCTTCCTCGAAGGCCATCACCAGCTCGACGATGTCGAGGCTGTCCGCGCCCAGATCATCGATGAAGCTTGCCTCTTCCGTGACCTTCTCGGACTCGACGCCGAGATGCTCGACGACGATCTTCTTCACGCGCTCGGCAGTCTCGCTCATTCTCTGAACCTTCCCTCAGGCTTATCTGCGGCCGCCCTAAACGTGGGCGATGACGCTTGCAAGACCCGGCTGGCCCGGGCCGCGGCCGACGATCGGCCGCAGCGCGGTCTAGATCATCGCCATGCCGCCGTTGACGTGTATCGTCTGCCCCGTGACGTAGCCGGCCTCGCGGCTGGCGAGGTAGGCGACGGCCGCGCCGATGTCAGCGCCCTCGCCCAGCTTGCCGGCGGGGATGCGCGCGGTCAGCGCCTGCTTCTGCGCGTCCGGCAGGACGTCCGTCATCGGCGAGGCGATGAAGCCGGGCGCCACGCAGTTGACGGTGATGTTGCGGCTGGCCAGCTCCTGCGCGAGCGCCTTGGACATGCCGACCAGCCCGGCCTTCGACGCGGCATAATTCGCCTGCCCCGGATTGCCCGTCGTCCCCACGACGGAGGTGATCGAGATGACGCGGCCATAGCGCGCCTTCATCATCGGCTTGGCCGCCGCGCGCATCAGGCGGAACGCCGCCTCCAGATTGACCCGGATCACGTCGGACCATTCGTCGTCCTTCATCCGCATCGCCAGATTGTCGCGGGTAACGCCGGCATTGTTGACGAGGATGTCGATCCGGCCGCCCAGCGCCTCGACGGCGCGTGGCACCAGCGCGTCCACCGCCGCCGCGTCCGAAAGGTCGCAGGCCAAAGCGACGTGATCGCCGCCCAGCGTCTCGCGATAGGCGTTCAGCTTGGCCTCGTTCGATCCGGAGACGGCGAGCCGCGCCCCCTGCCCGGCCAGTGCCGCGGCTATGGCGGAGCCGATGCCGCCGGATGCGCCGGTCACCAGCGCGGTCATGCCTGAAAGGTCGAACATGGGCTGTTCCTTGTGCAGCGTGATCAGAGGGAGGCGGCGAGCGCCTCGATATCGGCCATCGCCACGATGCTGGTGACGGTGGCATCGGGCACGGTACGCTTGACCATCGGGCCGAGCACCTTGCCGCCAAACTCGATGAAATGGGTAACACCCGCCTCGGCCATCGCCGCGACGCTTTCGCGCCAGCGGACCGTGCCGGTCACCTGCTCGACGAGCAACCGCCGGATCTCGGCCGGGTCGGCGACGGGCGCGGCGGTGACGTTGGCATAGACCGGCACCAGCGGCGCGCGGAGCGGCGCCCCCGCCAGCGCCGCGGCCATCGCATCGGCCGCCGGCTGCATCAGCGGGCAGTGGAACGGGGCGGAGACCGGCAGCAGCACCGCGCGCTTGAGACCATGTTCCTTGGCCATGGCGATCGCCCGCTCGATCGCGCCGACATGGCCGGAGATCACCACCTGGCCGGGATCGTTGTCGTTGGCCACGGTGCACACCTCACCCTCGGCCGCAGCCTCCGCCAGCGCACGCGCCTTGCCGAGATCGGCACCGAGCAGGGCAGCCATCGCCCCCTCGCCCACCGGCACCGCCGCCTGCATCGCCTGCCCGCGCAGCTTCAGCAGCCGGGCGGTGGTGGCGACATCGAGCGCGTCGGCGGCGCACAGCGCGCTATATTCGCCCAGGCTGTGCCCGGCGACGAAATCGGCCTTGTCCGCCAGCCGGATGCCGCCTTCGCGCTCCAGCACGCGCAGCGTGGCGATGGCGTTGGCCATGATTGCGGGCTGCGCGTTTTCGGTGAGCGTCAGCTGGTCCGCCGGGCCCTCGCGCATGATCCGGAAGAGGTGCTGGCCGAGCGCCTCGTCCACCTCCTCGAACACCGCCCGCGCGATGGCGCTCGCCTCGGCCAGGGCGACGCCCATGCCGATTGCCTGACTGCCCTGCCCGGGAAAGATGAATGCGCGCATGGAGGTCCTTTCGTTCGGGTGCCGGTTAATGGCATCGCCGCCCGGCTGGCAACCCGCTTGCCTTCGTGCCGGCAATCAGCCATGGACGGCGCAGAACGGGGCGGAGGCCATGCCTTTCCGCCCTGATCGCTATTGGAAGAAAGCCGGAGGGGCGTCGCTATGGTAGCGGCGTCAGCGATCGGCCAAGATGAGGACGTGACCATGCCGCTGTACGAGCATGTGTTTCTCGCGCGTCAGGACCTTGCCCAGGGGCAGGTCGATGCGCTGGCGGAAACCGCCACCAGGATCGTCGAGGAAACTCAGGGCAAGGTCGTCAAGACCGAGGCTTGGGGCCTGCGCGGTCTCGCCTACCGGATCAAGAAGAACCGCAAGGGCCATTACGTGATGCTCGAGATTGACGGCCCACCCGCCGCCATCGCCGAGCTCGAGCGCCAGACGGCGATCAACGAGGACATCATCCGCTACATGACCGTCCGCGTCGACGCGCATGAGGCGGGCCCGTCTGCGATGATGCGCCGCAACGAGCGCAGCGAGCGCGATCGTGGCGATCGTGGCGGCCGCGGCCGTGACCGTGATGACCGCCCGCGCGAGGATCGCCCGCGCCGCGACCGCGACGACCGCGACGCGGCCTGAGGAGGTATAGAATATGGCACGCCCGTTTTTCCGCCGCCGCAAGAGCTGCCCCTTCTCCGCGAAGGATGCTCCCCGGATCGATTATAAGGACGTTCGTCTGCTGCAGGGCTTCGTGTCCGAGCGCGGCAAGATCGTTCCCAGCCGCATCACCGCGGTTTCCGCAAAGAAGCAGCGCGAACTCGCCCAGGCGATCAAGCGTGCCCGGCACATCGGGCTGCTTCCGTATATCGTCAAGTAAGGAGCGGACCCCATGGATGTGATCCTGCTCGAGCGCGTCGAAAAGCTCGGCCAGATCGGAGACGTCGTCTCCGTAAAGGCCGGCTACGCCCGCAACTTCCTCCTCCCGCGCAAGAAGGCGCTTCGTTCCAACGAAGCAAACCGCAAGGTCTTCGAGCGTAACCGCACCCAGATCGAGGCGGACAATGCCGCCCGCCGCGACACCGCCAAGAGCGATGCCTCGGGCCTGGAAGGCAAGACGCTGACCCTGATCCGTCAGGCATCCAACGTCGGCCAGCTCTACGGTTCGGTTTCCGCCCGTGACCTTGCCGATGCGCTGGAAGCCGATGGTGCGAAGGTAACCCGCAGCCAGATCGTCCTCGATCGGCCGATCAAGTCGCTTGGGCTGAGCGAGGTGAAGATCTCGCTGCACCCCGAAGTGCAGGTGACGATCAAGGTGAACGTCGCCCGTTCGCCCGAGGAGGCCGAACTCCAGTCGCAGGGCGTCGATGTCATGGCATCGATGTTCGAGCGTGAGGAAAGCGGCTTCACCGAGGACTATGATCCCAACGCCGAGCCCGGCGAAAGCGCCATCGTGCGCAACGACCGGGACGAAGACGAGCAGGGCTGAGCCCCGCTTTTCGAACTCGTCCGTTGAACAGACAAGGCCCGTCCGGAGCGATCCGGGCGGGCCTTGTGCTGTGTGTTCCCCTTGGCGGCGCCCCCGGTGGGCGGCTGTCTTGCGCGACGACACCATGCTGCGCGGGTTTGTATCGCACGCCCGACGCGCGTTTCTCCGCACCGTCTTTCTGACCGGAACGAGTCGGCCCGTCGCGGATTGAATCGGCCACGCAACGAAGGGTTCGATCGATGGCAGCGCGCGCCTATTGGAAAGGCCAGATCCGGCTGGCCCTCGTCTCCATCCCGGTCGAGATCTACTCGGCGACCAAAAGCGGTGCGTCGATCGCGTTCCACCAGATCCACGAGCCCTCGGGCAAGCGCGTCAAGTATGAGAAGGTGGTGCCCGGCATCGGTCCGGTCGACGTCGACGAGATCATCAAGGGCTTCGAGTATGAGAAGGGCGAATATGTCCTGATCGACGAGAAGGAGATCGAAGGGGTCAAGCTGGAGAGCAAGAAGACGCTGGAGCTGACCCAGTTCGTCGACAGCCACGACATCGATCCGATCTATTACGACAAGCCTTATTACGTCGTGCCCGCCGACGATCTGGCGGAGGAGGCGTTCATCGTGCTGCGCGAGGCGCTGCGCAAATCGCGCAAGATCGGGTTGGGGCAGCTGGCGCTGCGCGGCCGCGAATATGTCGTCAGCATCAAGCCATGCGGGCGCGGCATGGTGCTGGAGACGCTGCGTTATGCCGACGAGGTCAACAAGGCCGCATCCTTCTTCCGATCGATCGGCGACGAAAAGCCGGACGAGGAGTTGCTCGATCTCGCCACTACCCTGATCGACAAGAAGAGCGGCGAATTCGACGCGGGCGACTTCCACGATCGCTACGTCGATGCGCTGAGGGATCTGATCGAGCGCAAGAAGAAGGGCAAGACGATCAGCACGTCCGACGAGGACGAGGCGCCCGCCGCCCGCGGCTCGAACGTCGTCGATCTGATGGCTGCGCTGAAGCGATCGCTCGACAAGCCCGCAGGCGGCGCCAGGGCTACACCAAAGAAATCGGCGGAGACCGCCGAGGAGCCGACCCCGATCAAGGCCGCACCCAAGAAGGCAGCGCCGCGCAAGCCGGCCGCGGCAAAGGCGGATGCGGATGGCGGCGCCGGCGCCAAGCCCAAGGCGCCTGCGCGCAAGCGGGCCTGATCGATGGCGCGCACGCCCAGGGCCGAACCCGCGACCCCCGCCGCCACCGGATCGGACGGTCCGCTGGCGAAGTACAATGCGAAACGGGACTTCACCAGGACCGCGGAACCGGCCGGCACGCTGGCCGAACGGCCCGGCCACAGCTTCATGGTCCAGAAGCACGATGCGACGCGGCTCCACTACGATTTCCGGCTGGAGCTGGACGGCGTGCTGAAGAGCTGGGCGGTAACGCGCGGCCCCAGCCCCAACCCGGAGGACAAGCGCCTCGCCGTCCGCACGGAGGATCATCCGCTCTCCTACGCCACGTTCGAGGGCACGATACCCAAGGGCCAATATGGCGGCGGCACGGTGATGCTGTGGGATCGCGGTACATGGGTGCCGCATCCCGGCAAGGACCCGTCGAAGACGATCGAAGAAGGCCACCTCCACTTCACGCTGGAGGGCGAGCGGATGAAGGGCGAATGGATCCTGATCCGCCTGAAGCCGCGTGCCGGCGATCGGGGCGAGAACTGGCTGCTGCGCAAGGTGGCGGACATGCAGGCGGGCGCGTCGGGCGATCTGGTGGAGAAGTACGTCACCAGCGTGGCCAGCGGCCGATCGATGATCGAGATCGCCGAGGGCAAGCCCGCGCCCGATGCTGCCCCCGCCGCCCCTCGCAAGCGTTCCGGGAAAGCCAAAGCTGCGGAGGAACCCGCGAGGGAATCCGCGGCAAAGAAGCCCCCGGCAAAGACGCTCGCGGCCTCCACCGCCCTGCCCGCCTTCCGCGATCCGCAACTGGCTACCCTGGTCGACAGCGTTCCCGCGGGTGCCGGCTGGCTGCATGAGGTGAAATATGACGGCTATCGCTGCCTGCTGGCGGTGGCCGGCGGCGCGGCGCGCACGTTCACCCGTTCCGGGCAGGACTGGTCCGACAAGTTCGCGCCGATCGTCGCCGCGGCGGAGAAGCTCGATCTGCCGGCGGCTCTGATCGACGGCGAGATCGTCGCTCTGGACAAGGATGGCAGGCCCAGTTTCCAGGCATTGCAGGCCAGTTTGAAGGAAGGCAGCGGCACGCTGGCCTTCTTCGCGTTCGACCTGCTGGAGGAAAATGGCGAGGACCTGACGGGATTGGGCAATCGCGAACGCAAGGCGCGGCTCAGCGCCCTGCTCGATGGTGCGCCAGCGCCGATTCACGTCGCCGAGCACGTCGAACAGGGTGAGAAGCTGTTCCACGCGCTCTGCGCCGAGGGTTATGAGGGCGTCATCTCCAAGCGCGCGGATGCGCCGTATCGCGGCCGGCGATCGTCCAACTGGCTGAAGATCAAGTGCATAAAGCGGCAGGAGTTCGTGATCGTCGGCTGGACGGCGAGCGACAAGCAGCGGGGCTTTCGTTCGCTGCTCCTCGGCCTGAACGAGGATGGCCGGCTGCGCTATGCGGGAAAGGCCGGCACCGGCTTCACGAATGCCCGGATCGACGAACTGATGGCGAAGATGAAGCCGCTCGCCCGTACCGAGCCGACCGTCGAGGCGCCGCGGCTGGTGGCACGCGAGGCGCACTGGATCGAGCCGCAGCTGGTTGCCGAGATCGCTTTCACCGAGTTCACCGGCGATGGCGTGCTCCGCCATCCGAGCTTCCTCGGGCTGCGCGAAGACAAGGCCGCCGCGGATGTCGTCGAGGAGAAGCCGCTACGCGTGCAGAAGATCGCTGCTGAGGCCCGCCCGGCGCCGGACATGGCGGGGGTGAAGATCACCAACCCCGATCGGGTGGTCTTTCCCGAATCCGGCATCACCAAGGGTGAACTGGCGAATTACTATGCCAGCGTCGCCCCGCCGATGCTCGAGTGGCTCGGCGATCGCCCGGTCAGCCTGGTGCGCTGCCCCCAGGGGCGCGCCAAGCAGTGCTTCTTCCAGAAGCACGATGCCGGCAGCTTCGGCGATGCGGTGAAGCACGTGCCGATCCGCGAAAAGGACGGATCGCACCAGCCCTACCTCTATGTCGACGATGCCCGCGGGCTGCTGACCTGCGTGCAGATGGGAGCGATCGAATTCCACGGCTGGGGATCGAAGATCGCCGATGTGGAGATGGCCGATCGGCTGGTATTCGATCTCGATCCGGACGAGGGGCTCGGCTTCGAGGCGGTGAAGGTTGCCGCGGCGCAGTTGCGCGACGTTCTTGCCGACATGGGCCTGCCGAGCGACCCGCTGCTTTCCGGCGGCAAGGGCGTGCATGTCTGCGTCGCCCTGGATGCCACGCGGGACTGGGTGGCGGTAAAGGATTTTGCCAGCCGCTTTGCCCGTGCGATCTCCGCCGCCCACCCCGATCGATTCACCGCCAACATGAAGAAGACGGAGCGCACCGGCCGCATCTTCCTCGATTGGCTGCGCAACCAGCGCGGCGCGACCGCGATCCTGCCTTATGCGGTGCGCGCCCGCGCCAACGCGCCCGTTGCCGCGCCGGTGACGTGGGACGAACTGGCGGCGCTGGACACGGCCGCGCGCTACACGATCAAGGATGCCGATCTGCTGATCGAGCGCGCGGCATCGGCGGCGCTTGCCGATTGGGGGCGCAAGGCGCGCACGCTGCCGGATCTGTGAGACGCGACGGCCGCTTCCTGCCCCCTTCCCAACCCGACCGGCACCAGCTACCGTAACGATAGTTAAGGTCTGGGGAGAGGACCATGGAAATGCAGCTTCCGCCGGGGCTGGACCGGCGCGGATTCGATTCGGCGCTGGCGGCGATGCGCCGTACGATCGGCGATACCAAGGTGTTCGCCACCGATCTCGATCGCCAGACCTATATCGATGCCTATGCACTGGGCGACGGGATGGAACATGCCGCCAGCATGGCCCTTGCGCCGGAGACGGTGCAGGAGGTGCAGGCGATCGTCCGCGTCGCCAACGAGCACAAGCTGCCGCTGTGGCCGGTCTCGCGCGGGCGCAACCTCGGCTACGGCATGGCCGCGCCGCGGATGGCGGGCAGCGCCGTTCTCGACATGACCCACATGAACAAGATCATCGAGGTCGACACCCGCTACGCCCATGCGCAGCTGGAGCCCGGCGTCGGCTTCTATCAGATGCACGAGCATCTGCGCGACAACCGCATCCCGCTATGGATGTCGGTGCCGGCGAACGGCTGGGGTTCGGTGATCGGCAACGCCCTGGAACGGGGCATCGGCTACACCCCCTACGGCGATCACACCTCCAAGATATGCGGCATGGAGGTGGTGACCCCGACCGGCGAGATCGTCCGCACCGGCATGGGCGCGATGGAGGGCAACAAGGCGTGGGCGCATTACCCGCACGGCTTCGGCCCGAGCTGGGATCAGATGTTCGTCCAGTCGAACTTCGGCATCGTCACCAAGGCCAATATGTGGCTGATGCCCGAGCCCGAAATGTCGGCCCACGTGCAGGTCAACCTGCCCCGGCCGGAAGATATCGGCTGGGCGATCGATGCGCTGGCCGAACTGCGGCAGCGCGGCGTGATCGAGCACAACATCATCTTCGGCAACTATCTGCACGATGCGTCGGCATTCACGACCCGCGCCGACTGGTATCAGGGCGAAGGCCCCCTGCCCGATGCCATCGCCGAGAAGATCCAGAAGCAGTTCAACGTGGGCTGGTGGACGTTCCACCTCTCGCTGTTCGGCTATGGCCGGATCGTCGAGGAGAACATGAAGATCGTGCGCGCCGCGCTCGAGCCCCGGCTCGGCGCCGGGCTCGACTGGAAGCTGTGGAAGCGGGGCGAGCCGATCGAGCCGTTCGGCCCGTCCACCGGCGTACCGTTCGTGCTGCCGCTGAACGTCGCCAACTGGATGGGCGGGCGCGGTGGGCACGTCGGCTTCTCGCCTGTCATGCCGCCGTCGGGCGAACTGGCGCTGGCCGCGTTCCGCAGCCGCAAGGCGCGATTCGAAGCCGCGGGGCTGGATTATTATTGCAGCTTCACGATGGGCCATCGCCACATCGCCAACGTCAACATGATCATCTTCAACCGCGACGATGCCGCCATGGTGGCGCGGACCAGGAAGCTGTTTGTCGAGATGATCGCCGATGCGCGGGCAGAGGGATATGGCGAATACCGCACCCACATCGACTTCATGGATCCGGTGGCCGACACCTACGATTATAACAAGGGCGCGCTGATGCGGCTGAACGAGCGGGTAAAGGACGCGCTGGACCCCAACGGCATTCTCGCCCCCGGCAAGAACGGCATCTGGCCCGCCCGCCTGCGCAAGGAGACACGGGCATGAACCGCCCGGTACTGGCCGTGGCACTGGCAACCGCGATCGGCGCGGCGGCGCTTTCGCCGGTGGGCCGGCCCGCGGTGGCCCAGCCGGCACCCGCCACCCCCAATCCGGCCCCGGCCACCCCCAAGCCGCGATCGATCGGTGAGGCGACCTTCCTCGGCAAGTGCCGCTACTGCCACGTCGAGATGGGGCCGGGCACACTGACGCTGGCCAAGCGGCTCGGGCCGGAGAACGGGCTGCTGGCGGCACGCACCGATCTGACCGCCGATTATGTGAAGGCGGTGGTTCGCAACGGGCTCAACACCATGCCGCCGATCAACCGCGTCGAGGTGAGCGACCGCGAACTCGACACGATCGCCACCTGGCTTGCCGCGCACAACAAGCCAGCCGGCAAGCGCAAGCCCGGCAGAGGAACCGACTGAGCCGGTCAGCTGCCCATCAGGGCAAGCACTTCGCGGCGGGAGCGTTCGTCGGTGCGGAAGGTGCCCATCATCCGGCTCGTCGTCATCCCCACGCCGGGGGTACGGACGCCGCGCGCGGTCATGCAGGCATGGCTCGCCTCGATCACTACCGCGACACCCTTGGGCTGAAGGTGGTGCCAGATGCAGTCCGCCACCTGCGCGGTGAGCCGTTCCTGCACCTGCAGCCGCCGGGCATAGCCGTGGAGGACGCGCGCCAGCTTCGATATGCCGACGACGCGGTTGCGCGGCAGGTACGCGATATGCGCGGTGCCGATGATCGGCGCCATGTGATGTTCGCAGTGCGACTGGAACGGAATGTCCTTCAGCAGGACGATTTCGTCATACCCGCCGACCTCGTCGAAGGTCCGGCTGAGGTGCTGCGCCGGATCGCTGCCATAGCCCTGGCAATATTCCTTCCACGCCCGCGCCACGCGGCCGGGCGTATCGAGCAGGCCTTCGCGATCGGGATCGTCGCCGGCCCAGCGAATCAACGTGCGGATCGCGTCCTCGATCTCCGGCGGCACGGGCAGCTTTTCGGGTGCGGCGCCCCAATCGCCTTCGCTGGTGCCGTTCGACGCGCTCATTCCACCTCTCCCGCTTCCGAACCCGTCGCCGCGAAGACGGCCGGGCCGGCCGCTCGACCGTTCGCTACTGGTGCCCCCGGAGAGACTCGAACTCCCGACCTGCGGTTTAGGAAACCGTTGCTCTGTCCTGCTGAGCTACGGGGGCAGCGGCGGTTTTCCTAGGGGGCGCCGCGGGAACGGTCAACGCGGGCGCGCTCCCGCAACCATATCTTAAAGCATTGCTGCTAATTCTCTTCCGCTAACAACCGGGAAGGGGTGGGTAAGTTGAGCAAGATCTTCCGCATCGTCAAAGACACCAAGGGTGCCACGGCAATCGAATATGGCCTGATCGCCGCGCTGATCGCCGTCGCTGCCATTACCGCTATGTCGACTCTGGGCGGGCAGCTGACCAACACGTTCACCAACGTCAGCGGGAACATGAAGGCCTAGGCGCCATCAGCTTCCAGAAGCATTAACCAGAAGGCGGGCGGCGGGATAATCATCCTGCCGCCCGCTTGGCTTTCACGCAGCGTGTCGTGGGCTGGGGCGCAGGCAGGGATATGCCGGCGAAGATGCGCGTTGCTGGGCGCATGGATATAGTCTCAAGCGTCCCGTCTGCCGTGCCGATCCTGTTCGGGGTGCTCGGCATGCTGCTCGCCTTCGGATTTCTGGTCGCCTGGGCCAGGGGCAAGGGCCGCGGTGACGGCGACTGACCCGAAAGCCAGATCCGTCGCCCCGCAAGCCCGCACCCTCAGTTGTCGATCCCCGGCGGGCGCACCGGAAACGGCAGCGCGGCAACGGCGATCCCCTCGTCCCGCAAAGCCTGTGCCTCCTCGCTCGTCGCCTGGCCGTGAATGGGCCTCACCGGCTCGTCGCCGAGATGGATGGCGCGGGCCTCGTCAGCGAAGCGGGCGCCGACATAGTCGGACTTATCCAGCATTCTGGCCTGGTGATCGGAAAGCGCCCGCAACAGCGCCTTGATCTCGGCGGGTGCATGGTTGGCGAGCAGAGGCGCGCCGGCCGGCGGGGCAGCAGGCACGGGATCGCCGGCGCTGTTTCCTTTCGCACCGACCCGCGGCGACATCGGCGCCTTGCGCACGTCGCCATTGCCGCACAGCGGGCAGCTTACCAACCCGCGCGCGTGCTGCGACTCATAATCCTCCGTCGATCCGAACCATGCCTCGAAGACATGGCCGATCCCGCCGCAGACCAGATCGAAGACGATCACGGCAGTATCTCCGCGGGCGGGACAGGCCGACGGTGCGCCAGCGCGGGGATGCGCCCGCGGACTTCCGCCACGCGCATCGTGTCGATCTCGGCGAAGCCCACGCCCGTCTCCTCCCCCATGTCCAGCAGCACCTCGCCCCACGGATCGATCACCAGAGAGTGGCCGTATGTGCTGCGGCCATCCTCGTGCAGCCCCTGCTGCGCCGCTGCGACCACATACGCGCCCGCTTCGATCGCGCGGGCGCGCAGCAGCACGTGCCAGTGCGCCTGACCGGTCGGCACCGTGAACGCCGCCGGCACCGAGAGGATCTGCGCGCCGCCATCGCTCAGCGCGCGAAACAGATCCGGAAAGCGCAGATCGTAGCAGATCGTCAGCCCGATTCGTCCAAGCGGCGTCTCCGCGATCACCGCGCGTCCGCCCGGCGCATAGACCGCCGACTCGCGCCAGCTTTCGCCGGTCGGCAGATCGACGTCGAACAGGTGGATCTTGTCATATCGGGCGCGGATCGCGCCCGCGGCGTCGATCACGAAGCTGCGGTTGACCAGCTTGCCGCCCTCGGCCGGGCGCAGCGCGAGCGAACCCAGCTGCACCCAGATACCGGCGCGCGCGGCGGCATCGCGCACGGCGGCGAGCACGCGATCCTCCCCTTCCGCCACGATGTTGCCGGCGGATCGGGCGCGATCGCGATCGATCAGCCCGCTCATTTCCGGGGTGAACACCATCTCCGCGCCGCCGCGCGCCGCGCGATCGATCGAATCGGCCAGGTTGCGCGCATTCGCCTCTGGATCGATGCCGGTGCAACTCTGGGAGAGGGCGACGCGCATCAGGCGGCCAGCAGGGGATCCAGCTTGCCGGCCGCGTTCAGTGCCGCCAGATCGTCCGATCCGCCGATGTGGCGGCCGTCGATGAAGATTTGCGGCACGGTGGTCCCGCCGTTCGCGCGTTGCAGCATCTCGGCCCGCTTCGGGCCGCCCATCGTGATGTCATATTCCTCGAACGCGGCGCCCTTCTCGGTCAGCAGCCGCTTCGCACGCGTGCAATACGGGCACATCGCCTTGGTATAGACTTCGATCTTGGCCATCTGGCGCCTCTTGCGTTGGATGTGCCCGGTTAGGGCCTCTGCCCCCTAAATGTCGAGGGACAGCGATGTTCCCCTGAGCACCCGCGCCCAGCACAGCAGCCGCACCTCGGCGGCGCCGGCCTGCTTGAGCGCGCGGGCGCAGGCGTTTGCCGTGGCGCCGGTGGTGAATACATCGTCGATCAGCAAAACCGACGCCCCGGCCAGCGCGGCACGATGCACCGCAGGCACCTCGAACGCGCGATGCACCGCCTTTGCACGGGCCGACCGGCCGAGCCCGCGCAGCATCGGCGTGTGGCGGCGGCGCTCGACCAGATCGAGCGTGACGCGCAAGCCCCGCCGCCGGGCGAGCGCGCGGGCGATCAGCGCCGACTGGTTGAACCCGCGCGACCAGATCCGCCAGCGGTGCAGCGGTATCGGCGCGACGATCGTATCGCCGGAGGGGGCAAGCCGATCCAGCTGGCGGGCGATCGTCTCCGCCAGACCGGGGCGGCGGCCATGCTTCAGCCGGATCGCGATGGTGCGCGCAATATCGCCATAGGCGACGGCCGCCTGCACCCGATCCAGCGCGGGTTCCTCCTGCAGGCAGGCGCCGCACCGCGCATCCGGCCCGGCATCGATCTCGAACGGATCGCCGCACGTCGCGCAGGCGGGGCCGACGAGGAAGTCGAGCTGCATCCAGCAAGCCGGGCAGAAGCGGTGATCCTCCGCCGTCACCTCGCCGCAGCCGGGGCAGCGCGGCGGCAGCGCGAAGGCCAGAACCGCCGCGCCGATACCGCCGGCCCGCTCCCGCCACTTGCGCACAAGCTGCCCTTCACCCATCCCGCGCTTGTCCGCCGGGCGACGGCGCGGCACAAGTCCGGCCATGAACGATCCCGAAATCTTCGATCGCGCGCTCCGCCGCCGCCGCCGCGACCGGGCCGCGGCGCGCTTCGCCGATCACGCCTTCCTGCGCGACCATGTCGCCGACGAGCTGATCGATCGGCTCGCCGGCGTCACCCGGCGCTTCGGCCGCATGCTCGATCTCGGCTGCATGGACGGCGCGGTCGGCCGGCGGGTGGCGGCCGAGGCCACGACGCCGATGAAGGTCTTCGCGGCCGATGCCGGCTTCGCCTTTGCCAGGATGGCGG
>NZ_JAQGLK010000038.1 GCF_028292925.1 Sphingomonas bacterium
GGCGAGGGGGCGGAGCATCTTATTCATGGCGGAGGGCCTCGATCGGATCCAGCAGGGCGGCGCGGCGCGCCGGATAGACGCTGAAGGCGATGCCCAGCAGCGCGGCGACGAACATGGCGGCGAGCGCCGACAGCGGAGACACGACCGCCGACCATTGGAAGAACTGCTGCAATCCGCCCGCGGCGAGCACCCCGCACAACACGCCAAGCGCGCCGCCAACGACGCAGAGCAGCAGCGCCTCGAGCACGAACTGCGTCGCGATATCCGCGCGCCGCGCACCGAGCGCGATGCGCAGGCCGACCTCGCGCGTGCGTTGCGTGACGGAGAGCAGCAGGAGGTTCATCACCCCGATCCCGCCGACCAGCAGCGAGACGATCGCAACGCCGGCGAGCAGCGCCAGCATGATGAGGTTCGTGCGGCGCAGCGAGCTGGACATCTGCTCGATCGTGATCTGATCGACGCTCTCCAGGTTGCCGGCGATCACCCGTGCGAGCTGCGGCGGAATGCCCTTGCCGATCGCCTGCTGCGCCATGGTGACGACGGTGAAGTCGTCCGGCGTTTCCTCGGCGATCCTGTGGCGGCCGCGGAGCATCAGCTTGACCTGCCTGGACAGGCGGCTGACGTCGCCGACGGATTCCGCGGTGACCGCGATCGAGTTGAGCTTGCTGAGATTGAGCAACCGGTTGATCGTCGATACCGGCACGTACACCGCATCGAACTGGTCATCGCCCGCGGCGGGCTGGCTCGCCCAGCTGCGGCTACCGACGACGCCGATCACCTCGAACCGCTGGTTCCACAGCGTCGTCGCCTTGCCGACGGGATCGACACCTTCGCCGAACAGCCGGTCCGCGGCGATGCGGCCGAGCACCATCACCTGCGTGGAACGATCGACATCCGCCTTGTCGAGGAAGCGGCCGTGCGTGATCGTCCAGCCGCTGCGGATTTCGGGCAACGCCCATTCCGTCCCGTGGAGCCGGGTGAACCACTGCCTCTTGGGATCGTCGGCGACGAAGACATGCGCATTTTCGTGCACGCCGGAGATGACATGCTGCACGCCCGGCATCGTCGCGATCGCCGCGGCATCCTCGCGCGTCAGCGTGGCGGCCGAGCCCAGCCCGGCGCTCACGTCGCCCAGCCTGTCCTTCGCCGTGGGGTGATCGTGCATCTCCAGGGGATCGTCTTCGAAGTGGATCGGCCGCAGCAGGGATGGGGCGCGGGTCCAGCCGCTACCTGCCTCGGCGCGCGTGTCGCCGTAGCGTAGCAGGGTGAAGGCGGGGGCGCCGTCCGCCGGCACAAGGTACGGTTCGGCCCGGAAGCCGACGTGCATCATTCGCCCGGTATCGATGCCGGGCAGGTGCGGGGCGAGCCGTTCGGGCTCGTTCGCGGTATGGCCGATATTGCCGTCCGGATCGGTGGTCTGCTCGCGCCCCCTCTGGAAGTTGCCGGCATTGACCATGATGAGGTTGGCGCCGGCAGCGCGCAATTGCTCCTCGACCGATTGCTGCGCACCCCGGCCGAGCGCCACGCTCGTCACCAGCGCGCCAACGCCGACCATCACGCCCAGCATCGCGAGCCCGGTCTGCACCCGGTTGCGCAGCAGTGCGTGCAAGGCGAGCAGCAGGAAATGGCGGGCGTGGAACATGGCGGGCTCAGGCCGACGCGGCGGCGTAGGGCTGCACCGCGGGGCGGGAGGGAGGCTCCAGCGTGTTGCGCGGCGTATTCGGCGTGTCGCTGAGTATCTTGCCGTCGCGCACCGCGATGATCCGGGTGCCATAGGCGGCAATATCGTGCTCGTGGGTGATGAGCACGATCGTGATGTTCCGGCGTTCG
This sequence comes from Sphingomonas bacterium, assembly GCF_028292925.1. Taxonomy (GTDB): domain Bacteria; phylum Pseudomonadota; class Alphaproteobacteria; order Sphingomonadales; family Sphingomonadaceae; genus JAQGLK01. The sequence goes on from NZ_JAQGLK010000038.1 coordinate 1,831, forward strand.
CGCAGTTCCTGCAGGATACGCATCACCTCGATGCTGGTCGCCGTATCCAGATTGCCGGTCGGCTCGTCCGCGAGGATCAGGGTGGGTTCGTTGACGAGCGCGCGGGCGATCGCCACACGCTGCTGCTGCCCGCCGGAAAGCTGGTTCGGGTGGTGATCGAACCTGTCCTCCAGCCCCATCGAGGCGAGCGCCTTCATCGCGCGCTCGCGCCGCTCGCTCGCCGGCATGACCGGGCGGCAATACGTGAGCGGTACTTCGACATTCTCGACCGCGGTGGTGCGGGGGAGCAGATTGAAGCCCTGGAAGACGAACCCGATCTGGCGGTTGCGGATGTCCGCCAACTCGTCGCGCGGCAAACCAGACACATCCCTGCCGTTCAGCAGATACTTGCCCTCGGTCGGACGGTCGAGGCAGCCGAGGATGTGCATCATCGTCGACTTGCCCGAGCCCGACGGGCCCGTGATCGCGACGAACTCTCCCTGCGCGATATCGAGCGTCACGCCGGCAAGCGCCTGCACGATATTGTCGCCGAGCTTATAGGTCTTCTTCAGGCCCTGCATGGAGATGATAGACATCGGCTAACCTTCTTGTCTGCGGGGAGAGTGCCGGGCTTCGGGTCTGTTTAATTGGCTTTGCGCGGCGCGGCGTTCATCGGACCGTTCAGGCCGGCATAATTGTAGAGGACGGCGACGACGGACTTTTCCGCACCCGCCATGCCGTATGTTTTGCCGGCACCTTCGATCACGTAATATTCGTTGGCGGCGTGGCTGTTGCCGCCGTTGCCCAGCATCCCGCCGACGACCGGAATATCGAACGGCGCGCCGTTGCCGGCGAACAGGTAAGCGGGCCAGTAGCCGCCCATGATGCTGTTCAGCGACGTGATTGGCGCGTGGGTCACGCCGAACTGATCGAAGGCGGCGTAGACGGCGCGGCCGATCTCGTTGTCGGTATTACGCTTGGCCCAGGGCACGTCGCCGACGACGTTGATCTCGACGTCGCTGTAGCCGAGCTGATCGAGATACTTGCGCAGCTTGGCGACGATATCGGGACCGGTCATGTTCGGGATGTAGCGGAAGTTGTGCTTGGACGTGATCTTGTTGGGCAGGATCGCG
>NZ_JAQGLK010000017.1 GCF_028292925.1 Sphingomonas bacterium
GTGGCGAACCCGCCTGCCCGGAGCCGTCCATGTCCGATGCCCCCTCCCCAGCCCGCTGGACCCTTGTCGTCCACGGTGGATCCGGCGCCTTTGCGCGTGGCCTGCTCAGCGAGGCGGAGGATGCCGGCGCCCGCGCCGGGCTGTCGGCGGCGCTGGCGGCCGGCGCCGCGATCCTCTCGGCCGGTGGCGCGTCGCTCGATGCCGTCGAGGCAGCGGTGCGGGTGCTGGAGGACGATCCGCACTTCAACGCCGGCCGCGGCGCGGTCTTCACCTATGACGGCACCAACGAACTGGACGCCGCCATCATGGACGGCGAATCGCGGGCGGCCGGTGCGGTCACCGGCGTCACCCGCACCCGCAATCCCGTCAGTCTGGCGCGCGCGGTGATGGAGCGGAGCGACCACGTCCTCCTCTCCGGCCCCGGAGCGGACGCCTTCTCCGCCGCGCACGGGCTGGAGCAGGCCGATGCCGGCTGGTTCGCGCTGCCGGAGCGCCGCCGCCAGCTCGACGAGCTGAAGGCCGCCGGAGACGACGCCGCGTTCGATCACGGCATGAAGTACGGCACGGTCGGGGCGGTAGCGGCGGATACCCACGGCCACGTCGCCGCAGCCACCTCCACCGGCGGGCTGACCGGGAAACGCTGGGGCAGGATCGGCGATACGCCGCTGATCGGCGCCGGCACCTTCGCCGACGATCGCGCCTGCGCCGTTTCCGCCACGGGATCGGGCGAGTATTTCATCCGCGTCGGCGCCGGTCATGAGATCGCCGCCCGCGTCCGGATCGGTGGAGAGACGATCGAGGCGGCGGCGGATGCGGTGATCGAGGAGGTGGGCGAGATCGGCGGCGTCGGTGGCGTGATCGTCGTCGCGCCCGACGGCTCCGGCGGCTGGTCGTTCAACACGCCCGGCATGTACCGCGGCCTGGCGACGCAAGACGGCGATCACGACGTCGCGATCTACGGAGACGAATGATGGCCCGCCTGCTTGCCCTGTTGATCGCCATCATCGCGCTGCCCGGCCCGGCCGCGGCGTGGTGGGAATATGGCCACGAGACGATCGCCACCATCGCCGCCGCCGAAGCGAAGCCCGCCACCCGCCGCGAAATCGCGCGGCTGCTTTCCCGTTCGTCCCTGGTCGAGACGCCGACCTGCCCGATGCGGACGATCGAGCAGGCCTCCGTCTGGGCGGATTGCGTCAAGCAACTCGGCGATCGGTTCAGCTATGCCTATAGCTGGCACTATCAGAACGTCGATGTGTGCAAGCCGTTCGATCCCAAGCCGGCGTGCGCGGACGGCAATTGCGTATCCAAGCAGATCGAGCGGGCGAAGCGGATGCTGGCCGATCGCAAGCTGCCGACGCGAGACCGGATCGAGGCGCTTGCCTTTCTCGTTCACCTGATGGGCGATCTCCACCAGCCGCTTCACGCCGGGGATCGCTCCGATCGCGGCGGCAACGACGTGATCGCGGCTTACGGTCAGATCGCCGGCAGGCGCACCAACCTGCACGCGGTGTGGGATGGGCTGCTCGCCGATCGCGCCATATCCACCCCGCCGGGCGGGGCGCTGGGTGTTCTCGCCGATATGCCACCGGCCGAGCGTGCCGCCAGTGCCACCGGCAGCGTCGAGGATTGGGCGCGGGAGAGTTGGCAGGTGGCCCGCGATTCCGCCTATGCCGGCGCGCTCGGCGATCCGTGCGGGCCGGTGCCGGCGCGCGCGGTGCTGGATCAGGCGAAGATCCGCGCGCTCCTTCCTCCGCTCCGCCTGCAGGTGGCGCGGGGCGGCATCCGGCTCGCCAGGCTGCTCGATGAGGCGCTCGGCGGCTGAGCCGCAGGGGGGCTGCCGCGCCCACCCGGCCTTGCCACAACTTGCGACAAATTGGGTGGGCGCCCGGCAAAGTTCCGAGACAGGGATGGGTCAGAAGGAGGCCAAGGCGCTGCGAGGCGCCGTGGACTCGAAAGGACCCGACATGAACAAGACCCTGAGCGCCGCCACCCTGGCCCTGGTTGCGCTACTGGCCGGCGGCGGCGCCTCGGCCCAGACCGAAGGCAAACCTGGCGATCGCAATGCGGAGACAAGCCGCGCGGCGCTGGTCTCCCGCCTCGATGCACAATTCGCCACGCTCGATACCAATCGGGACGGCTTCCTTTCGGATGCCGAGCGCAGCGCAGTTCGCGACGCGCGCATCGAAGCGCGGTTCCAGCGGCTCGACGCGGACAAGAACGGCTCCATCAGCCTGGCCGAGATGAAGGCTGGGCCGGAGCATCGCGGTGGTCCGCGGGCGGAACGTGGCGGCAAGGGTGGCCATCACGGCCGGCAGCACGGCACGCGTACCGGACGCGGTGTCGATCACCCCGGCCTGAACCGCGATGCGGACAAGGACGGGCGGATCTCCAGGGCGGAGTTCCAGGGCCGGGCTCTCGCTCGTTTCGACCGCGCCGATGCCGACAGGAACGGCGTGGTCACGGCGGCCGAGCACCAGGCGGCACGCGGCACCATGAAAGGCCAGCGCGGCCGCTGACGCCAGCGGGGATGCGGGCCGGACGACCGGCCCGCAGAACCGCCGGCCCTAGCGCACCTCGCCCGACCAGGTGCGCAGCCCCGGCGCGGTGCGGTCCTCGCTCTTCAGCGCGATGGCCATTGCCGGGCGCGCCGTGACCCGGTTGCGCCACTCGATCAGGCGTGGCGCACGCGCGGCCACGTTCATCTCGGGGAACATCCGTTCTACCATCATCCCGCAGTGCGAATAGAAATTGATGTCGGCCAGGGTGTACATGTCGCCGGCCAGCCACGGCGTCTGGGCCAGCTGCGCCTCCACCTTGTCGATGGCCACCTCGATCTTGCGGGTGGCGTTGGTCAGATCCGCCTCGCTGAAGCCGGAACGCGCCGTCTTCCACTTCTCCCGCTGTTCGTGGAGCGGGATGTTCGCCACCATCGCCTCGAACTCACCCGAATCGATATTGCGCGCGATCACGCCCACCAGCCGGTGCCAGCCGTGCATCGATACGAAGTTCATTACATGTTCGTCGACGAACTTGTTCCAGTAGCGCATCCGCGCCTTGCCGGCCGGATCGGCCGGGCGAAGCGGCGGGGCATCCGGGAAGGCGTCTTCCAGATATTCGTTGATGACGGTGGTGTGGGTGACGATCGTGCCGTCATGATCCAGCACCGGCACCTGCCCCTCGGGGTTGATCGCGGTGAACCATGGCTGGTGCTGTTCGAACTTGTGCAGATCGACGTAGATGCTCTCGAACGCCAGCCCCTTTTCGTAGAGCGGGGCCATGCTCTTCAGCGAATTGGCGAGTGGTTCGGCATGGTAATATTTCAGGCTCATCGCGGGCATCCGTTCCTATCCGTCGCATCCTCGCGCGACCGGACAGGAAGGTACGTCACGGCAGCCGGAGCGGCAATCGCCCGCAGCCGCGGCTTCCCCGGCCGCGTGCCGGGGAAGCCGCTCTCCAGTCAGCGAGCGCCGTCGATCACGACGGTGACGGCGCGGCGGTTCTGCGCCCACGCGCCTTCGTCCGATCCCATCGCGACGGGGCGTTCCTTGCCGTAGCTGATCGTCGTGATGCGCGCGGCCGCCACACCCTGCGAGGCGAGGTAGTTCTTGGCCGAGTTCGCCCGGCGATCGCCGAGTGCGAGGTTGTATTCGCGCGTGCCGCGCTCGTCGGCATGGCCCTCCACCGTTACGCGGACCGCGGGGTATTGCTGCAGCCACTGGATCTGCCGATCGAGGATAGAGCGGGATTCACCGTCCAGATCGTAGCTGTCGGTTGCGAACAGCACGGTATCCGAACCCGCCTTCTCCTTGAAGTCGGCGGACGATCCCGGAACGGTCGTGCCCGCCGCGCCGCTGCCCTCCATGCCGGACGAGCCGGGCGACGGTTCCCCGGCCACGGGCGGCGGCGGGGGCAGATCCTTGGGCGGCTTCTTGGTGCAGGCGGCGGTTGCCATCAGCGCGGCCATCAGCAGCAGCTTGGTGGGGGTGTTGGCCATCGTCTCGTCTCCCTCGAAGTGCGGCCCGCCAACCGCGAAACTCACCGGCGGAACGCTGGTCCTACGGTAGCAACGGACCCCAGCCCGGATCGGATCCATCCAGCGGCGTCGGAACCCTGCGTTCGTTCACGCCGGTCAGATCGACGGACCACAGATCGGCCTTGCCCGAGCCCTGGCCCGTCCGGAAGAACATGATGACGCGGCCGTTGGGCGACCAGCTCGGCCCCTCGTCCTGCCAGCCGTTGGTCAGCCGTTTCTCGCCGCCGCCATCGGGGCGGATCACGCCGACGTTGAAGCCGCCGCCGATCTTGGTGAACGCGATCAGGTCGCCGCGCGGGCTCCATACCGGGGTGGCATATCGGCCGCCGGCGAAGGTGATCCGCTGCTGGTTCGATCCGTCGGCGTTCATCACGTACAGTTGCTGACCGCCCGAACGATCGCTTTCGAACACGATCTTCGATCCGTCCGGCGAATAGCTGCCGCCGGTATCGATCCCCGGCGACGTGGTGAGCCGCTGCGGCGCGCCGCCGCCGGCCGCCACCCGGTAAATGTCCGTATTCCCGGCGACCGCCATCGAGAACAGGATGTAGCGCCCGTCCGGCGAGAAACGTGGAGCGAACGTCAGGTTCGGCTGATCCACCACCAGCCGCTTGGCGCCGGTGCCGACGTTATAGACATAGACGCGCGGCCGATCATTCTCGAACGACATGAAGGCGATCGTCTGCTGGTTCGGCGCGAAGCGCGGCGTCAGCACGATCGATCGGCCGTTGGTCAGGAAGCGGTGGTTCGCCCCATCCTGGTCCATGATCGCCATCCGCTTGTTGCGGTTGTTCTTCGGCCCGCTCTCCGCGACATAGACGACGCGACTGTCGAAATACGGCCCCTCCCCGGTCAGCCGGGTATAGACCGTGTCGGCGCATTTGTGCGCGGCGCGGCGCCAGGCGGACGGCGCGACGACGAAGCCCTGCCGGGTCAGCTCGCTCTGCGCGAACACGTCGTACAGGTAGCAGCCGACGGTCAGCGTGCCATCTCCGTTCGACTGGACGAAGCCCTGCACCAGCGCCTGCGCGCCGCGTGACGTCCACTGCGGAAAGTTAGGAGCCGTGACCTGCGAGAACGCGACCGGCCCGGAGGCGGCGGGGCCGATCGGATTGAACAGCCCGCTATTCTTCAGGTCGTTCGTGACGACCTCGGCAACGCGGTTGCCGAGCGATGCGGTATCGCCCGCGGCGGTGCTGACGGTCGACGGCGTCGGCATGGCCGGGATCGCGATCGGCATCGGCGAGGAGATGCCGCCGGTAATGTCGACGCGCAGCCGCTGGCCTTCGGCAGGCGGCGCAGCCGGATCCGCGGCTGCCGGTGCGGGCACGTTCTGCGCAGCCGCCGCCGTGCCGAGGCCGGCTGCCGCGATCAGGCAGAAAATGGGCTTCAGACGCATTGCAGTTCCTTCGATCAATTCATCTGACTGGGGATGAAGCCCAGATCAAGGTCATCCCAGCCGCCCTTGTACAGCTCCGCCGGCAGCTTGAGCGGCGCGCAGCGCAGCACCGCGCGGCGGCTGAGTTCCGCCATCTGCCGCGCATAGGAACGGTTGTCGTCGGTGACGCCGTTCTGCTCCACGATCTGCGGCGTGCCGGAAATCGTTCCATCCGGATTGAAGCGCAACCGCAGCACGGTGACGATCTGCATCGCGGACGTGCCGCCGAGCGAGCCGAGTTCGTAACAGGGCTGCACCTGCCGCTTGATCGCCGCGCCCAGCCCGGCCATCGCCTGCCGCGATACCGCCGCAGCCGCCGGCGCGGTAGATTTGCCGGCGCTCTTTTCGGGCGTGATGCCTTTCAGGAAATCCGGCCCAAGCCGCGAACCCGCCGCCTTGGGTTTGTCGCCCCTGGTCGTTCCGTTGCCCTTTTCGGCGGTGGCCGCAGCCGGCCTGGCGGCCGACGGCCTGGCCGCATCCTTGCCGGCCGACTTGGCGGGGGCCGCACTTGCCGGCGCGGGCCTGGCGGGGGCCGCCTTCGCCGGTGCCGGTCTGGCAGGCGCAGGCTTTGCCGGTGCCGACTTGGCAGGCGAAGGCTTTGCGGGCGCAGGCTTGGGCGGCTGCGGCTTCGAAACGGGTTTCGGCGTGGGCCTGGGTTCCGGCTTCGCCACGGGTTTCGGTGCTGGCTTGGGGGGCTCCGGCGTGGGCGCGGGCTTGGGTGTCGGCGCGGGCTTGGGCGTCGGCTTCGGAGGCGTCGGCTTGGGCGGCACGGGGCTGGGCGGCGGCGGGGTGGGCTGGGGCTCGGCGGCCGGTGCTTCCGGGGCCGGCTCAGGTGGCGCTGCCTCCGCAGGCGGGCCGGGATCGGGCGCTTCGCTGGGCGCGGGCGGCTCAGCCGCCTTTTCGGGCGCGGCAGACCGCAGGCCGATCAGGTCGACCAGCTGCACGTCCAGCGGTTCGCTGCGCGGTGGCGGCAGCCGCGCCTTGGAGACGAGGCCGAGCGACAGGACGCCGAACAGGATCAGGTGGCCGAAGGTGGCGACACCCAGCCCTACCCGCTCGGCGCGGTCCATCAGCGGCCTTCCTCGCCCACCGTCACCAGAGCGACGCGGGTCAGCCCGGCGCGGCTGAGCTCCCCCATCACCCGCATCACCCGGCCATAATCCAGTGCGCGATCGGCGCGGAGGAACACCTGCGGCCCCTTGCCGTCGGGCCCCTTTTGCGTCGCTGCGGTGGCCAGGCGCCCGGCCAGCGTCACCTCCGTCACCTCGTCCTCATCCAGGAAGATGCGGCCCTTTTCGTCCAGCGAGATCTGCAGCGGCTTTTCCGGCTGATCGAGCGCGGCGGCGCGGCTGTCGGGCAGGTTCACCGGCACCCCCGCCACCAGCAGCGGCGCGGTGATCATGAAGATGATCAGCAGCACCAGCATGACATCGACCAGCGGGGTCACGTTGATGTCCGCCATCGGCGCGCGCCGGCCCTTGCCGCCGCGGGACGAGATCGGGCCCATCGCCATCAGTCGTGCTCCTCGATCCGCTCCGGCTCGATCTCCAGTTCGCGGCTCAGCGTCGCATGGAAGCCGTCGGCGAAACGGTTGAGCCGCGCCTCGTAGCGGTTGAGGCGGTGGCCCAGCCGGTTGTAGGCGACGACCGCGGGGATCGCCGCGAACAGCCCGAGCGCGGTCGCGAACAGTGCCTCGGCGATACCCGGCGCGACGACGCCCAGGCTGGTATTCTGCTGCGCGGCGATATCGGTGAAGCTCTTCATGATGCCCCACACCGTGCCGAACAGGCCGACAAACGGCGCGACGCTGCCGACGGTCGCCAGCACGTTCAGCCGGTCAGCCAGTTCGTCCATCTCGGCGGCGACCGCGGCGCCCATGCTGGTCGCCAGCCGGGCGCGGGTGCCCTCGCGGTCGACGGTTGCGCCGGCGGTGGAGCGGCGCCACTCGGTCAGCCCGGCACCGAACACCTTGGCGGTCGGCAGCTGCGACTTGCGATGGGTTTCGTAAAAGCGATCGACATCATCCGATTTCCAGAAGTCGGCCTCGAACGCCTTGGTTTCCTTGTCGATCCGGCGCAGCCGGAAACCGTGGCCGAGGATGATCGCCCAAGTCCAGACGCTCGCGAGCACGAGCCCGATCATCACCACTTTGACGATCAGGTCGGCCTGCATGAACAAGGTCACCGGCGAAAGCAGGGATGCCGTCGGGGCGATGGGCAGATTATTCATGCTGGTCAGCCAACCTCTCTCAACCGCTCGAAAGCTTCCACCCAGGCGCGCGGCTGGCGCCGGGGCCGCCCATCGGGCGACAGGAAGGCCGCGGTCACCTCCGCCTCGGCCAATACCTCGTCACCGCGCATGACCCTTTGATGAATGAGGCAGGATGCGGCACGCACGCCCGCCACCCTGCTATGCACCACCAACGCATCCTCCAGCCGCGCCGGGCGGCGATAGCGGATCGCCAGATCGGCCACCGCATAGGCGCCTTCCCCGGCTTCGTGCGCGCGGCGCTGGTCGATCCCGGCGGCACGCAGCATGTCCGAACGCGCCCGCTCCAGATAACGCAGGTAGTTGGCGTGATAAACGATGCCCGTCAGGTCCGTATCCTCGAAATAGACGCGGAGTGCGAAGCGGTGGATGCCGTCGGCAAATCCACCCGCATAGGGCCGGTCGAGCGCGTCCATCTCCATCTTTGAAGGGCTTAGCGGCTCGGATTCAACGCGCAACCCCTGTGCCCCCCCTACTGGCCGTCGAACAGCCCCTCCTGCGCGCCGGGCGGCGGGTTGAGCCCGAGATGCGTCCAGCCCCGCCCGTTCAGGCACCGCCCGCGCGCCGTCCGCGCGATCAGGCCGAGCTGGATCAGATAGGGCTCGATAACCTCTTCGATGGTGTCGCGCGGTTCGGAGAGGCCGGCGGCAAGCGTCTCCACCCCCACCGGCCCGCCGCGATAGATGTCGGCGATCATCATCAGATAGCGCCGGTCCATGGCATCCAGGCCGA
>NZ_JAQGLK010000022.1 GCF_028292925.1 Sphingomonas bacterium
TCTACATCCGTTCCGAATATCCCTTCGCGATCCGCACCATGCAGGAGGCGATCCGTCGCTCGGCGGGGATCGTCGCGCCGTTCGCACTGGAGGTTCGCGTCGGCGCCGGCGCCTATGTCTGCGGCGAGGAAACGGCTTTGCTCGATTCGATCGAGGGCAAGCGCGGGCAGGTCCGCGCCAAGCCGCCGCTCCCCGCGCATGTCGGGCTGTTCGGCAAGCCGACGGTCATCAACAACGTGCTGAGCCTGGCCGCCGTGCCGTTCATCCTGAGCGAAGGCGCGCAGGCCTATGCCGATGTCGGCTTCGGCCGGTCGCGCGGGACCATGCCGATCCAGCTGGCCGGCAACATCCGCCACGGCGGGCTGTACGAGGTCGGCTTCGGCGTGACGCTCGGCGAACTGGTCGAGAAAATCGGCGGTGGCACGGAAACCGGGCGCCCGGTGCGCGCGGTGCAGGTCGGCGGGCCGCTCGGCGCCTATTTCCCGCCGTCCATGTTCCACATGCCGTTCGATTACGAGACGTTCGCGCAGAATGGCGGCCTGATCGGCCATGCCGGGATCACCGTGTTCGACGACAGCGTGGACATGGCGGACATGGCGCGGTTCGCGATGGAATTCTGCGCGGTCGAAAGCTGCGGCAAGTGCACCCCCTGCCGGATCGGCTCCACGCGCGGGGTCGAGACGATCGACCGGCTGATCGCCGCGCGCGACGGCAAGAAGCGCCCGCAGACCGCCGAGCATGACAGCCGCGCCGTAGCCTTTTCGGGCGATCCGGCCACGGAGCTGGTCCGCCAGACGGTGATCCTGCGCGATTTGTGCGATACGATGAAGTTCGGGAGCCTGTGCGCGCTTGGCGGGTTCACCCCCTATCCGGTGTTGAGCGCGATGGACTTCTTCCCTGAGGATTTCGGCGGCGAGGCCCCTGCCCTCGCGGACGCCGCGGAGTAAAGACGATGGCCTGGCTTGGCGAAATCGACCTTGGAACGCGCACTCCGGCTATGGAGTCGGAGCGGATGGTGACGCTCAGCATCGACGGGCAGAGCATCGAGGTGCCCGAAGGCACGTCGATCATGCGGGCGGCCGCCCTGATGGGCACCACGATCCCCAAGCTCTGCGCGACCGACATGCTGGAAGCGTTCGGTTCCTGCCGGATCTGCCTGGTCGAGATCGATGGCCGCGCCGGATATCCGGCTTCCTGCACCACACCCGTGGCGCCTGGCATGATCGTCCGCACCCAGACCGACCGGCTGAAGCAGCTGCGCAAGGGGGTGATGGAGCTCTACATCTCCGATCACCCGCTCGATTGCCTGACCTGCGCGGCGAACGGCGACTGCGAGTTGCAGGACATGGCCGGCGCGGTCGGTCTGCGCGATGTCCGTTACGGCTACGAGGGTGAGAACCACACCCGCCAGCTGAAGGACGAATCGAACCCGTACTTCACCTTCGATCCGTCCAAGTGCATCGTCTGCTCGCGCTGCGTGCGCGCCTGCGACGAGGTGCAGGGCACGTTCGCGCTGACCATCCAGGGCCGCGGTTTCGGCTCCAAGGTGTCGCCCAGCCAGAACCAGGACTTCCTGTCGTCCGAATGTGTGTCGTGCGGCGCCTGCGTGCAGGCCTGCCCGACCGCGACGCTGACGGAGAAGGCGGTAATCGAGATCGGCACGCCGGATCGCGCCGTCGTCACCACCTGCGCCTATTGCGGCGTCGGTTGCTCGTTCCGCGCCGAGATGCGCGGCGAGGAACTGGTGCGGATGGTGCCGTGGAAGGATGGCAAGGCCAATCGCGGGCATAGCTGCGTCAAGGGCCGCTTCGCCTGGGGCTATGCCAATCACAAGGAACGCATCCTTTCGCCGATGATCCGCAGCTCCGTCGAGGAGCCGTGGCGCGAGGTCAGCTGGGACGAGGCGATCGCCTACACCGCCAGCGAGTTCAGGCGCATCCAGGCGCAATATGGCACGCGCTCCATCGGCGGCATCACGTCGTCCCGGTGCACCAACGAGGAGACGTTCCTCGTCCAGAAGCTGATCCGCCAGGGTTTCGGCAACAACAATGTCGATACCTGCGCGCGCGTCTGCCATTCGCCGACCGGCTATGGGCTGAAGACGACGTTCGGCACGTCCGCGGGCACGCAGGATTTCGACAGCGTCGCGCACTGCGACGTGGTGATGATCATCGGCGCGAATCCGACCGACGGGCATCCGGTGTTCGCATCGCGCATGAAGCAGCGGCTCCGCGCCGGCGCCAAGCTGATCATCATCGATCCGCGCCGGATCGATCTGGTCCGTTCGCCGCATATCGAAGCGGACTATCACCTGCCGCTGCGCCCCGGCACCAACGTCGCAGTCCTGACCGCGATGGCGCACGTCATCGTCACCGAGGGCCTCGCCAACGAAACCTTCATCCGCGAACGATGCGAGTGGGACGAGTATGAGGACTGGGCGGCGTTCGTTTCCGAGCCAGCCCGTTCGCCCGAGGCGATCGAGGAGCTGAGCGGCGTTCCCGCGGCGGATCTGCGCGCGGCGGCCCGGCTCTATGCCACCGGCGGCGACGCGGCGATCTTCTACGGCCTGGGCGTGACCGAGCACAGCCAGGGATCGTCGACGGTGATGTCGATCGCCAATCTGGCGATGGCGACGGGCAATCTCGGGCGCGAAGGCGTCGGGGTGAACCCGCTGCGCGGCCAGAACAATGTGCAGGGCGCGTGCGACATGGGTTCGTTTCCGCACGAATATTCCGGCTACCGCCACGTCTCCGACGACGAGACCCGCAAGCTGTTCGAGGAAGCGTGGGGCGTGCCGCTGGATAGCGAGCCGGGCCTCCGCATCCCCAACATGCTGGACGCCGCGACCGACGGCGCGTTCAAGGGCATCTTCATCCAGGGCGAGGATATCCTCCAGTCCGATCCGAATACCCACCATGTCGCGGCCGGGCTGAAGGCGATGGAGTGCGTGGTCGTTCAGGATCTTTTCCTCAACGAAACAGCCAATTACGCGCATGTCTTCCTGCCGGGTTCCTCCTTTCTGGAAAAGGACGGCACGTTCACCAACGCCGAACGCCGCATCCAGCGCGTCCGCAAGGTCATGAGCCCGAAGAACGGCTATGCCGATTGGGAAATCGTCCAGCTCGTCGCCAACGCGATGGGCCTGGGCTGGAGCTACGCCCACCCGTCCGAGATCATGGACGAGATTTCGCGGCTGACCCCGACGTTCAAGCGCGTCTCCTACGACATGCTCGAAACCGCCGGGTCGGTGCAGTGGCCGGCGACGGACGAGAGCCCGACCGGGATGCCGGTGATGCACATCGGCGGATTTTCGCGCGGCAAGGGCAAGTTCGTCGTGACGGACTATATCGCAACCGACGAGAAGACCGGGCCGCGCTTCCCGCTGCTGCTCACCACCGGGCGCATCCTCAGCCACTACAATGTGGGCGCGCAGACCCGGCGCACCGCGAACACCGCGTGGCACCCGGAGGATCTGCTGGAACTCCACCCGCACGATGCCGAAAATCGCGGTATCCGCGACGGCGACTGGGTACGGCTCGCCTCGCGCGCGGGCGAGACCACGCTGCGTGCCAAGCTGACCGACCGGGTCGCGCCAGGGGTGGTTTATACGACCTTCCACCACCCGACGACGCAGGCGAACGTCATCACCACCGACTTCTCCGACTGGGCGACCAATTGCCCCGAGTACAAGGTGACTGCCGTGCAGGTCTCGCCCTCCAACGGACCGAGCCATTGGCAGGAGGAATATGAGCGGCAGGCGCGGATGAGTCGGCGGATCGACGGCCAGCTCGAGGCGGCGGAGTGATCCCGCGATGATGAGCAACCTCGAACGGTTGGTCTACATGGCCAACCAGATCGCCCGTAATTTCCAGGCGATCGGCCATGAAGCCGCGGCTGCCGCGACTGCGGATCACATCGCCAGCTTCTGGGATCCGCGGATGAAGGAGCAGATCTTCGCGCTTGTCGACGGGCAGGAGGCCGATCTGTCTCCCACCGCCCGTGCCGCCCTGCTGTCGCTGCGGCGCGACGGTGCGCCCGAGCCGCAGACCCGCGCAACCGAGTTCAACGCCGCAACCGAAGCCGGACACGCCGACGCGGGCTGACCGGAACCCGGTCTCCTGCCCTGCCGTTCAAGGTCGAGACCCAAGGAGTTCGGTACATGTCCATTCACGATATGATCGCGTCCCACCCGGATGTCGCCGGCAACCTGAACGATGCACTGGCGACGGCGGTTCGGCACAGCATGTTCTGTGCAGTGATCTGCACCTCGTGCGCGGATGCCTGCTCGTCCGAAGACATGGACATGCGCCAGTGTATCCGCACCTGCATGGACTGCGCCGACGTGTGCACCGCGACGATGAAGGTGGCGGCCCGCCGGACCGGCAGCAACGAGGCCGTGCTCCGCGCGATGCTTACCGCGTGTATCGAGACGTGCGAGATCTGCGCGGCGGAATGTGCGCGCCACGATCACGATCATTGCCGGCGGTGTGCAGAGATGTGCCGGGAATGCGCGGAAGATTGCCGGAAGGCACTGGCGACGATCTAGCTTAGCGGCCGCCGCGGCCCGCCGCCGCCGCCGATCGGCTCAGGCGGCGCGGGCCCGGCGCGCCTTTTCAAGCTTCTTCAGAACCATCTCCCGCTTCAGGCGGGAGAGGTGATCGATGAACAGCACGCCCTCGAGATGGTCCATCTCATGCTGCAGGCAGGTGGCGAGCAGCCCGTCCAGCTCCGCCTCCTGCGGCGCGCCATATTCGTCCTGCCAGCGTGCCCGCACCGTGGTCGGCCGCTCGACGTCCGCATACTGATCGGGCACCGACAGGCAGCCCTCGTTATAAAGCGTCGTTCCCGCCGAAGGATCGAAGATCTCCGGATTGATGAAGACCCGCGGATTACGCACCGGCTCCCCGCCCTCTTCGGCAGGCTCCTGCAGGTCGATCACCAGCACCCGCTTGGGCACGCCGATCTGGATTGCGGCAAGGCCGATGCCCGGCGCATCGTACATCGTCTCGAGCATGTCGGCGATCAGCGTGCGCAGATCGTCGTCGAACGCCTCCACGGGGGTCGATATGAGCCGAAGCCGGGGATCCGGCGTCTCTAGGATGGGCAGTATGGCCATGATTGTCAGCTAGGATCGGTCGGCCGGATCGTCAAGTCGGGCGCGGTTCGTCCCGGCTCTCACGCCACCGGCCGACGGGCACGGAGCGCCTGCGCCAGCGTGCCCTCATCCAGATAATCGAGCTCGCCGCCCACGGGCAGGCCATGGGCAAGCTGGGTCAGCCGGATCGGGAACCGCTCCAGCCGGTCGGCCAGATAATGCGCGGTCGTCTGGCCTTCCAGCGTGGCGTTCATCGCCAGCACGACCTCGTCGATCCCCCCCGCCGCAAGCCGCCCGACCAGCGAGTCGATCGCCAGATCCTCCGGCCGCACCCCCTCCAGCGCGGACAGCCGCCCGCCCAGCACGTGGAAGCGCCCCGGAAACAACCGCGTCCGATCGAGCGCCCATAGATCGGCAACCTCCTCGACCACACAAAGCAGCCGCGTGTCCCGCCGCGTATCGGTGCACACCGAACAGGGATCGTTGGTGTCGACATTACCGCAGACCGCGCAGGTCGCCAGCCGCTCCTCCACCGCCCCGAGCGCACGGAGCAGCGGCCCGAGCGCCGTTTCACGCTTTTTGAGCAGATGGAGGACGGCCCTTCTGGCCGATCGCGGCCCGAGCCCCGGCAGCCTTGCCAGCGCCTGGGTGAGCGCGTCGATTTCGGAGGATGCCATGGAGACACCGATATGGGGTTGCGCACCTGCTTGCCAAGCGTTTGAGAGGGCGGATGCGCATCGCCTTCATGGGAACACCGGACTTTGCCGTGCCGACGCTGGATGCGCTGGCTGCGGCAGGGCACGAGATCGTCGCCGCCTATAGCCAGCCACCCCGCCCGGCCGGACGCGGCAAGGCGCCCCGCCCCTCCCCGGTGCAGATCCGCGCCGAGGCGCTGGGCATCGTGGTGCGGACCCCGCCGACGCTGCGCGATGCGGACGAACAGGAACGCTTCGCCGCGCTCGACCTCGATGTCGCGGTGGTTGCCGCCTACGGCCTGATTCTGCCGCTGCCGATCCTGCACGCACCGCTGCGGGGGTGCCTGAACGTTCACGCCTCGCTGCTGCCGCGCTGGCGGGGTGCGGCGCCGGTGCAGCGTGCCATCCTCGCCGGGGATGACATTGCCGGGGTCACGATCATGGCGATGGCCAAGGGGCTGGATACCGGGCCGATGCTGGCGGTGGCCGCGGAACCGATCGACAGGCGTACCGCGGGCGAACTCACCGCCGCGCTTGCCGTCAGCGGTGCCGATCTGCTGGTGAAGGTTCTCGCCGATCTCGGCCGCTATCCGCCCGTCGAGCAGCCCGCTCTGGGGGTCACCTACGCCGCCAAGATCGACAAGAGCGAGGCGCGGATCGACTTCACACAGGATGCGAACATGGTGGAGCGGCAGGTCCGCGCGTTCAATCCCGCACCCGGCGCGTTCATCGAGCATGGCGGCGAACGCATCCGCATCCTGGCGGCCGAGGTCGTTGACGCGCACGGCGCACCGGCGGTGGTGATCGACGATGCCCTGACGATCGGCTGCGGGGGTGGCGCAATCCGCCCCACGCTCGTCCAGCGCGCCGGCCGCGGGCCGATGCCGCCGGCAGACCTGCTGCGCGGCTTTCCGATTGCGCCGGGCACGTTGCTGGCGTGACGCGGTTTCGCCTGACGGTCGAGTTTGACGGGCGGCCGTTCATGGGCTGGCAGCGGCAGGCGCACGGGCCAAGCGTGCAGGCCGCGATCGAGGCGGCGGCGCTTGCCGTGACGGGGGAGACGGTTGCGGTGCATGCCGCCGGACGCACCGATGCGGGGGTGCATGCGCTGGGCATGGCGGCGCACCTCGATATCGAACGGCCCATCGCCGGGTTTCGGCTGATGCAGGCGCTGAACGCGCTGCTGCGGCCTGCGCCGATCGCGATCCTCGCCTGCGAAGCCGTGGCGGACGATTGGCATGCGCGCTTCTCCTGCACCGGGCGCCGCTATCTCTACCGGATCGTGAACCGCCGCGCGCCGCTGACGCTGGAAGAGGGCCGCGCGTGGCAGGTCGCCGCACCGCTCGATGCAGCGGCGATGGCGGTGGCGGCGGCGCGACTGATCGGCCGCCACGATTTCACGACCTTCCGGTCCGCGCACTGCCAGGCGCAGAGCCCGGTAAGAACGCTGGATCTCTGTACGGTTGCGCGGACCGGAGACGCGATCGAGATTGCTGTCGCTGCACGATCGTTCCTGCATCACCAGGTCCGCTCGATCGTCGGCTGCCTGTCACTGGTCGGCCGGGGCAAGTGGAGCGCGGACGAGCTGGGCAACGCTCTGGAAGCGCGCGACCGGGCAGCACTCGGGCTGAACGCACCGCCGGACGGGCTCTACTTCGTCGATGCGGTCTATTGAGCGGCGATCAGGCCGCC
>NZ_JAQGLK010000030.1 GCF_028292925.1 Sphingomonas bacterium
CATGGTGCTTGCCGGCTTCCGGCCAGCCATCCGCATCCTGCACATGCGCCGGAATGTTATCGTCTGAAATGCAGGCTCGGTGACAAGCGGGTGGCACCGGCCCCGGCCGCACGCCCCCTACCTCCGACGCACGCCTCGGCCTGGCCCGGCGCTCGGCTTGGCGCTCAGCGACAGCTACCTCGCTCTGCGACAACCCTCCGCTTAGATCCTGCTCAGGCCATCGTGCACCCAGGCGCCCACTCCCGCCCCTATCCGCAAAGAATGGACCGGCCCGCCGGCCCCGTCCCGGTCCTTGCCGGGATGGCCGTCCACCACGATGTGGGCCCGGCCGCCGACGCGTATCATCCAACCGGGCGGGTCCGGTCACGGCCGGTGCGGCCGCTGGCACGCCACAAACGAAAAGGGAGCCGCACCGTGTCAGGCGCGACTCCCTTTTCCCGGTCCGGAGACCTGCTGCCGGCTGGAACTACCAGCTGGCGTATGCCTCGTTACCGACGAAACCCATCTTCTCGACGTTTGCGCGCTTGGTAACCGCAAGGACCTGGTCGACCAGTTCGTAGCGGGCCTGCGGCTCGGGCTGCAGGTGCAGCTCAGGCGTCGGGGTCATCTGCTGGGTGAGATCGAGATACTGGCGCAGCTGCACCAGCGTGATCGGCGTCCCGTTCCACAACACCTGGCCTGCTGCCGAGACGACGACCTTGTTCTTGGTCGGGTTCACCGGCGGGGGCGTCTGGTTGGTGGGATCATCGATCGGCAGATCCAACTTCACCGCGTGCGTCTGGATCGGGATGGTGATGATGAACATGATAAGCAGCACGAGCAGGACGTCGATCAACGGCGTCATGTTCATGTCGATCATCGGCTCACTATCATCTTGGGCTGTTGCTGCCATTCCCATGACGTTTACTCCTGAATTGAGCCGTTACAGACGCGACGTGGCGTACCCGGCGGGCGGTTCGGAAATGAACCCGACCCGAGCAAACCCTGCCCGCTGCATCGTGAAGATCGCGCCGCCAATGCAACGATAGGGCGTGTTCACGTCACCGCGGATGTGGGCCTCGGGAAGCTCGATCCCGGGGGCGTTCGGACCACCCTGCTTGTCGATCTCCTGGCGCAGCTTGACGACAGCACGGTCGAGCAGTTCCTGCGGCGCCATCTTGGTCTGGTTCCAGTAGACCTCGCACGCTCCGTCGCTGCTTGCGCGGACGGAAAGGGCGACGTTCTCCGGCTTGGTCGTCGTCGGCTCGAACACGACCTTGGGGAGCGTGACCGGCACGGTCTGGATGACGACCGGGACGGTGATAAGGAAGATGATCAGCATAACCAACATGACGTCGACCAGCGGCGTCGTGTTGATGGCCGACATCGGCGCGTCAGAGTCTGCGGGGCCCGCACTCATGGCCATAATTTGAGTCCTGTCCTGCGTCAGATTGAACCGGCACGAAGCCGGTCACCGACCCGTAGCCCGGGTCCGGCATCAGCCGGACCCGGAACCAAGATCACGCCTTCGGGTTGATCGCGGCCGAACCGGTCTTCAGCGGCGGCGTCGAAGCCGCGCTGCGAGCCGTGATCGCCGTCGGCTTCACCGCGCCGCCCGACATCATGTAGCCATGCAGATCGGTAGCGAAGGCGCTGAGCTGCTCGGAGACCGACTTGTTGCGGCGGAGCAGCCAGTTGTAGCCCATCACGGCCGGAACCGCGACGACCAGGCCGATGGCGGTCATGATGAGCGCCTCGCCGACCGGGCCGGCGACGGCATCGATCGAAGCCTGACCGGCCGCACCGATCTTCACCAGCGCGCGGTAGATGCCGATCACGGTGCCGAGCAGACCGACGAACGGCGAGACCGAACCGACGGTGGCGAGCAGCGCGAGGCCGCTGCCGAGCTTGGAATTGATCGCCGCCTGACTGCGGGACAGCGAGCCGAGCATCCACTCATGCTGGTCGACCGGATCGGTCAGCTTGGTGTGCTGCTCCTGCGCGACCAGGCCGTCGTCGACGAGCTGGCGGTAGGCGCTGTTCTTCTCAAGCTTGTTGGCGCCTTCGCGAAGGTTGGGCGCAGACCAGAAGGTCGTGCGTGCCCGCTTCGCCTGATTCATGATCTTCTGCTGTTCGAACAGCTTGGTGAGCATGATGTACCAGGAAGCGGCCGACATGATGACGAGGATGATGAAGATCGTCCAGGCGATCGTGCCGCCCTGCTCGAGTGCGGCAAGAAGCCCGTACGGGTTGGAACCTGCGCCAGCGGCGCCTGCTGCGGGGGTGGCCATGATCTGAAGTTCCTTTGTCAGCTCTAGGAGTTGTCAGCTCTATCTTACACGGAAACGCCGGCGCGAGGCCGCACCGGCGTCTCCCTTACTCATCAGTCTTTCGGGATTTCCCAACGCACACGCTGCGAAGCGCTCGTCTGCATCGGCTTGCCGGCGTCGTCGACGGCCGCCTTGTAGCGGGCCCGCCGCACGAAGTTCGTGCAGGTCGCCTGATCAAGCTCCGGAGTCCCACTGGAACTCGTAACCTGGCAGTTGGCGACACGGCCATCCGGCATGATGTCAAACGAGATGCCGGTCACCCCTTCCTTCTCCTCGCGCAGGGCACGGGAAGGATAGTCGTCCGACGTCACCCAGCTGCCCGGGTTGCCACGTGGCGATGCCGGGCTGGCCAGCTTGGGAGCCGGTGGTGCCGGTGGTGGCGGCGGAGCCGGCGGAGCGGTCGGTGTAATTACCACCGGCGGAGCTTCACGCACCATCTGCATTGGCGCTGCGACGACAACCGGCGACCGAACGATCGGCGGTGGCGTCACGAGAGGCGGCGGCTCCACCTTCTGCTCCGGCGGCGGAGGCGGTGGCTTTTCCTCGGGTGGCGGTGGTGCTTCTTCGACGTCAAACGTCTTCAGATCGGCCATCGTCTTCTTCACGACGCTGTACGCAAGACCGGTAATGAACGCGTAGCCGATAATAGCGTGCAGCAGCACGACCAACCCGATCGCGACGATCTTGCGAGAGCTCATCTGTTGATCAGCATAAGCCATTAGGAAATGTTACTCCCTAGTGATGAGCTTCCGGGCTAATGGGCGGCGGACCCGAGGACCCGCCAAAGGCGCCCAAAACGCCCTATTTCCTTGCGTCCTCGACAGACGAAGCATTGTGTATCGCGATGGTATGCGTGACGCAAATGCTTTGTCTGCGGGTTGAATGCTCGGTTAACAGCGTGGCATTCACTCAAAGGCGACGACGATCGGGCGCCTCCGCGTTCGCGTTCGCAGTTCGGGAGCCGGTATGCGTAATCTCCGTCTTGTTCTTACGGCCGCGATGCTGGGCGCCGCGCCAGCTCACGCCGCGCCCGTTCCCGAAATCTTCCTCGCCAGGCCGCTGACTTACGCCGACATGGCCGATCTGGCGCTGGCCGCGCCGATCGTCGCCGGCGTCGAGATCCTGAAGGCGACGCAGCTGAAGAAGGCGGCGGCGGTCGGCGTGCCCGCCGGGCAGACGCGCTTCTATGTGGAGGCGCAGGTGAAGGCGCTGATCCGTGGCCGAGACGGGCTTCCCGGGCAGGTGCGGTATCTGGTCGACACCGATCCGGATGCGCGCGGCCGCCCTGCCAAGCTGCGCAAGGCACGCGCGATCGTGCTGGCGCAGCCGGTGCCGGAGCGGGCAGGCGAGCTGCGGCTGGCGCGGCCCTATGCGCAGCTGCCCTGGTCCGAGCCGATCGAGCGCCTGCTTCGTGCGATCCTGACGGAGGCGAACGGGCCGACCCCGCCGCCGCGGGTGACGGGCGTCACGGGCGCCTTCCATGTGCCGGGAACGCTGCCGGGCGAAAGCGAGACGCAGATCTTCCTCAGCACCGTCAGCGGCCGGCCGGTGTCGCTCAGCGTCCTGCGCCGCCCCGGCGAGGCGCCGCGCTGGGCCGTGGCGACGGGCGAGATGATCGACGAGGCCGCGGCCCCGCCGCAGCGCGATACCCTGCTCTGGTACGGGCTGGCCTGTTTCCTGCCGGATGCCCTCCCCGCCGCAAGCACGGCAAACCTGGCGGACCAGGCCGCCGGTGCGGCGCAGGCGGATTATGCGCTGGTACGGCAGGGGCTTGGCCCGTGCGCGCGCAACTATCCGATCTGACCCGGCGAACCGCGTCCGATCAGAAGGAGGCGAGCTCCACGCCGACGCCGGCACAGTCGGGGTAGATGTCGGGCTTGCGCGCGCTGACCCGCAGCGCCGTCACCCCGGCCCTGGCGGCGATGCTGTCATAGACCTGGCGGACCAAAGTCTCCTGGAGGTTGAAGCGGCGCGCGGCGGCGATCCGGTGAATCTCGCTGCGGACGTGATCGTAATTCCACGCGGCCTCCGCGTCGTCCGTCTCCGTCGGGAACCAGGCCTCCTCCACCCAGACCTCGACCGAGATGAGGATGCGCTGCGGATTTCCGATCTCGGCATCGTGGAAGCCGATATCGACGGACACATCGAGGTCGTTCAAAAAGATCCGCCGGCTGCGCGGGGCAAGCGTGGCGGGCACCAGGCCGTCGAGCGGCGGTCGCGTGGTCATTCGGTCACCATGAACTGGACGTCGCGGGGCAGCGACAGGAAACGCTGGCCGCCATCGAGCACGATCGTCTGCCCGGTCAAGACGGGCGTGGCGATCAGGAAGCGCAGCGCCGCGACGACCTGATCCACCTCGACACCGCGGCCGAGTGCGTTGAGGCGGTGAACGGCGTCGAAATTCTCGCGGCTTTGCGGCCCGGAAACGAGCGTGACCGACGGCGCAATGCCGCACACCCGGATGCCGCGTGCCGCCAGCGCCCGCGCGGCAAGCTCGGTCAGCCCGGCCAGCCCCATCTTGGACAGCGTGTAGGTGAAATAATCCGGGTTGGGCTGGGCGAGCTTGGCATCGAGCAGGTTGACGATCAGCCCCCCTGCCCCGGCCGGCACCGCGCGTGCAAAAGCCTGCGTGAGTAATGCCGGCGCCCGCAGATTGGCCGCGAAATGCGCCTCCCACGCTGCCGGATCGAAATCGTCGAGCGTGTCGTAGACGAAGCGTGAGGCGTTGTTCACCAGCAGTGCCGGCGGGGGCATGCCGGCGAGTGCCGCAAACACCCGCTCTGCCGCGTCGCCCTCCGCAAGATCGGCGGAAACGACGCGGATGCGGCCGTCGGCTGCGGACGACAGATCGATCTCGTCGCACGAGTCGCGGCAGTGGACGAGCAGGTGCCAGCCATCGTCGAGGAGCGCGCGGACGATGGCCGCGCCGATCCGCCGAGCGCCGCCGGTCACGATAGCGGTTCGTGGCTTGCCGAATTCCGGGGTCATCGCCGCCAACTAGACCCTGCTCGAAAAACGGGCAAGCCGGTCGGATCGGCGGGAGACTGCGATCCTTGGCCGGTCGCCCCCGGCTTATCCACAGCTTTTCCCCGGCGGCTGGGGATAAGCGCGTCTGCTCTTTTCTTTCGCTGGCGAGCGGCTAGAGGCGCAGCTGTCCGGCGGACGTGGCGCCGCTTGCCATGGGGCGCCTGTGCCGATCCTGATCCTCCCGATTGCGCGCGCTGCCCCGGAGGCGATCGAGGCGCTGCTCGACGCCGCCTTCGGCGCGGATCGCCACCGGCGCACCGCCTACCTGCTGCGCAAGGGGGTGGCGATGATCCCGGAACTTTCCTTTGCCGCCTTCGATCGCGGCCTGCTGGTCGGCGTGGTGCAGTGCTGGCCTGTCGAGCTGGTTCCGGGCGACGGCGATGCGGTGCCGCTGGTACTGCTCGGCCCTGTGGCGGTGTCCCCGGAGCGGCAGCAGCACGGCATCGGCCGCACGCTGATGCGCGCCTCGCTGGCCACGGCCGATGCCATCGCGGCGCCGCCGCTGATGCTGATCGGCGATCCGGAATATTATGAGCGGCTGTTCGGCTTCCATGCCGCGCCCACCTCGGGATGGGAGTTGCCGGGCCCGTTCGAGCGGCGCCGGCTGCTCGTGCGCCTGACCGGCGGGCGCACCCTGCCCCCGGCCGGCCACGTCAGGCCCCGCGGGGCGACGCCGCCGGTTCAACTGGCGGATGCAATGGGCTAACGCGCCGCCAT
This sequence comes from Sphingomonas bacterium, assembly GCF_028292925.1. Classification (GTDB taxonomy): domain Bacteria; phylum Pseudomonadota; class Alphaproteobacteria; order Sphingomonadales; family Sphingomonadaceae; genus JAQGLK01. The sequence continues at coordinate 6,054 of NZ_JAQGLK010000030.1, forward strand.
GCCCGAGACTTCCCCGCCCGCCGACATTACCGGCCTCTCGCTGGCCGAGATCGCGACGCTCGCCGCCGAGCGGCGGCTGCCGCCGGTGGAAAGCTGGCACCCCGCGCGCTGCGGCGACAGCGAGATGCGGATCGCGCGCGACGGCACCTGGTTTCACCAAGGCGAGCCGATCCGCCGCCCGGCGATGGTCCGCCTCTTTTCGACGATCCTGCGCCGCGAGGCCGACGGCGGCTACGTCCTCGTCACGCCTGCCGAGAAGCTGGACATAACGGTGGAGGACGCGCCGTTCGTGGCGGTCGAGCTGCGCGCCGAGGGCAACGGCCGCGATCGCCGGCTCGCCTTTCGCCTCAACACGGGCGACCTGATCGTCGCCGGGCCGCAACACCGCCTGAGAATCGAGACGCGGGATGATGGCCCCCACCCCTATCTGCACGTTCGCGGCGGGATGGAGGCGCTCCTTTCCCGCGCCGTCTATTACGAGCTTGCCGATCTGATGCTGGAGGAGGGTGCAACGCCGCCCGGCCTGTGGAGCGACGGCGCCTGGTTTCCGCTGGGGGGTGACGCTTGAGCCTGGCGCAACGGCTCCGCGCCGCGCTGGCGGATGGCGCGCGTCGCGATCCGGCGCTCCTCGCCGGAGATGACGTGACGAACCTGATGGCGGCCGAGCAACGCCTGCGCTCCGCGGCCGTGCTGATTGCGGTGACCGACCGCGCGGAGCCGGGCGTACTGCTCACCCGCCGCTCCGAAACGCTGCGCTCCCACGCCGGCCAGGTCGCGTTTCCCGGCGGGCGCGTCGATCCGGGCGACGCCGACGTGATCGCCGCTGCGCTGCGCGAAGCCGACGAGGAGATCGGCCTGCCGCCCGCTGCCGTCGAGGTGGTCGGCACGGTCGGGCTGTTCCGGACGGTGACGGGGTTCGAGATCACGCCGGTGGTGGGGGTGGTGCCGCCCGATCTGCCGCTGCTGCCGCACGACGCCGAAGTCGCCGCCCTGTTCGAGGTGCCCCTTGCCCACCTGCTCGATCCCGCCAACCACCGCCTGTCCACTGTCGAGTGGCGCGGGGCGCAGCGGACCTTCTACGAGATCCCGTGGGTCGGCGAGCGGATCTGGGGGGCGACGGCAGCGATGATCGTCAACCTCGGGCGGCGGCTGGGCTGGGGATCGTGAGGCTTCCCGATGCGGCATGGCGGCACCGCGCCGGCCTCGATCTTCTGCTCGATGCGCTCGGCGGCGGCGGCGGCTTGACGCGCTTCGTCGGCGGCGCGGTGCGCGATGCGCTGCTCGGCATAGATGCGAAGGACGTCGACTGCGCGACCCGGCTGCGGCCGGAAGAGACACGCGATCGCATCGTCGCGGCAGGGTTCAAGGCGGTGCCCACGGGGATCGCCCACGGCACCGTCACCGCCATCCTGCCCGACGGCCCGATCGAGGTGACGACGCTGCGCCGCGACGTAAGCACGGACGGGCGCCACGCAATAGTAGCCTTCACCGACGAATGGCGCGAGGACGCCGCGCGGCGGGATTTCACGATCAACGCGCTCTCCGCCGATCCGCTGAGCGGGGAGGTTCACGATTATTTCGGCGGCGCGGAGGATCTGGCGGCGGGCCGCGTCCGCTTCATCGGCGACCCGCTGACGCGGATTGCGGAGGATCATCTCCGTATCCTGCGCTTCTTCCGATTTCACGGTCGCTTCGGGCAGGCCGCACCCGATGCTGCCGCGCTGGCCGCCTGTACCGCCCGCGCCAACGACCTGATGGCGCTCTCCCGCGAGCGGATTGCGGACGAACTGCTGCGTATCCTCGGTGCCCCGACGCCATCGGTCGTTCTGGCGATCATGATCGGCGCGGGCATTCTGGCGCCCGTTCTGCCGGAGGTCGTCGATCTCGCTACGCTGATCGATCTGGAACGGCGCGAGCGTATCTTCGGCGTCGCGCCGGATCCGCTGCGGCGCTTCGCTGCCCTGCTGCCGGCCGCACCCGAGGTGGCAATGGACGTCGGCGCGCGGCTGAAACTCGCCAACCGTGCCCGCAAGCGGCTGGTGGAGGCTGCCTCTGCACACGGCGCACAGACCGATTCCCGTGCGCTTGCCTACCGTCTCGGCATCGATGGCGCGATCGACCGCATCCTGCTTCGGCCAGGCCTCTCCGAAGGGGACATTGCCGCCGCGCTTGCCGCGATAGAGGGCTGGCAGCGCCCTGCCCTGCCGATCGGCGGCGGCGACCTGATCAGGCTTGGACTGAAGCCCGGACCCGTCGTCGCTGCCACGCTCCAGGCGATCGAGCGCCAGTGGATCGCGGAAGGCTTCCCGGATGGCACCCGCGTCCGCGCGCTCGCCGCAACAGCGGTGGCCGACGCACGCAGCTAGACCCGCCGGGGGGGGGATCTTCCGGCCGGGGCGCCGCCCGCGCCCGATGCGGCGGACGATCGCTGGCGTGCAGCGCCGACGCGGGCCACGGCGGCCCTTGCCGTTGCGCCCTTCAGGTGCGCGCGTTGGCCTTTTCGCGGGCGCGGGCCTCCGCCTGCCCGCGCCACCTGCGCGATCGCAGCCACATCGTGACCCCGGTGATGCCGAGCGCGGCGGGGGCGATGCCGCCCAGGAAGATGATGGTCTGCCAGACAATGCCGGTGCCAACGCCGTCGTGCAGCTTGCGCATCAGCCCCATCACCGGCCCGCGCGGTGGCTGAACCGCCGTGCTCACCTCAGCTGTGGCATCGTCGATCTGCAGACGCAGCGCGCGCCCGCTTTCGTCCGCTACCGTGCCACTCCATTTGGCCGGCTCGGCGGAGGGCATGCCGATCTCGGTCACCTTGCCCCGCGCCGCGAACAGCGAAACCGCCTCGTCCGGGGTGAGCCGCGGCTGCGGCACCCGGCCGCCGCCGCCGAAACCAGGCGGCCGCCGCATCGCCGGCTCCCCGACCAGTCCGCTGAAGAACGCCGGAAAGCTGATCCATGCGCCGGTCAGCGACAGCACCGCCAGCGGCAGTGCGATCCAGAAGCCGACGCTGTGATGCAGATTGAGATCGAACTTGTTGCCCCGCCGCCAGCGCAGGCCGCGCACCCAGCGGCCGATCGTCGGCCACCAGATCCACAGCCCGCTGATCGACGAGATCAGCATCAGCACGCCCAGCCAACCCACGATGGCCCGGCCGACACCGGGGATCATCAGCGTGCCGTGAAAGATGTGCAGCACCCGGATCACACCCTGATCGGACCAGGCGCTGTCCAGTACGGCCATGCTGCGCGGATCGACCCAGACCGAAAGGCTGCGCGGCCGGCCGCCGCGGGCCGCGCCCTCCGGCGGCGCGGGTGGCGCCATGCGCACGACCACGGCGCCGCGGCCGTTCTCGGGAAGCGCGATCCCGGTAACGCGCCCACCCGGCGGCAGAAGCGGAGCCACCGCGGCGACGTAGCGCGAAACGGGCTGCGTCGCCTCACCCGAGGCGGGGAAGCGTTGCCCGTGAAGCATCTCGTCCAGGCCGTCATGCCAGACGAGCAGGGATCCGGTGAGGCTGAGGGGGATCAGCACGACGCACAGGATCAGCCCGATCCACTTGTGCACCTGGAACCACAGGTTGCGTACCTTCACTCTGGACATCCGGATCCCCTTTGACCCGAGCCTTATTGAGAGTGCCTCGCAGACGCAACACCGATCTGCGATCTATCCTTCCGGCGGTCTCCGGTCAGAGGCGGGTGCGGAAGGGCGTGAAATCGGTGCCCCTGTCGTACACGTCGATACCCTCCCGCCGCTTCAGAAATCCGACGATGCCGTAGGTGACCGGCGTCAGCAGCACTTCCCACGCCACCTTCAGCACGAACTGGCTCAGCATCACCAGAAGCATCGCCTGCACCGGCCAGCCCGGCGCGCCATAGAAAGCGAGCGGATAGAAGATCAGGCTGTCGATTCCCTGGCCGACGATCGTCGATCCGATCGTCCGGCTCCACAGGTGGCGGCCGCGGGTAAGCAGCTTCAGCCGCGCCAGGATGAACGCGTTGGCGAACTCACCGGCCCAGAAGGCGGCGACGGAGGCGAGCACGATGCGCGGCACCTGCCCGAACACCGCCTCATATGCCCCCTGCCCGCCCCAGTCCGGCGCGGGCGGAAGCGCGACCACCACCCAGCTCATGAAGGCCATGAACAGCACCGCGGCGAACCCGGCCCAGATGCACCGCCGCGCCCGCGCATAGCCGTACACCTCGGTCAGAACATCGCCGATCACGTACGAAACGGGAAAGAACAGGATGCCCGCCCCGAACGGCCAGGTGCCGATCCACGGCAGATCGATCTGCGCCCGCTTGCCCGCACCGAGCACGTTGGAGAGCAGAAGGATCGCGACGAACGCCGCCATCATGAAATCGTAGTAACGCAACGGCCGGCCCGAGAGCGTTTCCGCACCGACCGCCCGTGGATCTGCCTCGCTGTCCTCCTGCATGGGCATGCAGAGTATCGCGGTTCCGCCGCGACGCAATCCACGCTATGCGGCACCGCCGATGCGCCCGTAGCTCAGTTGGATAGAGCGCGAGACTTCTAATCTTGAGGCCGCAGGTTCGAATCCTGCCGGGCGCGCCATTTTTCCCGATCTGCACAACGACCCGAAAAGTCGGCTCCGCAGACAAGTGGCGGCGGCGGCCCCAGGCTCGGGCTGTTCATTCCCGCGAGAGCACCAAGGTGGATGACGCTGGCCTGAGCGCGCAACATCCCTATGTGATAAGGAGCGAGCGAAAACGGGGGTAAGTCGTTGCATTTTGACGTGTTGAGTGGCGGCGGATCCATGGGCGCCGCGATGCGAGACTATCCTTGGGCGGCATCACCGCTGGGTCCCCCGGATGGGTGGCCGCAGCCGCTCAAGACGCTCGTCGGCGTGCTGCTCGCGGCCGATCAGCCGATGTTCATCGGCTGGGGTCCCGATCATATCCTGCTCTACAATGACGGCTATGCACCGATGCTGGCCGATCGCCACCCCGACGCCCTTGGCCGCCCGTTCTTCGACGTGTGGCGCGAGGTGCGCGACGAACTGACGCCTTTGTTCGATGCCGTGGGCCAGGGTCAGCCGGTACACATGGCCGATCTCTCGCTGCAGCTCGATCGTCCGGGGCGCGACCGGGAAGCACACTTCGCCTTCAGCTACACGCCCGTCCGCAGTGAGGCCGGCAGCGTCGTGGGGCTGTTCTGCGCCTGCACGGAGACGACGGACAAGGTGGTCGCCGATCGGCAGTCGTCCGCGGCGCGTAACCGGCTGTTCGAGATGACGCGTGACCTGTTCGGCGTGGCGACCTTCGACGGTCGATTGAAGTTGATCAATCCGGCCTGGGCCGCCGTGCTCGATCGAACGCATGACGAGTTGATCAGCCGTCCCTTCGCGGACATCATCCACCCCGACGATCTTGCCACCACCGCCGGGGTCGTGAAGACCTTGATCCGGGGCGAAC
>NZ_JAQGLK010000054.1 GCF_028292925.1 Sphingomonas bacterium
GCGGCCTGCCCGTCCATCGCGTAGCGTTCGGAAAGAATCCGGTCGAACCGCTCGACCCCGGCGCGCTCCACCGCGAAGCGACGGCCGAGGACGCGGCGGACCTCGATCAGTGCCTTCGGATCGGCCCCCTCGCGCAGCGCCACGATCGTCCCGGCATCGCCGTCGTCGGCGATCGCCACGCCGAAGCGACGGGCGAACGCGTAGGGCAGATTGCCGACGCGAGCCGCGCCCAGGACGCTGCCGGCGCCGAGCGGCACCGAACCGGCGTCTATGGGCAGCGGCGCGTTCACGGCCTTTTGCCGGGCAAGGGTGTGGACGACGACGACGACGAACGGCCGGACGGCGGCACCGGCACCGGCCGCACGATCGATTGCGAGGACCGCACGGTCGGCACGATCACCTGCGCCTCGCCGGGGCCGACCGGGAGGGCGACCGCGTCCGGGCCGCCCGGCACGATCGTTCGCGCCTCCCCGCCCGGCGCGGGGCCGATTGCGGAGACCGGCGGGATCGGCAGCTCGGCGCCCATGTAATCGCGCACCAGTTCGTCGATCGTCGGCTCGCGGTCGGGGCGCTGCTGGATCTGCTGGTTGCGGACATAGCCGTAGCGCCGCTCGGCCAGCGCGCGGGCGTCGGCGGGGGAGCGCAGGATGGTCGGGCGGATGAAGACCATCAGGTTGGTCTTGGTGCGCTGCCGCCCGCGCGATTTGAACAGCTCCCCCAGCACCGGGATATCGCCGAGCAGCGGGATCTTCTCGATCGTCCGCCGCTCATTGTCGTCGAGCAGCCCGCCGAGCGCGATGATCTGGCCATCGTCGATGGTGACGGTGGTCTCGATCTCGCGCTTGTTGAGGATCAGGTCGCTATTGTCGTTCGATACGGGCCCCGCGATCGAGCTGACCTCCTGCCGCAGGAATAGCTTGATCGCACCGCCGGCATTGATCTGCGGCTTCACCTCCAGCTGGATTCCGACATTCTGGCGCTGGACGGTGTTGAACGTATTCTCGAAATTCTGCCCCAGCGCGCGGCCGGTGGTGATCGGAATTTCCTGTCCGACCAGTATCTTGGCCTCCTGATTGTCCAGCGTCATGATGGAGGGCGTGGAAAGGATGTTCGATTCCGTATCCGTCTTCACCGCGTTGATGATCGTGCCGAAGATCGCATCGCTGCCCAGCTTGCCGGCGAGCCCGGCAAAGCTGCCCGCGCTCAGGATCGAATTGGCCGCGGTCTGCGCCAGCGTGTCGGCAATCGAGGAATTGCTGCTGGTGGTGACGGTGGACCCGTTGATCGTGGTCGTCGTGCTGTTCAGTTCGCGCGCGCCGTACGCCCCGGCGATGGCGAGCAGGTTGGGCGCAGTGTTCGAGTAATTGGTCGCGGCGAACGGCACGCCGCTGCCGGGCAATCCACCGAGCAGGAACTGCACGCCGAGCTTCTTGGCCGCCGCGTCCGAAATCTCGACGATGATCGCCTCGACCAGCACCTGTTCGCGCCGGGTGTCGAGCTGACGGACGACTTCGCCCAGCGTGCGCTGGATATCGCCGGGGGCGGAGATGATGATCGCGTTGGTGCCCTCGTACCGCGCGATCACCGGGGCGCCGCGGCCGGAGCCCCCGCCGGATCCACCGGCCGTCTGGATGGAGGGCGCCGGCACGGATGCCGCCGAGGGCGTGACATCGCCCGCCACCGAATTGCCGCGGGTGGCGCTGGCCGCGGGGGCGGCGACGCTCGCCTGCTGGCCGACGAGCTGTTGCAGTACCGGCAACAGCTTTTCGGCGTCGGCATGTTCCAGAAAGATCACCCGGATCTCGCTGCCGGTGGCGGCGCGGCGATCGAGATCCTCGGCGATCCCCGCCAGCCGCGACACGGTCGGCGCATCGCCGCGCAGCGCGATGGCGTTGGCGCTGTCCACCGCGACGACGGATACGCCCGGTCCGGCCTGCGCGCCCTGCCCGCCGCCCGCGCCGGCGAGCTGCTGGAGTGCGGCGGCAATCTCGCGCGCGCCGGCATTGCGCAGGGGCACGACCCGCGTCGCGCTGCTGTCCCGGTCGATACTGCGGAGCAGGGTGCGGATACGGCGGATATTGTCGGCATAATCGGCAACGACGATCGCGTTGCCGGCGCGGTTGGCGGTAACCGCGCCCTCGCGGCTGACGAGCGGCCGCAGGGTATCGACAGCGGAGGCCGCGTCGATGGATCGCAGCCGGAAGACCTCGGTTACGAAGCTGTTGCCGGCCGAACCGCGGCTGCCGACGCGGCTCGGCTGGGTCGCGGCGCCGTCCGCCATCTGGATGCGCAGGCCGCCACCGGCGATCGGCACCGCGATCATCCCGTTGGCGCGCAGCGTAGAAAGGAACACCTCGAAATACTCGCTCTGCGAGAGCGGCCGGTCCGTCACGACGGAAACCTTCCCCTGCACCCGCGGATCGATGATGAAGGTGCGGCCCGTTACGCGGGACGCATCCTGGATGAAGGCGCGGATATCGGCATCGCGCAGGTTGATCACCTGCTGGCCGGCAACAGGCGCGGCGAGCCCGATCGCCGTCGCCAGCGCCATCGCCGCCGACACCATGAGGAGACGCCGCCTCATCGTGCGTATGCCCCGCGCAGCGTGATCGTCCTTCCGCCGCGCTGGACGTCCGCCACCACCTCGCCACCGCTCTGGCCGAGCGCGGCGCGGACCTGATCGCTGGTCGCGACGGCGGCGGAGATGCCGTTGATCGACAGGACGATGTCCCCCGGCTGGAACCCGAACGCCTTGAACTGCGTGCCGAGACCCTGCGGATCGACGGCGAAGCCGGTGACCCTGCCGTTTTCCAGCCGCGGGGTGATCTGCACGTCAGCCGCGGCCGGGGCGGCGATCGGCGCCGTGCCCGCTGGCGGTGCGGTGCCCGTCGGCGGCGGCGCGGCAGGCGGGCCCACGCTGGCCGCCGGCTGGGATTGATCGAGGAATATCTGCTCCCTGGCGCCACCCCGCAGGATGGTCACATTGTCGAAGGCGACGGCGTTCAGCGTAACGCCGGGCTGGATTTCCTCCCCCACCGCATAGCTCGCCTGCTGCCCGTCGGGCGTACCGATGATCGCCGATCCCCGGCCGGACGCCTGATCCGATCGGATGCCGAACAGCTTGAGATCCAGCGTGGTCACCGTGATCGGCCCGCTCGTCGCCGCGCCGGTGCGGAAGAAGGGATCGAAGCTGCCAAAAATCGCGTCGTCGAACGCCAGCGCGCGCGCCGGCCGCCAGTCCCCCAGCGGGCCGACCGGGGTCACGATCACCCACAGCAAACGGGCGCACTGCACCGCCAGAACCGACAGCAGCACCAGTTCGGCCACCGTATGGAACCTGTATCGAGAGAGGCGCCGCAGCCACTGCCGGGCGCGATAGTCGAGAACTAGACGCATTCGAAAGACCATCCCGCCAACGCCCCCAATCCCTATCCCAGGCAAGGGCGGAGACGCGAGCGTTTACGCCGGAATTATTACATTTCCGCGCGTTGTCGCACACCAGAGCAGCCACGAGGCCGCCGCCATCAACGTGCCGAGCGGCAATCGGTCCGTCGCCCGGATCCGCCGCCCGGTCAGCCGCAACGCCGCTACCGCGCCGAGCCCGATCAGGCTGGCGCCGAGCAACACCAGCGGCAGCGCGGGCCAGCCGAGCCATAGCCCGATGGCGCCGAGCAGCTTGGGATCGCCCTGGCCCAGCCCGACGCGACCGCGTAGCCGGGCATAGAGGAACCCGATCCCCGCGAGCGCGGCGAAGCCGACCAGCCCGCCGATGATCCGCGTCGCCAGCGGCGGCGCAACGCCTGCCAGACCCGCGCACAGCCCCGCGGCCGCCAGCGTGCCGGTCAGCCGGTCGGGAAGCCAGAAATGTTCCAGGTCGAGGATCGCCAGCGTGAGCAGGAGCCAGCCGAAGACGGCACCGGCCGCGCCCGCCGGGCCCGGCGCGATCGCCAGGGCCACCGCGCCGATCGCTGCCGCGCCAAGCTCGATCGCGGGATGGCGGCGGTCGATGCTGTCGCCGCAAGCGCGGCACCGTCCGCGCAGCACCAGGTAGCTCAGCAGCGGCACGAGAGCGGCGGCCCCGATCGCTCGCCCGCAGCCGTCACAGCGCGATCGGCCGCCCAGCCCCGTGCCAGCCGGCCAGCGCAGAACCAGGGTGGCCAGGAAGCTGCCGACAATGGCGCCGGCCAGGCCGCCGAGCAGCACCCACAAAGCGTGGAAAACGGGGTCCGCGCCGTGCGGGTCGAGCGAAACCATTGCCGGCCTCTAGCATGGCCGCCCCCGCGTTGCGCACCCGGATCGTATCCGGGGCCGGCCGGGCGCACGTCGGGCGCATGCCGGGGGCCACGCATCGGCGGTGTTGCATCGCAGCAGCACCGGCCCGGAAAAGTGCCGCGCGCCTGGGCCGGGGGCCGCTACCGCGAGTGACAATACCACTTTCCCGAGCCTAGGCAGTGTTGCTGCTTTGCAGCAGGATGTCGTGTCACCAGATCGTAATCTTCTCGTCACAGCAGCGACGCTCGTGTGCCGACAAGAGCGCCGTAAGCGTCGGGTCGGCGCGAACCAGAACGGATTCAGGGATAACCACCATGAATAAGCTATACCTCGGCTGCGCCCTCACGGTGCTTGGGACATCCAGCGCCTTTGCGCAGTCCACTGGTTCCGCCGAGATCGAGAATCAGGACACCATCGTCGTTACCGGCAGCCGCCTGTCCAACGGAGTCGCCGGGGTCGTCATTCCCGACGTGCCCAAGACGCGCACCGTTCTGACGCAGGAATTCATCAGCCATCAGGGTGTCGGTCAGTCGATCCTGAACACGATCAACCAGATTCCCGGCGTCAACTTCACCAACAGCGATCCCTACGGCTCGTCGGGCGGCAACCTGCGTATCCGCGGCTTCCCCGGCAACCGCATCGCCCTGCTGTTCGACGGCCTGCCGCTGAACGATACCGGCAGCTATGCGATCTATTCCAACCAGCAGCTCGATCCGGAGGTCATCGATCAGGTCACGGTGAACCTCGGCACGACCGACGTCGACAGCCCGACCCCGTCGGCGGCGGGCGGCGTGGTATCCTATCGCACGCGGCTCCCCTCCGAGACGCTCGGCGCGATGGTCGATGCCTCGCTGGGCGATTTCGATTTCACCCGCATATTCGGCATGCTCGATACCGGCACGTTCACCAAGTTCGGCACCCGGGCCTTCGTCTCGGCATCGAACCAGCGGTACGAAAAGTTCAACGGCGCGCCGGGCGAGCTGAACAAGACGCAGTACAACTTCCGCATTTTCCAGCCGATCGGCTCCAGCGGCGATTTCGTCTCGGTTGCCGGCCACTATAACGAAAACCGCAACGCATCGTACAACACCGGCACCGCCGCCGATTTCAGCCTGAACCGCGACTTCGACAATATCGGCACCTGCGTGCGCGACACCCCGACCCGCGGTGTCATCGACAACGAGAATGCCGGCACCGCCACCAACAATGCCACCCCGGCCAGCTGCACCAACTATTACGGCCTGCGGATCAACCCGTCGAACACCGGCAACGTCCGCGTCGCCAGCCGCTTCACGCTGGCCGACGGCCTGATCCTGACGGTCGATCCCGGCTATCAGTACACGCTGGCGAACGGGGGCGGCACCAACGTCCTCGCGGAAAGCTCGCCGATCCTGATCGGCAGGAGCACGGCATCCGGCGTCGATCTGAACGGCGACGGCGACTTCCGCGACAGCATCCGCGTCTACACGCCGAGCAACACGCGCACCAACCGCTACACGCTGCTGTCCTCGCTGATCTACGAGATCAATGACGCGCACCGCGTCCGCCTGGCCTACACCTACGATCGTGGCGAACATCGCCAGACCGGCGAGCAGGGCTTCGTGGACCCTGCCGGCAACCCGATCAGCGTCTTCGGCGGCAAGTATAACCAGGATGCCCGCATCGTGACGGCCGACGGGCTGCCGGTGCAGAGCCGCGATCGTTATTCGATCGCCATGCTGCAGCAGATCTCCGGCGAATATTTCGGCACCTTCCTGGAGGATCGCCTCACGCTGACGGCCGGTGTGCGCGCGCCTTTCTTCAAGCGCGATCTCAACCAATATTGCTTCACGCAGGTTTCCACCGGCAACGTGATCTGCACCTCGCAGCCGGTGCCCACCAACGTGAACCTGGTCGCGACGAACTATGCCCCGCCCAGCGGACAGGCCGCGCCCTCCGGTGTCTATTACGCGCCCTATGAGCGCACCGTGAAGTACAGCCCGATCCTGCCGTCGGCGGGCATCACCTTCAAGATTGCCGGCCCGCACAGCCTGTATGCGTCGTTCGGCCGCAACTTCTCGGCGCCCAGCACCGACAATCTGTATCGTTCGGTGGCGATCGCGCCGCTCGGCGAAAAGACCGACGCCTACGAGGGGGGCTATCGCTACCGTTCGAGCAAGGTGCAGGCGCAGCTTGCCGGCTACTGGACCGACTACCAAAACCGCATCGTCTCGGCGACGGACACCGATCCGGGCAGCCCCACCTACAACACGTCGGTGGACCGCAACGTCGGGTCGGCCCGCGCCTACGGGTTCGACTTCAACGTCGCCGTGCAGCCGATCCCGCAGCTCTCGCTGTCGCCGTTCGTTTCGTACATCAACTCGCGGATCAAGAACGACGTCACCGGCATCAACGGGGCCATCATCTCGCACACGCAGGGCGCGCAGTTCGTGGAAACGCCCAAGTGGCAGTTCGGCGGCCGGGTCGATGTCGACCTCACCTATGTCAGCTTCGGCGCGCAGGCCAAGCACGTCGGGGGGCGCTACTCCACCGACGATAACGGGCGCACGCTCACCTCGGCCGGCCGGCTTTCCACCCTCACCGGCATCGATACGGATCTGATCGCAGCCGATGGTCGCACGAAGGGCTACACCCTGATCGATCTGGACGCGCGCGTCAGCCTGGCGCCGTTCGGCCTTGAGCGGACCTACCTGTCGGTCCGTGTCGATAACGTGTTCGACGAGGATTATCTCGGCAACATCTCGACCACGCAGAGCACGCTGGCCAGCCAGCCGCGTTTCCGCATCGGCTCGCCCCGGACGTTCCAGGGCACGCTGCGTTTCGCCTTCTAGGCCAGGCCGGCGAGGGCCCGGTCCCCTGGTATCGGGCACGGGCCCTCGCCCCCGGGAACGTTCGGGCGAGGGACGCGACCGCAGCTCCCCGCCCCCGTTCTTCCGCGATACCGCTCAGTTCACGGTCTCGCCGCTATCGACGCCCCACAGCTTGGCGATCTCGATATAGCCGGTACGCCCGGTCACTTCGAACTCGCACCAGCCGTCGGCGCAGTGCGCTACCTTGCCGATCACCCCCCGCTCCGCCCGCCACCGGATCCGCGCCGCCGCATCGGGCGCGTCGCGCATCGGTGCGGCCTCGGCGGTGACCACGCCGGTGCGGTCCTCGCTGAGCAGGATGCCGTTCATCCAGCCTTCGGTGCCGTCCTGCTCGACCACCCGGCGCCAATGTTCGTGGCGCGCGACGACCTTCACCGGCAGACCGGGCCGGGTATATTTCCAGATGGCCGGATAGTTGGGGCCGGGGCCGGTTCGCATGATCGCCTCCCGCGCCGCGATCGATGCCCAATAGGGCACCTTGTCCCCGCTCGCGGCGCCGGCCATCCCCACCAGCGCCGATCCCGCCACGAGTGCCACCGCTACGAAACCCGCCGCCCGCTTCATCACAATCCCCTATCGACTCGAACCACTTAGACGCTGCCCCGACATCGCTTCAAGTGCGCTGCGGGGTCAGGCTTTCGCTGCCGGACGGCCCGGCCCAAGGGTTGCCGCGCCTGTCGCCTAGATTAGCCGCGTTTTCTTCACCGGCTGCTAAGTATGTTACGCATGCCCGTTCAGGAACCAGACACGCGCTCTGCCGTTAGATGCGGGTCCACGAGTTGAGTATTGGGAGCGAAACGATGAAGCATAAGGCTCTGATTGCGGCCGCCGCGGCGCTGACCTTTGGTGCAGCCGCGCCGACCTATGCCCAGAACACCAACCAGGTGTTGCGCGGCACGGCCATCGGTGCCGGCGGCGGCGCGGTTGCCGGTGCGCTGATCCCCGGCCTCGGCGTCGGTGAAGGTGCGCTGATCGGCGGCGCCGGCGGTGCGGCCATCACCGCACTCACCAAGAACCGCAAATACTATCGCGACAGCCGCGGCCGTCGTTATTACGTGCGGAAGGGCCAGCGTTACTACCGCTAGGCCGTTCCGGCGCGCCGGTCCGTCCGGCGCGCCACGCGCAACGAGTTGAAAGATGCCGGCAGGGGGTAACCCCTCTTGCCGGCATTCTCGTGTCGGGGATCGGCGGGGCGGTGGCCCGTACGACGAGCCATGCGCTGCGGCCGATACCTTCCGGCCCCGCAGCCCGCCCCCCGATCACCCAGCGAACGGCGCCTCAGCCCGGCTGGCGGCCTGACACCGTGGCAGGGCGCGCCGGCAACGCGTCGGTCAGCATGTCGCCGCCGAGTACGCGATACAGGGTCACCAGATTGTCCGCGCGCACCAGCCGCGTCGCGGTCAGCGATCGTTGGGCGTTGTAGAATGTGCGTTGCGCATCCAGCGTCGTCAGGAACGGCTCGATCCCCTCGCGATAGCGCGCCTCGGCCAGCACGAAATTATCGCGTGCCGCCGCTTCGAGATCGCGTTGCGCGGCGAGCTGGCGGTCGATCGTGCCACGACGCGCCAAGGCATCGGCGACTTCGCGGAACGCCGTCTGGATCGTCAGCTGATACTGGCCCATCGCTGCCTCGCGCCGGGCACGCGCCAGCGCCAGATTGCCGCGTAGCCCGCCGCCGTCGAAAATCGTGAGCCCGGCGCCCGGCGAGACCGACCAGGTCAGCGTGTCGTTCGTGAACAAGGATGACAGCGCAGTCGAGGCGAAGCCGATCGCCCCGGTCAGGCTGATGGCAGGAAAGAAGGCGGCGCGGGCGGCACCGATCCGGGCGTTTTCGGCGCGCAGCTGATATTCGGCCTGCACCACGTCCGGCCGGCGCAGCAGCACCCGCGAGTCCAGCCCTGCCGGTAGCTCGCCCAGCAACCCATCGACGCTCTCGATCGATTCGGGCAGATCGGCATCGGTGACCGGCGCACCGACGAGCAGCTCGATGGCGTTGCGATCCTGCGCGACGGCGGTGATCAGTTCCGCCCGGTCAGACCGCGCCTGCGCCAGAACCGTCTCCGCCTGCCGCAGGTCGGATCGCGGCGCGATGCCGCCGCGCAGCCGCGCGCGGGTGAGATCCACGCTGCGCAGCGCACTCGCTTCGGTATCTTCGGAAACCGCGAGCAGGCTGCGGTCGCTCGCCAGCGTCAAATAGGCGCTCGCCAGTTCCCCGACGAGCGACAGCCGCGTCGCACGAACCGCAGCTTCGGTGCCCAGATACTCCTGCAACGCGGCCTTGCTGAGGTTGCGCAGCCGCCCGAACAGATCGATCTCGAAAGCGGAGAGACCCAGGCTCGTGCTGTATACCGTGCGGGTTCCGCCGCCATTGAACGCCGCGCCCTGCTGCGCCGTATTGACCTTGGACAGCGACACGCCGGCATCTGCGCCGATCGTCGGAAATATCTGCGATCGCTGTACCCGGTACTGGGCACGCGCCGCAGCCACGTTCGCGAGGGACACCGCGACATTTTGGTTGTTGGCCAGCGCGCGATCGATCAGCGATTGCAGCCGCGGCTCCCGGAAAATGTCACGGTAGCTGATCGCCGGCAGCGTCGCTTCGCTCTGCCGCAGATAGGCATCGCCGACGGGCCAGCCCGGCGCGACTGCGGGCACCGGCGTCGCATAAGGCGGCTCCAGGCTGCACGCACCAAGCATCAGCAGGGCCAGAGTGGCAGCCCGCCTCATGCCGAGGCTTCCTGGGCGGCGGGGCGCTGTCCCGCATGGTCATCCCGCTTGCCGCCAAGCCAGCGCCGCACCAGCACGAAGAACAGCGGCACGTAGAAGATCGCCAATATCGTCGCGGTCAGCATCCCGCCGATCACCGCAGTCCCGATCGCAATGCGGCTCTGCGCGCCGGCGCCGGTCGAAACCGCCAGCGGCAGCACGCCGAAGATGAACGCCAGGCTGGTCATCAGGATCGGCCGGAGGCGCAGCTTGGCCGCTTCCATGGCAGCGTCGAACGGGCTCTTGCCCTGCTTCTCCGCCAGCTCCGCGAATTCGACGATCAGGATCGCGTTCTTGGCCGACAACCCCATCGTCGTCAGCAGCCCGACCTGGAAGTAGACGTCGTTCTCCAGCCCGCGCAGCATCACCGCCAGCGCCGCCCCGACCAACCCGAGCGGGATGACCAGCATCACCGAAATCGGGATCGACCAGCTCTCGTAGAGCGCGGCCAGGCACAGGAAGATGACCATCAGCGACAGCCCGTAGAGGATCGGCGCCTGGCCGCCGGACAGCCGCTCCTGATAGGAAAGCCCGCTCCACGCGACGGACGTGCCCGGCAGTTCCGCGGCAAGCTCGATCATCCGCTCCATGGCCGCGCCGGAACTCTCGCCCTCCGCCGCCTGCCCCTGAATCTCGTAGGCGGGAACGCCGTTGAACCGCGAGAGGGTGGAGGGCGCCTGCCCCCAATGCGTCGTGGCGAACGAGGAAAACGGCGCCATCGATCCATCGCCGCTGCGGACATACCAGTTGCGGAGATCATCCGGGCTGCTGCGATAGGCGGCGTCCCCCTGCACGTAGACGCGCTTGACCCGCCCGCGATCGACGAAATCGTTGACGTAATTGCCACCCCACGCCGCACTCAGCGTCGAATCAACGTCACTCTGCGCCACGCCGAGCGCGCCGACCTTCTCCTGATCGATATCGACGCTCAGCGTGCCGACATCCTCCAGACCGTTCTGGCGCACCGACGAGAGCAAGGGATCGCCCTGCGCCGCGGCGATCAGCTTGTCGCGCTGCGCCTTGAAATCCTGGTAGGCCAGCCCGCCGCTGTTGAGCAGCTGCATCGTGAACCCGCTGGACTGGCCGAGCCCGCGCACCGGCGGCGGATTGAGCGCGAAGAACTGCACGTCGCGCATCGAGGAAAGCGCGCGCGTCGCCCGCTGCGTGATCTGCGGGCCGGCATTTTCGGTGCCCTTGCGCTCGTCCCATGGCTTCAGCGCGATGAAGCCGCGGCCGGCATTCTGCCCGGCGCCGGCCTGGCTCTGGCCGGAAACGGTGTAGATCGCGCTGATGTTCTTGGCTTCCGGGCCCATGAAGTATTTTTCGATCTCTCGCGCGGCGTCCAGCGTACGCTGCTGCGTGGCGCCGGGCGCCAGCGTGTACTGGATCTGGGCGATGCCCTGATCCTCGGTCGGCAAAAAGCTCGTCGGCAGGCCGAGATACAGGAACACCAGCAGCGCGCAGACCGCGACGAACCCGCCCACCGCGATCCACACGTGCGCGAACACACGCTGCACACCGCGCAGATAGCGTTCCGTGGTCCGCCGGAACCAGTCGTTGAACTTCTCGCCCCATTTGTGGAGGAGCCGGCCGGTGCGGTTCTGCCGCTCTTTCTTGTCCGCCGGGCGCTTCAGCAACGTCGCCGCCAGCGCCGGCGAAAGCACCAGAGCGACGATGACCGAAAGCACCATCGAGGAAACGATGGTGATCGAGAACTGGCGGTAGATCACGCCGACCGAGCCGCCGAAGAACGCCATCGGCAGGAACACCGCCGACAGCACCAGTGCGATCGCGATCAGCGCGGTCTGGATCTCGGCCATCGATCTGATCGTCGCGTCGCGGGGGCTGATCTCCGGATCCTCCTCCATCACCCGCTCGACATTCTCGACCACGACGATGGCGTCGTCCACGAGCAGGCCGATCGACAGTACGAGCCCGAACAGGGTGAGTACGTTGATCGAAAAGCCGGCGACGGCCAGGATGCCGAACGTGCCCAGCAGCACCACCGGCACGGCGATGGCCGGGATCAGCGTGGCCCGCCAGCTCTGCAGGAATACGAACATGACGATGACGACGAGGATGATCGCCTCGATCAGCGTCTTGATGACCTCCTCGACCGACAGGCGGATGAAGGCGGTGGAATCGTTGGGGAAGGCGTAGCGCAGGCCGGCCGGGAACGATCGCGACTGCTGCTCGACTTCGTCCCGCACCAGCTTGGCCGTCTTCAGGGCATCGCCGCCGGGGGCGAGCTGCACGGCGATGCCGGCGCCGGGATGGCCGTTCAGCCGGCTGACGACCGTATAATTCTCGCTGCCGAGCTCGACGCGGGCGACGTTCTCCAGCAGCACCTTGGATCCGTCCTGCTGCGTCTTGACGATGATCCGCTTGAACTGATCGGGCGACGTCAGCCGCGACCGTGCCGTCACCACCGCGTTGAGCATCTGCCCGGGCGGGGCGGGCTGGCCACCTATCTGCCCCGCGGCGACCTGCGTATTCTGTGCCTGGATCGCCGCGATCACGTCGCGCGGCATCAGCTGGTAGCTGGCAAGGCGGAACGGATCGAGCCAGACCCGCATCGCATATTGCGCGCCGAACACGTTGACGTCGCCCACGCCCTGCAGGCGGCCGATCTGATCCTGCAGCGTCGAGACGAGGTAATCCGAGACGTCCCCGCTCGTCATGCGGTCGGTCTCGTCGTAGATGGACGCGATCAGCAGGAAGTCGGCGTTCGACTTGGTGACGACCAGGCCCTGCTGCTGCACCTGGCTCGGCAGCCGCGGCAGCGCCTGCTGCACCTTGTTCTGGACCTGGACCTGCGCGATATCCGGATCGGTGCCCTTGGCGAACGTCACCGTCAGCGTCACCGACCCCGACGAGCTTGAGTTCGCGGAAAAGTAGAGCAGCCCGTCGATCCCGGTCAGCTGCTGCTCGATCACCTGGGTGACGCTCGATTCAAGCGTTTCGGCCGACGCGCCGGGGAAGTTCGCGCGGATGTTGACCGACGCCGGCGCGATGTCCGGATATTGCTCGACCGGCAGCGACAGGATGCCGGCGATACCTCCCATCATGATCACGATGGCGATCACCCATGCGAAGATGGGACGATCGATGAAGATGCGGGAGAACATGCCCGATCAGCGTTGGGGTGGGGTGCCGGCGGTGTCCGTCGCCGAACCGCCGCCGCCCGGCCCACGCCCTGCGCCCGTGCCGCCCTTCGGCGGCTGCGGCCTGGATCCGGCCGGCACGGGGCGGATCACCTGCCCCGGCTTGATCCGCCCGAGCCCCTCGACGATGAGGCGTTCGCCCGCCTTGAGCCCGCTGGTGACCAGCCACTTGTCGCCCACGGTGCGGCCGGCCTGCACTTCACGCTGCACGGCCTTGTTGTCCGGGCCCACCAGCATCACCGTGGCGTCGCCGCGCGGGGACCTTGCGAGCCCTGCCTGCGGAACCAGGATCGCGTCGCGCGCCGTCGCCTGGCTCAGCCGCGCGCGAACATACATGCCGGGCAGCAGCAGCCCCGATCGGTTCGGGAAGCGCGCGCGCAGGGTAACCGTGCCGGTCGAGGGATCGACCATCGCTTCGGCGAACTGCACCGTGCCCGCGGCAGGATAGTCGCTGCCATCCTCCAGCCGCAGCCGCACCTCCGCCGAGGACGGCACCGTGCCGCCCGTCGCCAGCGAACGGCGCAGGGCGAGCAGATCGGCGCTCGATTGCTGGATATCGACGAAGATCGGATCCAGCCGCTGGATCGTCGTCAGCGGATCGGCCTGGTTGGCGGTGACGAGCGCCCCGGTGGTAAAGATCGATCGACCGATCCGGCCGGTTATCGGCGCGGGCACACGGGTAAAGCGCAGGTTGATGTTGGCGGTTTCCAGTGCCGCGCGGTTCTGCGCCACCGATGCCGCCGCCTGCCGGGACGTCGCCTGCGCGTCCGTATAATCCTGCTGGCTGACCGCTTCGATCTGGGCGAGCGGGCGATAGCGGCCGGCGCGTGCCTGCGCCGCCTCGCGCGATGCCTCCGCACTCGTCACGTTCGCAGCCGCCTGGGCGACGGCGGCACGGTAGAGGCTCGGATCGATCTGGTAGAGCGTCTGCCCCTGACGCACGATCGCGCCTTCGGTGAACAAACGTGCCTTGATGACGCCCGAAACCTGCGGCCGAACCTCCGACATCTCGAAGGCGGCGGTCCGCCCGGCAAGCTCAATCTCGAGCGGGACGGTCTGCACCCCGACAACCACGAAGCCCGCTTCGGGCGGCGGCGGCGTCGGCCTCTTTTCCTGGCCGCCGCAGCCGGTAAGCACCAGCAACGGCGTCAGAAAGGCGGCGGGTAATCGCATCGGGGCAGCACGAAACGCGAAGCTCATATAGCAGCGCTAGGTACTCTGCGCCCCCCCGTCAACGCCCATGCTGCGGCGCGACAAAAAGTTGTCGCGCACAACAACCGGACTGATCCGGCCGGTGCCCCGATCAGGCCGATGCGCTTTCCTTGTCCTTCTTGGCGAAGACGCGCACCGGCTCCTTGCGGCCCTCAACGACATCCTTGTCGATCATGATCTCGTTCACCCCGTCCATGCCGGGAAGATCGAACATCGTGTCGAGCAGGATCGACTCGAGGATCGAGCGGAGCCCACGCGCGCCGGTCTTGCGCTCGATCGCGCGCCGGGCCACCGCGACGAGGGCCTCGTCGGTGAAGCCGAGCTTGACCGCCTCCATGTCGAACAGCTTGTGATACTGTTTTACCAGCGCGTTCTTCGGCTCCGACAGGATCTTGACCAGCGCGGGCTCGTCCAGATCCTCCAGCGTCGCGATCACCGGCAGACGGCCGACAAACTCGGGAATCAGCCCGAACTTGAGCAGATCCTCCGGCTCGCACTGGCGCAGCACCTCGCCGGTGCGGCGCTCGTCCGGGCCGGCGACGAACGCGCCGAAGCCGATCGACTTGCCCTGCAGGCGATCCGCGATGATCTTCTAGAGCCCCGAGAAGGCGCCGCCGCAGATGATCAGGCTGTTGGTCGTGTCGACCTGCAGGAATTCCTGCTGCGGATGCTTGCGCCCGCCCTGCGGCGGTACGGAGGCGGTGGTGCCCTCCATCAGCTTGAGCAGCGCTTGCTGCACGCCTTCGCCCGACACGTCGCGCGTGATCGAGGGATTGTCCGCCTTG
>NZ_JAQGLK010000067.1 GCF_028292925.1 Sphingomonas bacterium
GGCTGGCGGCCGGCTCGCGGTTGGCCGACGATCGGCTGGAGCAGCTACGTCGGCTTGCGGTGCTGGTGCGCCACCACGGCTGGCGCGTTCCGGCCTCCGAAGTGAAGGCGTTCCTGACACAGTTCAGCGTCGGGCAGCTGGAAACCGTGATCGCCAGTGCCACGCGCCGCAACACCCGGCCCACCCGGTAAGTCGCGGCGTGAACATCGCCGCCAACGCTCCACGCACAGGGCGCTGACTTCCGACGCCGTTCAGCCTTCTTCGAGATCGACGAACGCCACGACATCGTTGTCGGTCGCGAGGTACAGGCCCTCCTGCACCTCGGCAGGCTGCTGCCGCGCCATCGCCAGAGCCTCGCCCAGCGGGCCGTACATCAGCGTCTGGGCACCGCCCTCCCCCTCGTCGAGGAAGTATAAGCGGACGGTGGTGACATCCGAGGTTGTTCTCATCGGCGCTGCCGTCTGGTCGGGCGCGGCGATCAGTTCGCTTGCTTGAGGGCCTTCACCGCCGCCAGCGTGCCGGTGACATGGCCCGCCGGGCTCATCGCCGAGTGGACGAACACGATCCGGCCGTTCTGGCCAATGACGTAGGAGGTGCGATCGGTCAGCCCCGCCTTCATCTTCAGCGGCACGTCATAGCCGGTGACGATCGCCGGCGTGGCCGAGCCGACGGCAAACTTGTTGCGGCATTCCTCCACCGAGAACTTGTTCAGCTTTTCGATCGAATCGGCCGACAGGCCGATCACGGTGGCACCCATCTTGTTGAACTCGGGCGTGGCCTCGGCGAATTCATGCGCCTCGATCGTGCAGCCGGGCGTGAACGCGGCCGGGAAGAAGTAGAGGACCACGGGCCCCTTCTTCAGCGCATTCTGCAGCGCGAAGTTGAATGGCTTGCCGGCCAGCGTCGCCTGCGCATTGAAGACGGGCGCCTTGGCGCCGATCGGCAGCGCGGCCGAGGCGGGAACCACCGCAATCGCGGCGATGGCAGCGGAGAAAGCAAGCAGGCCGCGCTTCATGGGAGGTTCCTTGGCGATCGTGGGTGTCCGAGCATATCGAACAAGGCAAGGGCGCGCCAGCCGCGCGGCGGGATGGCTTCGTGCCCGGCCACCGCATCGTTCCGCCGCATGCGCCCGGATCGCTGCTTGTTATCGGGGCGCACCGCCGCCAAATCCACCGCCTGAGGCGGCAGGATCGCCGCGCTGGAGTATTTGCATGCCGACCACCCAGAAGCTTGCCACCATCTTCCTCACCGGCCTCGCGGTGGCGGCGGCACCCGCCCTTCACGCCGCGCCGGCCAAGCCCGCTGCGGCCGCCGGGAAGGGCGATGTCACGCGCGCCCAGATGAAGGCCGAGTCGAAGCGCGTGTTCGATCTGGCAGATACGGACAAGGACGGCTTCATGAGCAAGGCGGAGTTTCGGGTGCGGATGGGGGCGGTGCTGAACCGCACCCCGCCGGGCACCCCCGGCGCGCCGAGCAAGGAGGAGGCGCAACGCATCCTGACGGCGGCAGATGCCGCGTTCAAGGCGGTCGATACCGATGGCAACGGCAAGCTGAACCTGAGCGAGGCAACGGCGCGCCCGCTCGCGGCGTTCGACGTCGTCGATACCAACAAGGACGGCGTCGTCACGCTGGCCGAGAAGATGGCCGCGCGCACCCCGCCAGCCGGTGCGGCCAAGGGCAAGCCGGTGAACAAGCTGGAGTCCGGCCGCTGATCCAGGCTGCCGGCGCTTTCGCGCGGCGCGAGTCGCGGCCTTGCGCGGGGCAGAGGGGGTGCTGCAAGGGCGGGCGGTGACGGTACGCATCGACATGGGAACGGACGCGGGCGGCGCGATGGCGGTGCTCGACCTGGAGGAGCTGCTGGCTACGCGCCTTCTCGTCCAGGGGAATTCCGGTTCGGGCAAGTCGCACCTCCTGCGCCGCCTGATCGAGGGCAGCGCGCAATGGGCGCAGCAGGTCATCCTCGATCCGGAGGGCGATTTCGTCACGCTGAGCGACCGCTTCGGCCACGTCTCGATCCATGCCGGCGATTATAGCGAACAGGAGATCGGCGAGCTTGCCGCGCGCGTGCGCCGCCACCGCATCTCCGTCGTCCTCAACCTCGAGGGGCTGGAGGTGGACGGCCAGCTGCGCTGTGCGGCGACCTTCCTGAACGGATTGTTCGATGCCCCGCGGGAGCATTGGTATCCGGTGCTGGTCGTTGTCGACGAAGCGCAACTGTTCGCCCCGGCCGGCGCCGGCGAGGTAGCCGAGGATGCGCGCCGCGCCTCGCTGTCGGCGATGACCAACCTGATGTGCCGGGGGCGCAAGCGCGGGCTTGCCGGGGTGATCGCGACGCAGCGGCTGGCAAAGCTGGCCAAGAACGTTGCAGCCGAAGCGTCCAATTTCCTGATGGGGCGGACCTTTCTGGACATCGACATGGCGCGTGCGGCCGATCTGCTTGGCATGGAGCGGCGGCAGGCGGAGCAGATCCGCGATCTGGAGCGCGGCCAGTTCCTCGCGCTCGGTCCGGCCCTGTCGCGGCGGCCGAGCCTGATCCGCATCGGCGCGGTGGCGACGAGCGGCCGCACGGGCAACTTCAAGCTGACCCCGCTGCCGACGACGTCCGGCGAAGATGCCCAGGCGCTGCTGCTGAACAATGACGGCCCGGCAGAACTCCCGCTGCCGCCGGCCCCGGATCGCCCGCCGCCGGTTTCGGCGGACGAACTCATCCGCCGTGCCGCCCGCCCCGATCTGGGCGTGGCACAGCCCCGCACCGATCGCGCCACCCCGGACGAGGAGGCCACGGCCGCAATCGTCGCCGCCGTGCTCGCCGACATCGTCGCCGACGAGGACGCGGCGTACCGCACCGCCGGGGTGCTGTTTCAGGATTTCGCCGTCCGTTGCCGGATGAAGGGGGTAAGCGAGCCGCCGCTCGATCTCGCCGGGTTTACCCGCCGTTTGGCGATGGCCCGCGCCGGCCTGCTGGAGGAGAGCGACGGCAGCGATGGCTGGGGGGACGCGCTGGCACTCGGCGCGACGATCCCGGAGGACATGCTCGGCGTGTTCCTGCTGATCGCCCGCGCCGCCAAAACCGGCGCACCCTGCCCGGCCGACGCGGAGGTCGCCCGCGTCTATGGCACGCACTCGATCGGCCGCGCCCGCCGCTTGCTCGGCTATATGGAGGCGCGGGACATCATCGTGCCGCGCGTCGATCTGCGCGGCCGCCGCTCGCTCGCCATCCCCGCGCTGGGCTGGTCGACAGCGTCCGAGGAGCCGGAGGAGCCGATCGCCATCGCCAGGCCGGAACGGCTGACATTGTTGTAGCGACCGCGGGAACGGCACCCGGAGCGCGGCTGGAGGGTTACAGCGCCACCCTCATGCTTTCCGGAGTACGAAAGATGCTGCGATCCCTGCCCCTCCTCGGCCTGCTTCTGCTCGGCGGTTGCGGCCTGTTCGGCGCGGACGATCCAGTCGTGATCGACGGCAGCAGCCAGGCAGCCTACGATCGCACGCTCGGCGAGGCCAAGGCGCAACTCGGCCCCGGCGACCGGCTGAAGCTGGAGGCCGCACTGGCGGAGTTCCGCGCCCAGATGTTCGCCAAGGCCGACAACCGCCAGGAATATAAGCGCCTCATCCGCGAAGGGATGGACGGGCTGACCGCCCAGCGGATCGTCGGCGAGTTCAACCGCAATGTCGACAAGGTCGGCACCGGCGCGGCCGATGCGTTGTTCGAGGCCAAGCGTGCGATCGCCGGACGCAGCGGCGGATCGGCGGACGAGGCGCGCTGACGGCCGCGCCCTCATATCGCCCGCCTGATCAGCCGAAGGCCGGTTCCGGCTCCGGCGGGTCCTCGGGCCGGATACCATCATCGGGGAAGCGCAGTTCGATCTCGTCGCGGCGATCTTCCTGCTCCTCCTCGCGCGATCGCGGCGGCGGCGGCGCGCCATTTTCATCGATGCCCAGCTGCCGCAGCACTTCGCCTATATCGCGATCGAGGGTGAAGTTGATGTCCGGCTCCTCCTCCGCCGCCGAGGACGCGGCCGGTGGGCGGGTGGCCTGCGCCAACGGGGCGCTGTTGATCGCACTAGCCATGAAATCGCGCCAGATCCGCGCCGGAAGACCGCCCCCGGCGACGTTGCCAAGCGGGCCGTTGTCGTCGTTGCCGATCCATACGCCGGTGATCAGATCGCCTGCAAACCCGATGAAGATCGCGTCGCGATTGTCCTGCGTCGTGCCCGTCTTGCCGAACACCTGCGTGCGCAGCGCCGCCGAACGCCCCGTACCCTGGTTGACCGTGGCGGACAGGAGATCGAGCAGCATCTGCTGCTGGCTGCGGCCGAAATGGCGCTGTCGGTTCCACAACGTCTCGATCCAGCCGCGCTCCTCCTCCGGCAGGCCGTGCGGCGGCACCGGATACGCGTTTGCCGCGACCGCGGCGTAGGCGGAGGTCAGCTCCAGCAGTGTCATGCCCGACGTGCCGAGCGCCATGCTGGCATTCTGCCGGAGCGGGCTCTGCACACCGAGATCGCGTGCGGCGCGCACCACCTTGTCGCGCCCGACCCGCTCGGCCAATCGCACCGCGGCGACGTTGCTCGACCGCGCAAAGGCTTCGCGCAGCGTGATCTGCCCGCGATAGCGCCGATCGCTGTTGGCCGGGGACCAGCCGTCGATTTCGATCGGAGCATCCTCGATCAGGTCGTCCGGGTTCATGCCCGCCCGCAGTGCGGCAAGATAGACGAACAGCTTGAACGTCGATCCGGGCTGACGACGGGCCTGCGTCGCGCGGTTGAAGCTGCTCGCCTTGTACGACCGGCCACCGATCATCGCCACGACCTGCCCGTCCGGCCGCATCGCCACCAGCGCGACCTGCGCCTTGCCCAGCGGCGCCCGGCCTACGGCGCGCTCGGCGGCGCGCTGCAACCGGCGGTCCAGGGTGGTGGTCACTTCCTGCTCGGCATAGACGGCACCGGCACGGTCGCGCGCGTCCGGCATGGCCCAGTCCGCAAAGTAGGTGCCGGTGGGAATCGCACGCACCGCCATCAGCCGGACGCGGGCCGGCTGCACGCGGCGCGCCTCGCGATCGGTGAGGAAGCCGGCATCCTTCATCGCGGCGACCACCAGTTTCTGCCGGGCGCGCGCGCCGGCCAGGTTGCTGCTGGGGGCAAGCCGGGATGGCGCCTTCATCAGCCCGGCAAGCATCGCCGCCTCGGCGACCGTCAAGCGTTCGGGCTGCTTGCTAAAATAATGGCGGGAAGCGGCGCGCAGCCCGTACACGTTGTCGCCGAAATAGACGTTCGAGAGATAGCGCGAGAGGATCTGGTTCTTGGTGAGCCATGCCTCCAGCCAGAACGCGATCATCATCTCGCGCAGCTTGCGGGCAGCGGTGCGATCGGCATCCAGGAACGCCACCTTGCTCAATTGCTGGGTGATCGTGCTGCCGCCTTCCCGCACCCGGCCGGCGCGCAGATTGTGCCACGCGGCACGCGCAATGCCCTGCGGATCGATCCCGATATGGCTGTAGAAGCGCCGATCCTCGATGGCGACGAACGCCTGTGGCACGTGATCCGGCAGCGCGGTGGCGTCCACCATCCGGTCGATCGTCGCCCCGCGCCGGGCGATCGGCTTGCCGTCGGCGGCGAGCAGGGTCACGCTGGGCGGCGCGATCGGACGCAGCGAACGCGACAGCGGCGCGGTGATCACGAGCCACGCGACGAGCGCGAGGAACAGCAGCAACAGGAGTGCCACGGCGCGCGGCCACCACGGCCGACGCCGCGGCTTGGGGTCGGGCACGGGCGGTGCGAGCGGATCGGTGGAAGCGGGTTCTACGGGGGTGGCGGGAAACTGCATCCGCGTGTTTTACATCGACAACACAGTGGCGCGCCAGCGGCTAACCGCCGCGCCGACGGCTTTGATGGGGGCGCCTCTCAGCCCGTCCGGTCCGCCGCGGAAGAGTGCAGCGATGCAAGCACGACGCCTGAAAGCAGCGAATCCGGGGCGATCGTTACGTTGTCGCAAGTATAGCCGAGCCGCGATTTTCGGCGATGTCCGCCCACGCAACAAGCAGTGCCGGATCCGTGATTTGTGTCACAGAACGTAACTTTGCCGGCCGTTGGCAGGCCGCGAAAAAATGGTAAAGGGGCGCGGTCCGTTACCTTCGACCCGTACCGGACCGCGCCTCCCATCTGGTGAGACCCTGATGCCCCGGCTTCACGGCCGGGGCATCTTGGATAACAAAGCATTTATCGATTCGCGCGACAATACTTCGCGAATCCGGCGGCACCTGCGCCGCGGCCCGAACGGATCCTTCCGCCGAGCGCCGCCGGCGCGATGGGCTGAACGATGGGACTCCCATTCCGCCCGTGTCGCCCTTAGGCTCCCCGGTCCATAATCAGGAGGGATGCCCATGCTCGTCATGCTTACCAGCGTCGATCGGATCGAAACCGCGATCAACGCCGCCCAGGTCACGTTCGTCAGCCCGGTGACGGAAGGCACCCGCATCCGCTTCGGCGCCGGTCGCAGCGTTACCGTCGTCGAGCCGGTGGCCGAAGTCGTCGAGCTGCTCAACCGTACGCTGGCCCTCCAGCCGGGCTGATCCCCACCGGCCTCAGCCGCGCCGCGCGCCCTGCAGCAAATGCAGCGTCGCCTCGTCGCGCCGGCCACCGAACCATCGATCGAGCGCGGCGGCGAACATCGGATCGCCGCCCGCTGCGTCGAACAGCGTCAGCGACGATCGCAGCTTCATCGCGTCGATGCCGCCGAACACGGCCTCCGCGGTCGTCCCCGTGAGATCCTGAAGCGCAGCGACGCACGCCACCAGCCGCCGCCCGAGCAGCGGATGCGCCAGGTAGGCCCGCGCCTCGTCGATCGAGCGAATGGCATAGAATTGCGCCGTCTCGCTGCGGCCGAGCCCTTCCAGCTGGGGAAAGATGTACCACATCCAGTGCCCCCGCTTGGCACCGCGCATGATCTCCGCCCGCGCCGTGTCGTAACTATTGGCCTGTGCGGTCACGAACCGATCCAGATCGAAACTTTCCGCCACTGCCACCCCCGCCTACATCGCCGCACACCTAGAACATATGGCGAACGATGCCAATGCCCGGCAGCCCGGTCAGCCGCCCTCGGCCCGGTCGACCCGGTCGACCGCGCGGGCATACGCCTCGGCGGCCGAGCGTTCGCGGGGATCCTTGAAGGCTCGCGCGGGATCGGGCGCGTCGCCCAGACCGTGAAGGAGCGCCCACAAGGCGAAGCGCCGGCCGGCATCGGCTTCCGTCCCGAAGGCGATGCCGATCCGGCTTCGGCCCTCCTCGATTGCCTCGTCACCGAGCGACTCGAGTTCGGTGGTGCCGAAGAAGGTCAGGAGCAGCGCATCAAAATCCATGGCCGGAGCTGGTGGGCGTACGCCGGAGCGAACGCAAGCCCGCCTGGAGACACAGCCGCAAACTGCTGCCTTCGCGGCACAAAAGCTGCCCCCGACCGTGCCGCACGTGCGTTCCCCCCGCCATGCACTTCACCGCTGCACCGCCGCTATTCCTGTCCGATGCTACCGTCAGCGACGGTCCGGGCGGATGTTCCCCACCGAAGATCGCAACGCGCGCCCTCCGCTTTCTGATTGCGGAGAGCGAGCCGCCCGAGGCGCGGGCCAGACGGCGCAACAGCGTCGGGCAGAGTTCGGGCGAGACATTCCAGACGACGCTGCAAGAACTTGAGCCCGGCGCCAGCTATCACCGGATTACGCCCGCGGATGCCGACGCCAACGTGCCGTCGGTGGCTGAGATTGCGGGCTATGACGGCGTGTTCCTGACCGGATCCCCGATCCACCTCTACGACGAGACGCCCGAAGTGGCGCGCGAACTGGCGTTCATGCGGGCCGTGTTCGCCTCCGCCACACCTGCATTCGGATCGTGCGCCGGCTTGCAGGTCGCGACGGTGGCCGCGGGCGGAAAGGTGCGGGCGATGGCGCCGCAGCGCGAGGCAGGATTCGCCCGGCGGATCAGCCCGACGGAGGCGGGCCGCCATCACCCCCTGCTGCGCGGCCGGCCCGATGCCTACGATGCACCCGCAGTCCACACCGACGAGGTCGAGTTGCTGCCCGACGGCGCGTTGCGGCTGGCAGGGAACGGCACGACGGCGGTGCAGGCCGCCGAGATCCGGCACGACGGCGGGATCTTCTGGGGCGTGCAATATCACCCTGAACTCTCGCTGGAGGAGATCGCCGCGGCGCTTCGCCGTCAGGCCGGCGATCTGATCGAGAACGGCCTTGCCACATCGCGGAACGAGATCGAGGATCATGCCAGCCTGGTAGAGGCGCTCGGCGCCGCACCCGATCGCCGCGATCTTGCCTGGCGGCTGGGCCTGGACGAGCAGGTGACCGATCCCGATCACCGCCGAATGGAATTGCGCAACTTCATCGACCTTCTCGTCCGGCCGACGGTCAGCCGTCGCGGCCGTGGCTAGGCGCGCTCCGCATACAGCCGATCGAGCGCGATGCCGGCGAGGTTTTGGGATCTGGAGATGCGGCGGATGCGGGCCGGAGGGCGGGTTGCCGCCACGTCGACGAACATCTGCCGATGCGCCAGCAGCTCGGGCGATCGGCACGGCCATAGACCATTGGCCTGGTTCACGATCAGGGCCGAATCGCCCAGCAGGTCGAACGCGCCGACCTCCGCATCCTGCGCGATCCGCAGCGCGTGGATCAGCGCCAGCCACTCGGCATCGTTGTTCGTGCCGCAGCCGATCGCCGGAAAGTGGTGGGTGACGCCGCGGATGACCACCGCGACCGCGATCGCGCCGGGGTTGGGGCGGCAGCCACCGTCGAAATAGACCTTGGTATGCCGCTCCCGCATCCGCCCTCTTCGCTCCGTTCAGACGCCCACCCCGTGCGATTCGCCGGGTCGGGCCAGCCGGAGCAGGCGTAGCAGCGTTTGCGCAGCCATTGCGATGCGACCAAGAAGCAGAGTGCGACCAGGAGACCAAAGCATGTCACGGGACCGAGCAGATGTCGCAGCGTAGTGCCGGCATATTGTTCTTCCGCCGCGATCCGGAAGGATTGTCGGTGCTGCTGGTCCATCCCGGCGGCCCCTATTGGCGCCGGCGCGATGTCGGCGCGTGGCAGATACCCAAGGGCGGGATCGAGGAGGACGAGGAGGACGCCGCCGCTGCCCGGCGCGAGGCGGAGGAGGAGCTCGGCATCGCCGCTTCGGGCCGGATGCTGGATCTCGGCGAAGTGCGGCAGGCCGGCGGCAAGCGCGTCCGCGCCTTTGCCGTCGAGCAGGACATCGACGTCACAAGCGTCCGCAGCAACAGCTTTGCGCTGGAATGGCCACCGCGCAGCGGCCGAATGCAGGATTTTCCGGAGGTGGACGAGGCACGGTGGCTGCCGCTGAAGCAGGCCCGGGCAGTCATGCTGCCAAGCCAGCTGCCACTGCTCGATACGCTGGAGCGGATCGTGGCCGACGGCTGATTTCAGCGAACCGGCGCCGCCGTCCGAGAGTGGCGGCCGCCGGCGCTTACCCGCCTGTCAGGAAAGTGGTGGAGACGAGGGGGATCGAACCCCTGACCTACGCAATGCCATCGCGTCGCTCTCCCAGCTGAGCTACGTCCCCATCCCTTTGCGCCGGCTGGGTACCGGCGGGGTGCGCCGCCCTTTAGACGGGGCGGCGCGCATTTGGCAAGTGGATCAATGCCAAAGATTTGAACGATCCCTCAGTGCTCGTCCTCGTCCTCCGCGGTGTTGACGCCGATATCGTCGTCCCCACCAAGATCGACGTCGTCGTCCGGGCTCGGCTCGGCATCGTCGATGTCGATGTCCTCCTCGCTCAGATCACCATCAACCTTCTCCTTTTCGACCTCCTTCTTGGGGGCGTCGAACGGCATCGGCTGCTTGGATTTGAGGACGGTATCCGGCTCGAACGCGGCGCCGCATTCGATGCAGGTGACCGGATCGGTCTTTTCAAGATCGTAGAAGCGGGTGCCGCATTTCGGGCAGGTCCGCTTGGTGCCCCATTCAGGTTTCACCACGGTTCAGGCTCCAGTCTGTCAGGATGCGCGGTCCGATCGGATGCCGGGCCGCGAAGCGCCGCGCGCCTTGCCATAGCTCCGGGCCGCTGTCAAAAGCCGCCGCCCATGGCCCACCCCCTCCCCCGCCCCCAAAGCTTCGCCCGCAGCGTACCGCTTCGCGGCACCATCCGCGTCCCCGGCGACAAGTCGATCTCGCACCGTGCGCTGATGCTTGCCGCCCTGGCGATCGGCGAGAGCGTGATCGACGGTCTGCTGGAGGGCGAGGATGTCCTCGCCACAGCCGCGGCGATGCGGGCGATGGGCGCGGACGTGGTGCGGGACGCGCTGCCGGATGGGAGCGTGCGTTGGCGCGTCCACGGTGTCGGCGTCGGCGGGCTGCTCCAGCCGCAGGCGGCGCTTGAAATGGGCAATTCCGGCACCTCGACCCGGCTCCTGATGGGTCTGGTCGCCAGCCATCCGATCAGCTGCACCTTCACCGGCGATGCCTCGCTTTCCCGCCGTCCGATGGGCCGCGTGATCGATCCCCTGTCCCGCATGGGCGCCGAGTTCACCGCATCGCCGGGCGGCCGGCTGCCGCTGATGGTCCGCGGGATCTGCCCGGCAGTGCCGATCGAATATCGCCTGCCGGTTGCCTCGGCGCAGGTGAAGTCGGCGGTGCTGCTGGCCGGGCTCAACACGCCCGGAATCACCCGGGTGATCGAGCCGGTGGCGACGCGCGACCATAGCGAGCGGATGCTGAAGGGATTCGGCGCCGGCCTGACCGTCGAGCAGGTGGAGGGCGCGCGGATCATCTCGATCCGCGGCGAGGCGGAGTTGCGCGCGCAGGCGATCACGGTGCCCGGCGATCCCTCGTCGGCGGCGTTCCCGGTCGTCGCCGCGCTGCTGGTGCCCGGATCGGAAGTAACGATCGCCAATGTCGGCCTGAATCCGACGCGGGCCGGGCTGTTCGAGGTGCTGCGCGCGATGGGCGGCGACATCCGCCTGGTGGACGAGCGGACCGTCGGCGGCGAGCCGGTTGCCGATCTGGTCGTTCGCCACTCGGCGCTGCGTGGGATGGACGTGCCGCCGGAACTGGCGCCGAGCATGATCGATGAATTCCCGATCCTCTTCGTGGCAGCCGCCATGGCCGAGGGGCGAACGGTGATGCGCGGGCTGGAAGAGCTGCGTGTCAAGGAATCGGACCGGCTGACGACCATGGCCACAGGGCTGCGCGCCTGCGGCGTCGGCGTGGAGGAGCTGCCGGACGGGCTGATCGTGGCGGGCCGCGGCGGCGATCCGTTACCGGGCGGTGCCACCGTGGCGGCGATGCTGGATCACCGCATCGCGATGAGCTTTGCGGTTGCCGGTTTGATCGCCCGCGATCCGATCACGATCGACGACATCGCGCCGGTGGCGACCAGCTTTCCCGGTTTCCAGGGGATGCTCGCCCAGTTGACCGAATGGGCCGGGCCGCCCGAGGCGGCTGCGGCATCATGATCATCGCGGTGGATGGGCCGGCCGCCTCGGGCAAGGGAACGATCGCCCGCGCGCTGGCCCGGCATTTCGGCATCCCGCACCTCGATACCGGGCTGCTTTACCGCGCCACCGGGATCGGCGTGCTTCGATCGGGCGGCGATCCGGCCGATCCGCAGGCCGCCCTCGCGGCGGCCGGGTTCGACGATGCGTTGCTCGACGATCCGGCGCTCAAAAGCGATCTGGCAGGTGGAGCCGCCTCGATCGTCTCCGCCCATGCCGGCGTCCGCGCCCAGCTGCTCGATCGGCAGCGGCGTTTCGCCAGGCGCGCCGGCGGCGCGGTGCTCGACGGGCGCGATATCGGCACGGTGATCGCGCCCGATGCCGATGCGAAGCTGTTCGTCACCGCGCGTGCCGAGATCCGCGCCGCCCGCCGTCATGCCGAGCTGGAGCGGCTGGGCATGACGACGCCGCTGGAGACCGTGCTTGCCGACATCCGCGACCGCGATGCGCGCGATGCCGGCCGGGCAGCAGCGCCGCTCGTCCAGGCCGCGGACGCCGCCATGCTCGACACCAGCGATCTCGATGTGGCCGGCGCCGTCGCTGCGGCGATCGGCCTGGTCGCCGCGCGGGTCGGCCCCTCGCCCGCCTAACCTCGGGCATTTACGGCCACTTGCCGGGACTTGCGCATTCCGGTATCAGGCAAATGTTCTGCGGGCGGAAAGCTCGTGGAGGTCGGTGCGGAGCAGCGGAGCGGTGTAGAGCCGTCTCGCGGCCGCGCCCTTTTCGCATTTGCGGCTTTCCTCGCACTGCGGCCTGAAACCTTCACGCAAAGCTGGTCGTCTGCCGGATGCCGCAGCGGCATGGGGCCGCTGGGGCGTATCGGCCAAAGACCACCGGATCCAACCGGTTGGCCGGAAACAAAGTTCGAGGAAACGTATCTACATGGCCACTGCGGCACCAACCCCCACGCGTGACGACTTCGCGGCGATGCTCAACGAGAGCCTCGGCCAGGGCGAAGGTTTTGAAGGACGGGTCGTCAAGGGCACCGTCACCGCCATTGAGAACGACATGGCGGTCATCGACGTGGGGCTGAAGTCCGAAGGCCGCGTCGCGCTGCGCGAATTCGCTGCGCCCGGCCAGAAGGCCGAACTGAAGGTCGGCGACGAAGTCGAAGTATATGTCGATCGTGTCGAGAACGTCCACGGCGAAGCGATGCTCAGCCGCGACCGCGCACGCCGCGAAGCCGCCTGGGACAAGCTGGAGGCCGAATTCTCCACCACCAGCCGCGTCGAGGGCGTCATCTTCGGCCGCGTGAAGGGCGGCTTCACCGTCGACCTGAACGGCGCCGTCGCCTTCCTGCCCGGCAGCCAGGTGGACATTCGCCCGGTGCGTGACGTCACGCCGCTGATGGATATCCCGCAGCCGTTCCAGATCCTCAAGATGGATCGCCGCCGCGGCAACATCGTCGTGTCGCGCCGCGCCGTTCTGGAAGAGACCCGCGCCGAGCAGCGCACCGGCCTGATCCAGTCGCTCCACGAGGGCCAGATCATCGAGGGCATCGTCAAGAACATCACCGATTACGGCGCCTTCGTCGATCTCGGCGGGATCGACGGTCTGCTCCACGTGACGGATCTCAGCTACAAGCGCGTCGGCCACCCGAGCGAGATGATCAACATCGGCGACACGGTTCGCGTGCAGATCATCCGCATCAACCGCGAAACCCAGCGCATCTCCCTCGGCATGAAGCAGCTCGAGAGCGATCCGTGGGGCGGCGCCGCGGCGAAGTACCCGATCGGCGGCAAGTTCACCGGCCGTGTCACCAACATCACCGAATATGGCGCCTTCGTGGAGCTGGAGCCCGGCATCGAGGGCCTGGTTCACGTCTCCGAGATGAGCTGGACCAAGAAGAACGTCCACCCCGGCAAGATCGTCTCGACCTCGCAGGAAGTCGATGTGGTCATCCTCGAGGTCGACGAGGACAAGCGTCGCATCTCGCTCGGGCTCAAGCAGGCGATCAACAATCCGTGGGATTCGTTCGCCGAGCAGCACCCGATCGGTTCGACCGTCGAGGGCGAAGTCAAGAACGCGACCGAGTTCGGCCTGTTCATCGGCCTGGATGGCGACGTCGACGGCATGGTCCACATGTCGGATATCGCCTGGGGCGTGACCGGCGAGGAAGCACTCGCGCTGCACCACAAGGGTGAGACGGTTCAGGCCGTCGTGCTCGACATCGATGCCGAAAAGGAGCGTATCTCGCTCGGCATGAAGCAGCTTGAGCGTGGTGGCGTTTCGACGGCCAGCCCGGATGCGGCAGGCCGCCTCAACAAGAACGCGATCGTGACGGTTACCGTGATGGCGACCGGCGACGGCGGCCTCGACGTCCAGGCGGGCGACGATGGCGCGGTCGGCTTCATCAAGCGTTCGGATCTCGGCCGCGACCGCGACGAGCAGCGCCCGGAGCGCTTCCAGGTCGGCCAGAAGTTCGATGCGATGGTGATCGGCTTCGATCGTTCGAAGAAGCCCAACTTCTCGATCAAGGCGATGCAGATCGCCGAAGAGAAGCATGCGGTGGCGCAGTACGGTTCGTCGGACTCCGGCGCATCGCTCGGCGACATCCTCGGCGAGGCCCTCAAGGCCCGCAACGAGAACCGCTAAACTCTACCGGGTCCGCTCCCCTGGCGCGCAAGCGTCGGGGGAGCGGACTTCTTCTCGCTGCCGCGATAGCGTCGGCATCGAGAGATGCGCGATCATAACCATTGATATGATCGGCGCTCTCCGCCATTCTCGCTTTGGGCGACGGTGCGGAGCGGACAGATGAACAAGCGCGACTTTCTGAAGGCCAGCGGGGCAGGCATCATGGCCGCCGCAACTGCTCGCCCCGCGCTCGCCTCGGCCTCCACCGGGCGTATAGCCATCCTGCAACAGCATCTTCCGGGCGCAGACGCCTTTGCCGAGCGGGAGCGTGCCGCTGGCGCGCGCATCCTGGTGCCGTCAGGGGATCCGATTCGCTGGTTCCGCACCACGCTCCAGCCCATCCTGGGCAGCGCGGTGATCGTCGGCTTCACCGATGCAGCACATGCGCTGATCCTAGAGGGCAGCCTGCGCGAGGCAGGCTATGCCCGCGCCGTCAGCCCCGCACATTCGGACCGCGGCACGCTGTGGAGCGTTTCCCGCCGCGCCTGACCTTTACCGAGACGCAGCTCCGCCTAGAAAGCGCGTTCCAGCCGGCTGAGCAGGCTGCGCGCCGGGCTCGGCGTGGCCTCCTCGCGGTCGATCTCCCCGTCCAGCCGCTCGACGCGGTGGTAGAGTTCGCGGCTCTGCACGATCAGGGTGCGGGCGCCGGCGGGTAGCATGGCGTAAGCCGCCGGCTCGCTGTCATCAGCCCGGCCGAGGCGCGGCGCCTGATCGCGCGCCGCACCCGGCAGCACCTCACCCGCCTCGATCGCCCGCCGCGCAAGCAGCCACGCCACGATGTGCATCAACCGCGTGCTCAGCCTCAGTGCCTCGCACGAAAAGGTGATGCGCGGCAGCGGCGGTAGCGCGTCGCGCTCGGTCGCGTCGGCCATATCGAAATAAGCGTGCGCCTCGTCCGCCAGCAGCATCGCTTCGGTATAGAGTGCATCGACGAGCCGCGGGGCGAGCCGGCTCCGGTTCGTGGTGAATGGCATGTCAAGGACGATGACACAGCCGCTTGTGCCGGTGAACCGGCAAAGAAGGTGAACGCTGCCGGCGCCATGCACTTTTCGGCGCGCAACCGCCTCTTGAACGTTTTTTGGCCGATTCCTATCTGGCGGGCGGCAGATGCCGTCGCCGTGAAGGGGCGGGATCGGCCGGTCCGGCGGGTTGCCGCGGGCCTCAACCCCTCAATCGCATCCGAAAGGATTGAGAATATGCGTACTCTTGATTTCGCTCCCCTCCTCCGCTCCTCGATCGGCTTCGAGAACCTCAATCGTCTCGTGGATCTGGCCAGCCGCGGCGACGGCGATGCCTATCCGCCGTACAACATCGAGAAGCTCGGCGACGGCAGCTACCGCATCCAGATGGCGATTGCGGGCTTCAGCCGGGATGAGCTCGATCTGGTGATCCAGGAGAATATGCTGGTCGTGGTCGGGCGCGCCGGTGAGCCGCAGGAAGGCAATGCCCGTGAGTTCCTGCACCGCGGTATCGCCAAGCGCGCGTTCGAGCGTCGCTTCCAGCTTGCCGACACGATCAAGGTGACCGGCGCTTCCTACGAGAACGGGCTTCTGAACGTGGATCTCGTCCGCGAGATTCCCGAGCACAAGAAGCCGCGCCGCATCTCGATCGATGGCAGCAATTCGCAGCAGACGATCGAAGCCCCGGTGGCTGAGGAACAGCGCGTCGCTGCGTAACAAGGGCGACGGCGAAAGTCCGAGGGTCGGCCCGGCGACGGGCCGGCCCTTTTTGCTGCGCCGAGGGCGCACCCGGCAAGCGATATCGTCAGGCGATTATATCGGGGATGCGCATGTCATGGAGCATGGCGATCTCATCGCGGTAGCGAAGCTTGCGCCGTTTCAGCCGGGCGAGCTGGAGTTGATCCGAACCGGGCGTAATCCGCAACGCGTCGATTGCGAGGTCGAGATCGCGATGCTCCTCCTGGAGCAGAACGAGGCGCCGGCTAATTTCGTCGGGGCCCATAACGTCTAACCATCCTCCGCATCCTCCGCGCAGGGTAGAGGCGAAGCCCTGCCCGCTCAAGGGGAAGCATGCGGGATGGCCATCGCGAACGGCTGATCGTGAAGTCGCCGTCAACCCGGCGCATTCACCGCGTTTGTCAGGAGACAGCTTTCACGAACCATGTTCTATTCCAGTCCCCACACCGGAATAAGGAGATTTCAGAATGGAGAATGGACATTCTTCCGCACTGACTGCCAAGCATGCCGGGATCGAGGCGAAGATCGCCGCTGAAATCCGCCGCCCTGCGCCGGACCTGACGCTGGTGGCGCGGTTGAAGAAACAGAAACTCCGTCTGAAGGAAGCGCTCAGCAGGCTCTAGACGCCGCGAGCGGGAGCCTGATCCGCAGCGATCAGGCTCCGAAGCGGCAGTCACTCCGGCCGCTCATCGGCGGATCGTACACGCCGACCCGCAAAGCTATTCGATCCGCAGACCGGGGCGCCGCGGCTTCACCCGAACCGGCGGAACCAGCGCGGTATCCGCCGCGCGCGTTCCGACCGTCTTGCGCGCGAGTTGCGGATCGACAGGATTGTCGAAAGCGACACCGAAGCGGGCCTCCTCCGTCCAGGCGATCCGGCCCTTTACCTTGCCGATGTTGCGCAATTCGATGGTGACGGCCTGGCCTGGCGAGAGGGCTGGCCCGCCTTCCCCCATCAGCCCGCCCGCCGAGAGGTTGCGCACCCGCAGCGGGCTGGAAGCGCCATCGCCGACGCACATCGTTGCTTGCAGGAGCATGCTGTCGCGCGGATCGCCGCGCTCGTGCCGCGCTTCCTGCTCCTCGCGATCCGGTAGGAACCCGCCGTTCACTGACTGCCCTCGCATTAGCGGCTGACCCGCGCCTGGAATCGACCCAACCAGAAAAACGTGTCGGTCTGGTTAATCTACACCATTCGTGGAACGCAACGTCTATTCGTCGCGCGATACCTTTTCCTGCCGCTCGTGCCGCTCCTGGGCTTCCACGGTCATCGTTGCGATCGGGCGCGCTTC
Organism: Sphingomonas bacterium; assembly: GCF_028292925.1. GTDB lineage: Bacteria > Pseudomonadota > Alphaproteobacteria > Sphingomonadales > Sphingomonadaceae > JAQGLK01. Next base: position 17,132 of record NZ_JAQGLK010000067.1, read on the forward strand.
CAGCCGCGCCAGCGAGATCGGCTCGCCAGTGACTTCGCAATAGCCATATTCTCCCTCGTCGATCCGCCGGAGTGCGGCCTCGATCTTGGAGATCAGCTTGCGCTGGCGATCGCGGGTGCGAAGTTCGATCGACCAGTCCGTCTCGCTCGATGCGCGATCGGTCACGTCCGGCTCGCGCAGGGAGTCGGTCTGGAGCTGTGCCAGCGTTCCCTGGGCCTCCCGCAGGATAGACTCCTTCCAGTCGAGGAGCTTGCGGCGATAATAACGTAGCTGCCGGTCGTTCATGAACGCTTCGTCGGCGCGCGGCCGATAGCTGGACTCGATCTCGGCCTCCGGGTTGTTCTCTCCCGCTATTTCTTCGGGATCCATGTGTAGCGACGTCGCCATGCCAGTCTCCGCCCCAGGCGCGGCTCCGGCGAACCCCACGGGCTCGTTACGCAACGCCACACCCCCAGCGGGCCTATAGCCACGCGCCCCAACGCGCACAAGCGCCCGTTAACGCTGGCATTCCTGGCGCGATCCCGCCCCGGAACGGCGCTGCCGGCGATTGGCAGCTGGCCGCTCAGCTGGCCGCGCCGGATACGATCCTTGCCCAATCATCTTCGCCGATCACCTCGATGCCGAGTTCCGCGGCCTTCTTCAGCTTCGATCCGGCATCGGCACCGGCGACCACCAGGTGCGTGCTCCGCGAAACCGACGCGGCAACCTTTGCGCCCAGCGCCTCGGCCTGGGCCTTCGCCTCGTCGCGGCTCATCGTCAGCAGCTTGCCGGTGAAGACGACCGACTTGCCGGACACCGCCGAGGGCCGGGTGTGGAAGACGACATCGCTCGGCGCCACCTCGCGCAGCAGATCGAACACGGCATCGCGATTATGCTTTTCGGCGGCGAACGCCAGGATCGCCTCTGCCACCTCCGGGCCGATGCCCTTGGTGAGCAGCGCGCCCGAGATCGCCTTGGCGCGACGGATCTCGAACTTGCGCTCGGTCTCCCCGATCGTCGGCAGCAGGCTCCGTCGGGTGCGCAGCCCGGCGCGGATCACCCGGCCGAGCGCGGCGATCGAACCGTGATCGCGGGCAAGATCGCGGGCGGTGACCTCCCCGACGTGGCGAACGCCTAGCGCGAACAGAAACCGGTCCATCGGCACCGCGCGCTTGGCGTCGATCGCCTTGAGCAGATTGGCGGCCCATACCCGGCCATCCTTCTTGCGGGGGAGAAGCTGCTCCTCGGTCAGCCGGAAGATGTCTGCCGGGGTGCGGACCAGCCCGTCCTGATAGAATTCCTGGATCTGCCTGGCCCCCAGGCCTTCGATGTCGAAGGCGTGGCGCGAGGCGAAGTGGATCAGCCGCTCGACCTGCTGCGCCGGGCAGACCAGCCCGCCGGTGCACCGGTAATCGACCTCGTCCGGGCCGCGTTCGGCGGCCGATCCGCATTCCGGGCAGGCCAGCGGAAAGGGCCACGGCGCGCGGCCCGGATCCCGCGTCAAATTCTCCACGATCTGAGGAATGACGTCGCCGGCGCGCTGGAGGACGACACGGTCGCCGGGGTGGACGCCCAGCCGCTCGATCTCGTCGGCATTATGGAGCGTCGCGTTGGTGACGACCACGCCGCCGACGGTGACCGGCGTCAGCCTGGCGACCGGGGTCAGCTTGCCGGTGCGGCCGACCTGGATGTCGATGCGTTCCAGAGTCGTCTCGGCACGCTGCGCAGGAAACTTGTGGGCGATTGCCCAGCGCGGCGCGCGAGCGACCTGGCCGAGCCGGCGCTGCCAGTCGAGCCGATCGACCTTATACACGACTCCGTCGATGTCGAACGGCAGGTCCGCGCGCACCGCCTCGATCCGGGCGTAATAGGCGGCCAGCGCCGCGATCCCCTCGACCCGCTCCAGATCGGGAGAGACCGGCAGGCCCCAGCCGCCGATCGCCTGCATCACTCCAAGCTGCGTCTCGGCCGGCAGCGTATCGGCCTCGCCCCAGCCATGCGCCAGGAAGCGGAGCGGACGCGCGGCGGTAGTCGCCGCGTCCTTCTGGCGGAGCGACCCGGCAGCGGCATTGCGGGGGTTGGCGAACTGGCGGGCTTTGGCAGGATCGCCGGCCTGCTCAGCCTCCGCCAGCAGCCGTGCATTCAGCGCGGCGAAGTCGGCCTTGGCCATATAGACCTCGCCCCGCACCTCGAACACGCCAGCGGCGGGGATCGTGGCGGGTATGTCCGCGATGGTGCGAACGTTGGCGGTAACGTCCTCGCCGGTCTGGCCGTCGCCCCGCGTCAGCGCGCGGACCAGCCTTCCATCCTCGTATCGCAGCGAGCAGGAGAGGCCGTCGATCTTGGGTTCCGCGGTCAGCGCCACATTCTCGCTGTCGCCGAGCGCCAGGAAACGGCGGACACGGCCGACGAACTCCTCGACGTCGGCGATGGCAAAGGCATTGTCCAGGCTGAGCATCGGCCGCGCATGGGCAACCTTGGCGAGCGGCCCGGAGGGCGCGGCGCCGACGCGCTTGCTGGGGCTGTCGGGACGCACCAGATCGGGGTGCGCCGCCTCCAGCGCCCGATTTTCGGTAACGAGCGCGTCGTACTCGGCGTCGCTGATCTCCGGCGCGTCGGCGTCGTGGTAGAGCGCATCGTGCCGCGCGATCTCGGTGGCAAGCCACGCCATGCGGGCGGCGGGATCGGCGGGCGCGTTCATGCCGCGCTCGCTAGAGACCCCTCCGCAATCCCGCAAGCCACGCCGGCACGCGCCAGGCTCAGTCGCGGCTGTCCTTTGCCGACGGTGTACCCTTGCTCGAAGGATTCGATGCGTTCGGCTTGGCCGGCGCCTCCTTCTTGGGCTTGCGTACTTCCTTGGTCTTCTTCTGCTGACCCTTGGCCATGTTCCATCTCCTGAACGCTGCCGCGGCGCGGCACGTGCCAGCCAAGACTATCTGCAACGCCGCTGCAAGGCCATGCCTTGTGTCTCGGACGATCGATCAGGCGTTCTCGATCAGCCGCCGCGCCTGGGCACGCGCCTCGTCGGTCACTTCCGCACCGGAGAGCATCCGCGCAATCTCTTCGCGCCGTTCGTCCAGATCGAGCGGGCGGACCCCGGTGCGGGTGACGAGCCCCTCATGGCTCTTGGCGATCAGCCAGTGGCGGTCGGCGCGGGCGGCGACTTGCGGGCTGTGGGTGACGACCAGCAGCTGCGCCTTGCGCGCGAGCCGGGCAAGCCGCTCGCCGATCGCGCTGGCAACCGCGCCGCCGACACCGCGGTCGATCTCGTCGAACACCATCGTCGCCGCGCCGCCCTCCTCGGCCAGGGCTACCTTGAGCGCGAGGATGAAGCGGGAGAGCTCGCCGCCGCTGGCGATGCGGATGAGGGGGCCGAACGGCGCCCCCGGGTTGGTCGATATCTCGAACTCCACGCGCTCGCGGCCGGACGGACTCCATTGCGCCTCCGCCAGCGGCTCGACGACGGTGCGGAACCTTGCGGCATCGAGCTTCAGCGGCGCCAATTCCGCGGCAACCGCCGCATCAAGCCGGGTGGCGGCCGCGCCCCGCGCCATGGTCACCGCCTCCGCCGCGGCCCGATAGGCGCCCGCCGTTGCCTTTACGTCCGCCTCCAGCCTGGCGATCCCCGCGCCGCCAGCTTCCAGGCGGGCCAGCTTGTCGGCCAGTTCCTCCGTCAGCCCGGCCAGCGCGTCGGGCGTGACGCGGTGCTTGCGGGCCAGCGCGCGAAGATCGAACAACCGGGTCTCGATCCGCTCCAGCCGGCTGGGATCGAAACTGAGAGCGTCGAGCGTGGCGGCCAGCTTGTCCTCGACCTCCGAGGCCTCGTTCACCGCGCGGTCCAGCGCGGCGAGCGCCTCGGCCAGCAACGGATGCTCGTCGCCCATCCGATCGAGCCGCCGCGCCGCCTGGCGCAGCTGGCTGAGCGCGCCATCCGACCCGTCGAGATGCGCGCTGACCCCCGCCAGATCGTCCGCAAGCCGCGCGCCCTTCTGCATCGCGCCCCGCTCTTCGGCGAGCGTCTCCTCCTCGCCTGGCTCGGCGGCGAAACCGGTCAGTTCGGCAACGGCATGTTCCAGCCACTCGCGATCGCGCTCGGCGGTTTCCAGTTCGGCACGGGCGGCGGCGAGCGCGTCGGTGGCGGCGCGCCACGCGCCGTGCGCCGCCGCGACCGCCCGCGTATCGACACGCCCGAACGTATCGAGCAGGGCGCGGTGCCCCCGTGCGGCGAGCAGCCCACGTTCGTCATGCTGGCCATGAATCTCGACGAGGTGCGTGGCGAGTTCACGGAGCAATCCGGCCGAGGCCGGCTGATCGTTGACGCTCGCCCGGCTGCCGCCATCCGCCCGCACGATGCGGCGGATCAGCAACGGTTCGCCCGGTTCGGCATCGATGCCGCTGTCTGCCAGAAGGGTGGCCACGGGATGATCGGCGGGCAGATCGAACGTGGCGACCACCACCGCCTGCGCCGCCCCCTGCCGCACCAGCCCCGTCTCCGCCCGCTGGCCGAGCGTGAGGCCGAGCGCGTCGAGCAGGATCGACTTGCCGGCCCCCGTTTCGCCGGTAAGCGTGCCGAGCCCGCGCCCGAACTCCAGGTCCAGCGCCTCGATCAGCACGACATCGCGAATGGAGAGCCCGGTCAGCATCGTCCGGCCGAGAGACCTCTCCTCGAACAGCGGCAGCGACGCGGGCGCGTCGCCGGCCGTCAGGCCGCGTTGTGCTTGTTCACCAGTTCGTAGGCGCGTTCGTACCACTTGGATCCCGGATAGTTGGTGCCCAGCACGGCGGCCGCCTTCCTGGCTTCCTCCGGCACACCCAGGCCGAGATAGGATTCCGTCAGCCGCATCAAGGCCTCGGCGGCGTGGGTGGTGGTCTGATAGTCGTCGACGACCTTGCGGAAGCGGATCACCGCCGCCAGCCAGTCGCGCCGCCGCTCATAGAAGCGGCCGATCTCCATCTCCTTGCCGGCAAGGTGGTCGCGCACGAGATCCATCTTCAGGCGGGCATCGGCGGCATAATTGCTGTCCGGGTAGCGGCGAACAAGCTCCCCCATCGCGTCGAGTGCCTGCTGCGTGATCTTCTGGTCCCGCGTGACGTCCTGGATCTGCTCGTAATAATCGAGCGCGATCAGGTAGAGCGCGTAGGGCGCATCCTTGTTGCCGGGGTGGATCGACAGGAAACGCTGCGACGACTTGATCGAATCCGGAAACTCGCGCGCCAGATAATAGCTGAACGCGCTCATCAGCTGGGCACGGCGGGCCCACACCGAATAGGGATGCTGGCGCTCGACTTCGTCGAACAATGCGGCGGCAAGCTTGTACTGCCCCCGGTCCAGCCGTTCCTTGGCGGCGTTGTAGAGCGTATCCACGTCGCGTGCGACATATTTGGTGTCGGTCTTCGATCCGCCCGTGGCGCACCCGGCAAGCGGGACGAGGAGCGCGATGGCAACGGCGACGGCGAACGGGCGAACACGATGAAGCTGCATGACCCATGCTCTTAGCCGAGCCGAACGGCCAGGAGAAGAGGCGAACCGTGGCCACCCGCCGCACCGCGGCTGCACGGAACTGGACGGCCGCGGCCGGCCGCGGATAGGGATCGCGGAATGCTTCGCGTGCTCACCCTGTCCAGCCTGTTCCCCGATGCCGGCCGCCCCACGTTCGGGGTGTTCGTCGAACGGCAGACGCTGGGCCTCGCTGCCCATCCGGAGGTCGACCTGCGGGTGGTAGCGCCTGTCGGGGTGGCATCCTTCCCCTTCAGCCGCCATCCCCGCTACCGCGGCCTTGCCGCGCTGCCCCGGCAGGAAACGTGGAAGGGATTGACCGTCTACCGGCCACGCTTTCCTGTGGTGCCGGTGATCGGAGGGCGGCTCTCCCCTGCCCTCATGGCGCGCACGCTGCTGCCGCTGCTGCGGCGGATCCGCGCCGAGTTCCCTTTCGACGTGATCGATGCCGAGTTCTTCTATCCCGACGGCCCCGCCGCGGCACGGCTTGGCAAGGCGCTGGGCGTGCCGGTATCGATCAAGGCGCGGGGCAGTGACATCCATCACTGGTCGAGCCGGCCGGGGTGCCGCCGCCAGATCGTAGCCGCGGGGGCGGCCGCCGCGGGGCTGCTGGCGGTCAGCGCGGCGCTCCGCGGGGACATGATCGCGCTCGGAATGGCAGCGGACAAGATCCGCGTCCATTATACAGGCGTCGACCTCGATGCCTTCCGCCCGCGGGAACGCAGCGCGGCCAAGGCGGCGTTGGGCCTCACCGGCCCACTGCTGCTGAGCGTCGGATATCTGATCGATCGCAAGGGCCAGCAGATCGCGGTGGCGGCAATGCCGGCGATCCCGGACGCGACATTGCTGATCGTCGGGCAAGGCCCGGCGCGCGCGGCACTGGAGGCGCAGGTCGCCGCGCTCGGCCTGCGCGATCGCGTGCGGCTGCTCGGTCCGCTCCCGCACGAGGCGTTGCCGGCGCTGTTTGCGGCGGCGGACGTGATGGTCCTGCCCTCGGTCGCCGAAGGGCTGGCCAACGCCTGGGTAGAAGCCCTGGCGAGCGGAACGCCGGTGGTGACGGCCGATGTCGGCGGCGCGCGCGAGGTGATCGACCGTCCCGCCGCCGGCCGGCTGGCAGCGCGTGATGCGGCCAGCGTCGCCGCGGCGATCCACGGCCTGCTCGCGAACCCGCCGGCCCAGGCCGAAGTTCGTGCGGTGGCGGAACGCTTCACCTGGGAGGCGAACAGGGCGGCTTTGTACGATCATCTCAGCGGTTTGATCCCGGCTTGATCCCCGACGCCCGTTCGCGCAGCAAGGGTGGGGGCAACGGGACGTTTTCAGATGCGGCCAAGAAGTATCGTGCTGGTGGCGCTGGCGCTCGCCGCAGGCGGCAGCGCCGCAGCGCCCGCGAGTGATATCGACGACTTCCAGGCGGCGCTCGACCGTGACGACGTTCGTGCCACTGCTGCGATCTATGCGGCGCGGGTAGAACGGATCTCCGGTGCGCAACCCGCCCGGGATGCCCAGCTCGATCAGATGGCGGGCGAGTTACTGCTGAGGAGCGGGATGCGCCCGGCCGGGCTGGCGTTTCTGGAACAGGCAAGGCTGAGCGGTGAGGAGGCGCAGAAGCCTGGCATCGCCCTGGCCATCGGCCGCACATACGAAGGGTTTGGCGGGCTGGAGACCGCGATCCGCGAATATCGCGTTGCCGCCGCGCTGCCTGCCTCCGACCGGATGGGGCGCGAGGCGCGGATCGCCTTGGCGCGGATCCTGCTGGCCCGCGCACCCGAAGAGGCTGCCACGCTCACGGCCGAGGTGATCGCCGCCGCCGGCAATCCGGGCGAGCGTTGGGAAGCGGAACTGATCGCCGCCCGCGCGGCGGCGCTGGCTGGGCGCGGGCCCGCCGCCAGCGCGCTCCTCGCCTCCGCCTGGGCGGACGCGACCGCGGCAAAGCCCGGCGAACGGGCCGTGGTCCGCGTCGCGCGGGATATGGCGCAGGATGCATTGGCTGCGGGGGATCGCGCGCGCGGCATCGCCCTGTACGCGCTCGGCGGCGCAAGCCCGGCACCAAGCGGAAGCGTGCAGCTTCCCCCGTGCGGCAAGGACGGGCTCCGCCCGGAGGACAGTGTGATTGTCGAGATCGGGTACGGCCGATACGGCCCTCAATATAGCGCGGTGCGATCCAGCCGGCCCGGCATCGCCGCGCCGTTCGTCAACGCTATCGCCGCGGGCACCCTGCCCTCGCAACCCGGGGCCCCCCTGGTAGAGTTGCGCTGCGAGTTCGATAGTCTGCCGTCTACCGCCCGCAAGCCCACCGATCCGATGGCCGAATGGACCGCTCGGTCAGGCCTCTACCCGCTGTTTGGCGATCATACGGACGGGCTGGATGCCGCGATCGCGATCGCCGACGCCATTGTCAGCAAACGCGAGCAGGCGCGTGGCCCGAAAACCATCGCGCTGTACCAGCCCCTGATCTCGCTATCGTCGATTTATGCGGCTCAGGCAGCGGCGACCGGCAACGCCGGCTATATGGAGCGTTCCTACGAGGCCAGGCAGCGCGCGATCGATATCGCCACGGCGGCCGGCGCACCGGCCGACGGCATCCGGTTCGCCGCGGCGGACATGGCGTTTGCCAAGGCGATGCGCTCCAATATGGGTATGGCCGCGATGGCGGCTGCCGCCAGCGCCCTGGTAGAGACGCTCGCCAGCTTGCCGAGCATGGACGATATAACGGTCGCCCGGATTACGCGCAACTTCCTCATTGCAGACAGTACGCCGCCTGAAGTGGCGCGGACGATCGCCGAACGGGCCCGCGCTGCGCTCCTGAAGCGCGGCGCGGCACCGGCCGGACCGGAAGTTCGTGCGCTGACGGCGTCGATCCTGGACATCCGGCGCAAGCTTGGCGAGACGACCGGGTCCGACGTGCTCGTAAGGTCGATGGGGCTCGCGGCGGGGTCCTGCGGCTTGCTTGCCGCCCCTCCGACGATGGATCAGCCTTCGCAGGCGATCATCGGACCGGATTCGTATCCCAAGGATCTGTTGGCCCCTCCAATCGACGGAATCGTCCAGGTGGCGATGGACATCGATGCCAGAGGCGGATCGACGAACAACCGGATCGTCTATGCCTCCCCGCCGCGCCTGTTCGACGAAGTGACCCTGGCGGGCACACGGCAGTTCCGGTTCGAGCCAGCCGCAGGTGCCAAGTCCGTCCCGGCCTGCCGAGGATATTCGCAGCAGATCCGCTGGGAGGTGCCGAAAGACTGAAGAAGCTGCGCCGCAGTCCCGGCGCGGGGTTCCCGCGGGTGGCGCTGCCCTAACCCAGCGGGAGCAACGCGGCGACGATCCAGCGGCCCTCCGCACGGAGCAGGCCCCAGGCGCGGGCAGCCGCGCGGCTGTCCATCGGCTCGATGCCGATACCACGGGCATCCAGCGCGGCGACGAGGATGGAGGACGGACGGCGCATCGTCGCGCCGGTTCCGAGCAGCAGGAATTCGGGCGCCGGATCCAGCGCCAGCAGATCGGCCAGCGCGCCTGCCTCCAGTGCCTCCAGCGTCGGGGCGGCCCATGGGCGCGCCTCCTCCGGGGTCAGGATCAGCCCGTCCGGAAAGACGTGATCGCCGATGCGGAAGCCTGTGCCCGAGAACCCGGTGATGATCGGGCCCGGCGCCGCCGCGTCGCGATCGAGCCGGGCCGACATCAGCTGCGGCCTTCCGTCCTCGGGCCGACGCGCTCGGCGCCGCCACGGGCACTCTTGTCGGCCGCCGCCGGCAGCCGCGGCCGCAGCCCGAGCGTCAGGAGCAGCGACGAGGAGACGTATACCGACGAGTAGGTGCCGACGACGATGCCGAGCATCATCGCGGCGGTGAAGCCGCGCAGCACGTGCCCGCCGAACAGCAGCAGCGCCGCCAGCGCGAGCAGCACCGTGACGGAGGTCATCACCGTGCGTGGCAGCGTCTCGTTCACCGAAAGATCGATCAGCGCGCGCATGTCCATCTGCCGGTACTTGCGCATATTTTCGCGGATACGATCGTCGATGACGATCTTGTCGTTGATCGAATAGCCGATGATCGTGAGGAACGCGGCGACGATGTTCAGATCGAACTCGAACTGGGTGAGCGCAAAGAAACCCAGCGTCATCAGCAGATCATGCGCGATCGCGATGAACGTCGACACGCCGAACTGCCATTCGTAACGAAACCAGCTGAACAGCGCGATCGCGATCATCGCGATCAGCACGGCCAGGATACCGTTGCGGATCAGCTCGCCCGAAACCTTGCCCGAAACGGTATCGTAGCGCGGAAAGGTCACGCCCGGGTTGGTCGCCTGAAGCGCGGTCTTGACCTTGTTGACCACCGCGTTCGTCGCGCCCTCATCCGCGCTTTGCGGCAGCGGCAGGCGGATGGAGACGGTGTTCGGATCGCCGAACTGCTGCAGCGAAGCCTCGCCGACCTCCAGCCGATCGACCGTGGAGCGCACCGTATCGAGCGAGGGCCGCTCCGGGAACTTGGCCTCGATCATCAGGCCGCCGACGAAATCGACGCCGAGGTTGAGCCCGCGCGCGGCGACCAGGCCGATCGCCAGCACGGTCAGCAGGGCGGTCAGCCCGAACGCCCAGTTGCGCAGCCGGACGAAGCCGATGTTCGTATTGTCCGGGACGAGTTTGATGAGACGCATGGTCGCGGATCCCGGATCAGATATGGAGTTCGGTCGGCCGGTGCCGGCGCAGATAGCTGGCCGCCATCATCCGCGTGAAGAACACCGCGGTGAAATAGGAGACGAAGATACCGATCAGCAGCACCACCGCAAAGCCCTTCACCGGGCCGGAACCCAGCATCAGCATCACCAGACCGGAGATGAAGTGGACGGTGTTCGCCTCGAAGATCGTCCGGCTCGCTTCCTTGTAGCCAAGCTCGACGGACTGCATCGGCGATCGGTTGCGGCGCTTCTCCTCGCGGATGCGCTCGTTGATCAGCACGTTGGCGTCCACCGCCGTGCCGATCGTCAGCACGAACCCGGCGATGCCCGGCAGGGTCAGCGTGGCGTTGAAGATCGCCATGACGCCCAGGATGATCAGCACGTTGATGACCACCGCCATGTTCGCATAGACGCCGAAGCGGCCATAGGTGAGCAACATGAAGACGATCACTGCGATGGTGGCGATCACCGAGGCGAGCACGCCGGCGCGGATCGAATCGGCGCCAAGCTGCGGCCCGACGGTCCGCTCCTCGATCACCTTCAGGGCCACCGGCAGCTTGCCGGATCGCAGCGCGATGGCGAGCTGATTGGCGCTTTCCACGGTGAAGTTGCCGGAGATCTGGGCCGAACCACCGAGGATCGGCTCGTTGATGTTCGGCGCGGAGAGTACCTGATTGTCGAGGATCATCGCGAACGGCTTGCCGACATTCTCCTGCGTCACGCGGGCGAACTTGCGGCCGCCGGCGCTGTCGAAGCGAATGTTGACGACCGGGCGATTGTTCTGCTGGTCGAAGCCCTGGCTGGCGTCGGCGAGTTCGTCGCCGTTGATGATCGCGCGGCGCACCACGGCAATCGCCTTCACCCCGGACGGACTGTCCGGATAGGATAGCACCTGGCTACCGATCGGCGCCCGCCCGGCGGTGAGCGCGGCGACATCGCCGCTGCCGACCTGGTCGACCAGCTTGAATTCGAGTTTGGCGGTGCGGCCGAGCAGCGCCTTCAGCGCCTCCGGGTTCTGGAGGCCGGGCACCTGGACGACGATCCGGTTGTTGCCCTGGCGGATGATCGTCGGCTCGCGCGTGCCGAGTTCGTCGATGCGCTTGCGCACGACCTCGGTGGCCACCTGCATCGCATTGTCGATCGCGGCGGTCAGGCCCGACTGGGTCGGCGTCATCACCACGCGGGTGGAATCGACGACGCGCACGTCCCAGTCGCGCTGGCCGGTCACCCCGACGCCATCGGTAAGCGTGCGAATCGCCTCGACCGCGGTGTCGAGCTGGGTGCTGTCCCGCACCATGAAGGAGAGCGAACCGCCCGCCGTGGAGATGTCGCCGATCGAGACGCGCGGCCGGTTGGTGCGCATCTTGTCGCGGACCTGATCCTCCATCGCGGCCAGCCGCTGACGCGCGACATCGGCGGTGTCAGCCTCGAGCAGGATGTGGCTGCCCCCGGACAGATCGAGCCCGAGGTTGATGCGCGGCACCTTGCTCACATCGACCACGCGGGCCAGCGTCGCCTCTGGAATAAGGCTCGGGATCGCGAACGCGATACCGATCGCGATTACGGCGAGGATGGACCAGATCTTCCAGCGCGGGAAATCGAGCATGACGATCAGTCGTTGGCAGGCTTGGTGCCGCCGGCCGGGCGGACATCGGAAAGCGTCGCCTTGACGGCGCGCACACGAACGCCCGGCGCGATCTCGATCTCCACCTCGTTATCGTCGACGCGGGTGACCCGGCCGATCAGCCCGCCGCCGGTGACGACGGTATCGCCCTTCTTGGCGGCGTCGATCGTCGCGCGCTGTTCCTTCAGACGCTTCTGCTGCGGACGGATCAGCAGGAAGTAGAAGACGATGAAGATGAGGACCAGCGGCGCCATCTGCAGGAAGATGGCGGCGCCACCAGGGGCAGGCTGACCGGCAACCTGGGCGTAAGCGGGGGATGCGAACATGCGGACTCGGCTTCCTGGAAGCTGGACGGCGCGGGCAGAATGGCGCGCCTGAAGGGAAGCCGCGCGCCTATCACGTTCGCCGCGTCGCATGCAACCGCCCAGGGCGGCAGGGCCCTGCCCGTGGCCGGCTTGCGCGGGCCGCGTGCAAGCACGCTTGCAAGTCCCGGCGGCTGTCCCTAAAGCGCGCCTCCTGGATCGGGGCGTAGCGCAGCCTGGTAGCGCATCAGACTGGGGGTCTGGGGGTCGCAGGTTCGAATCCTGTCGCCCCGACCAGCTTTTTTCGTGGGAGCAGCCGGCCGACAGGCCGGCCGCCTGGCACGGCGGCAGAGCCCGCCGGCCGGCCCTCCCCGCACATACCGACTATCCTGCTTGAGTATTCCGCACGAAGCGAAGCAGCGGCCGCCTTGTCGGCTGCCGCTGCTCTGGTGCGTCAGCCGACCTTGATCTCGGACGCATCGCCATGCGTGAGATGGCCCGGCGCTGCGGGCTCGGCGGGTATGGCGCCCGGCGCGGGGGGCGGCGGCACCGGCGCAGAGGCCGATTTCGGCCGGTTGAGCCGCCCGGAGAACAGCAACGCCGCAGCGATCGCCGCCGACCCCACGGCGATACCGGCGACACCGGCCACGATCCGCTTGTCCACTCCACCGATCCGTTCAGGCTCTTCGTCGCGCCGGGCGGAGTCGGTTGCACCATCGTTGGCGACGTGCGGCGCCGGGGTGGCAGGCCACGGCGGAGTGGCGGCTTCGGGCAGCGGTGGCTTGTGCGTCATGCGTCTCGTCCTCTTGTTTCATCCGGTCGCGCTGCACGGTGCCGGCTACCGACCTGCATCGGCATCCGGCGCCCGGTGCTCGTCAACCAACCCGCCCTGAACGCAGCAGCAGCGAATTGGGTGCCAGCCGCGATGATTGCGGAGCGCGGGTCGGCCGCCCATATCGCCACCATCGAGACAAGCGGAGCAGGCATGGGCGAAGACAAAATCGGCTGGCACGGCACGACGATCCTGTCGGTACGGCGCAGCGGCAAGGTGGTGGTGATCGGCGACGGCCAGGTTTCGATGGGTCAGACGGTGATGAAGCCGAACGCCCGCAAGGTTCGCCGCCTGCACGACGGATCGGTTATCGGCGGCTTCGCCGGGGCGACCGCGGACGCCTTCACGCTGTTCGAACGGCTGGAACGCAAGCTGGAGCAGCATCACGGGCAGTTGATGCGCTCCGCGGTCGAGCTTGCGAAGGACTGGCGGACGGACAAGTTCCTGCGCAATCTGGAGGCGCTGATGATCGTGGCCGACAAGGATGTCAGCCTGATCCTCACCGGCAATGGCGACGTTCTGGAGCCCGAGTCCGGGATCGCCGCGATCGGATCCGGCGGTAATTACGCGCTCGCCGCAGCCCGCGCACTGGTCGACTATGAGGCGGATGCCGAGACGATCTGCCGCAAGGCGATGGGCATCGCCGCGGATGTCTGCGTCTATACGAACGATCGGCTGACGCTGGAGACGCTCGACTCTACGTCCTGAGCGCCCCTCCCCGCTTTTTCTATCACTCAACGTCCGTGCCCGGCGCCGGGGCGAACGATGTACCGGAACCCCATATGAACGACGCTCTCACCCCGAAATCCATCGTCGCCGCGCTCGATGCGCACATCGTCGGCCAGTCGGACGCCAAGCGCGCGGTGGCCGTGGCGCTGCGCAACCGCTGGCGCCGCCAGCAGCTCAGCCCCGAACTTCGCGACGAAGTTTCCCCCAAGAACATCCTGATGATCGGGCCGACGGGGTGCGGCAAGACCGAGATCAGCCGCCGTCTGGCCAAGCTGGCGGACGCACCGTTCGTAAAGGTGGAGGCGACCAAGTTCACCGAGGTCGGCTATGTCGGCCGCGATGTCGAGCAGATCGCCCGCGACCTCGTCGAGGAAGCGGTGCGGCTGGAAAAGGAACGCCGCCGCATCGCCGTGAAGGACAAGGCGGAGGAAGCGGCGCTGGCCCGGCTGCTAGACGCGCTGGTCGGCAAGGAAGCGAGCGAGGCGACGCGCGCCTCGTTCCGCCAGCGTTTCGCGGACGGTCACCTGGACGACAAGGAGGTCGAGCTGGAACTGGCCGACAGCGGCGGCGCGCCCATGGAGATACCCGGCATGGGCGGGCAGATCGGCATGATCAACCTCAGCGACATGATGGGCAAGGCGTTCGGGGGCAAGCCGCCCAAGCGCCGCAAGCTGAGCGTGCGCGCCGCGTGGAACGCGTTGATCGAGGAGGAAGCGGACAAGCGCCTCGATCAGGATGAGGTCAATCGCGTCGCCCTGGCCGACGCAGAGGCAAACGGCATCGTCTTCCTGGACGAGATCGACAAGATCGCCGTCTCCGACGTGCGCGGCGGGTCCGTCAGCCGCGAGGGGGTGCAGCGCGATCTGCTGCCGCTGATCGAGGGTACAACCGTCGCGACGAAGTACGGCCCGATGAAAACCGATCACGTACTCTTCATCGCTTCCGGGGCGTTCCACGTCGCGAAGCCATCCGATCTGTTGCCCGAGCTGCAGGGCCGCCTGCCGATCCGCGTCGAGCTGAAGGCGCTGACCGAAGCGGATTTCGTCCGGATCCTGACCGAAACGCGCGCCAGCCTGGCGGAGCAATATCGTGCGCTGATCGCCACCGAGGGCGTGACGATCGCGTTCACCGAGGACGGCATCGCCGCCATCGCGCGGATCGCCGCCGAGGTGAACGCCAGCGTGGAGAATATCGGTGCGCGCCGGCTTCAGACGGTGATGGAGAAACTGCTGGAGGAAGTAAGCTTCGATGCCGAGGATCGTCGGGGCGAGGCGCTGACCGTGGACGCTGCCTATGTCGAAAAGCAGCTGGCGGCGATCGCCCGCAACACCGATCTGAGCAAATACGTACTCTGATCGGCGGGCGGTAACCGGTCGATTTCTTGGGCCCGGAGACCATGCAGGTTAAAGCCGGACCCTTTTGGGCGTGGGAGAATTGGTGGGCTGACAACCATGCGGAGTCCGTTTCATGAACGAACCAGAACGCAAGCCGCTACGCCCCGCGATAATCGCGGTGGTCCTCATCGCCCTGGCCGCTACCCTCCCGGGATACTTCGCCACGCAGATGCTCGACGTCGGCGGCCGCAACAACAGCGCCGTCGGGTTGTCGGCGGCGATGCTGGCAGGAGTGTTCTGCCTCAGCGTGATCGTGGGTCTGGTGTTGCTCCTTTCCGGACGAAGCAGGCCGGGCGGTAACCGGCGCGTGGCGCTTGTCGCGACGCTGGTCGTGGCCGTGTTCCTGCTACTGGTCGCCTTTGCTGCGGGAACGAGCAGCACGGAACCGGCATCCACCACCATCGAGGCCAGCTAACCGCTCCGCACGCTCCCGAACCGTCGAGCGTGCGGCCCAAGCGTGGCGGTTTCGCTGTCGCTCGACAATGCGGCAGCGAGCCGCCACAGGCCGCGGCCATGAGCATCCACACCATTCTCGCCTGGCTCGCCGGCATCATCATCGCCGTCATCTCGGCAACCGGCTATGTCGGTATCGCTCTGCTGATGGCCATCGAGAGCGCGTGCATCCCGCTCCCGTCCGAGATCATCATGCCGTTTGCCGGCTATCTGGTCTCGACCGGCAAGCTGAACATCTGGTGGGTGGCGACGGCCGGGGCGATCGGCTGCAACATCGGATCGATCGCGGCCTATGAAGCGGCCAAATGGGGCGGACGGCCGTTCGTCGCCAGGTTCGGCAAGTATGTGCTGGTGAGCCTGGAGGATCTGGACCGGGCCCAGCGTTTCTTCGAGAGGTTCGGCAGCGCCGCGGTGCTGGTGTGCCGGATGCTGCCGGTGGTGCGATCGTTCATCGCCTTTCCGGCCGGGCTGGCGCGGATGAACCTCGTCAAGTTCCACGTCTATACGTTCGTCGGATCCTGGCCGTTCTGCTTCGCGCTCGCGCTCGTCGGCCGCGAGCTGGGCGAGGCGTGGCAGGAGGATCCGCGGGTCAAGGCGCTGTTCCACCAGCTCGACGCGGTGATCCTCGGGCTGATCGTGATCGGGGGCATCGGGTTCGTCTGGCACAAGCTTCGCCAGAGCAGCGACGACGAACAGCAGATCGAGGAAGAGCGCAAACGCTGAAGGCGGCGGCACCCGGGCAAAACCCGGATACCGCCGCCTTCTGATTCGTCGGCGCTAGCCTCAGCGGATCAGCGGCCGCCGGTGGTGCGCACCGCATTCTTGTGGGCACCGACGCCGCTCTTGACGCCACGCGGCGGGAAGCGGCGCTTGGGCTGCTCGCCGGCACCGTGGCGCTGCTCGCGACCACCGCGACCCTCGTCATGGCGACGCGTGGTCGGCAGGACTGCGGGCAGCTTGGCCTTTTCCGCCACGAAGTTCTCCGGCAGCGGCATCATCTCGAGCTTGACGTGGGTCAGCTTCTCGATCGAGCGGAGGTAAGGCCGCTCGTCGTCCGCGACGAAGGCCATCGCGATACCCGTCGCGCCGGCGCGCGCGGTGCGGCCGATGCGGTGGACATACTGCTCGGCCACGTTCGGCAGCTCGAAGTTGAAGACGTGGCTGATGCCGCCGACATCGATGCCGCGCGCCGCAATGTCCGTCGCGACGAGGATCTTGATCTCGCCGCTGCGGAACATGGCCAGCGCCCGCTCGCGCTGCGGCTGGCTCTTGTTGCCGTGGATCGCCTCCGAACGGACGCCCGCGGCCGCCAGGTTCTTCACCACCCGATCGGCACCGTGCTTGGTGCGGGTGAAGACGAGCGCGCGGTCGATCGGCTCGGACTTGAGCTTCATCGTCAGCAGCGCCTGCTTCTCGCCCTGCGTCACGAACGTCGCATATTGCTCGACGCGCTCCGCGGTGGTCGACTGCGGCGCGACCGACACCTTGACGGGATCGTTGAGGAACCGATCGCCCAGTTCCGCGATCGCCTTCGGCATCGTCGCTGAGAAGAACAGCGACTGACGCTTCTTCGGCAGCATCGTATCGATGCGCTTGAGCGCATGGATGAAACCGAGATCGAGCATCTGGTCGGCCTCGTCGAGCACGAAGATCTCGACGTTCTTCAGGCTCAGCGCGCGCTGGTCGATCAGGTCGAGCAGCCGGCCGGGGGTGGCGACGAGAATGTCGACGCCCGCCTGAAGCTGGCGCATCTGCCGGCCGATCGGCACGCCGCCGAACACCGTCATCACGCTCAGGCGCAGGAACTTGCCGTACTGGACGAAGCTCTCGGCGATCTGGCTGGCCAGTTCGCGCGTCGGCGCCAGGACGAGCATGCGGCAACCCTGCGGCGGCCGCCCCTTGGGATTGTTCGAGAGGTAGTGGAGCGAGGGCAGCGCGAACGCGCCGGTCTTGCCGGTGCCGGTCTGCGCGATGCCGCACAGATCGCGGCCGTCCAGCAGCGGCGGGATGGCCTGCACCTGAATCGGGGTCGGAACGTCGTAGCCCTTGGCCGCGAGCGCCTTCTGGATCGGCTCGGCCAGGCCGAGTTCGGAAAATTTGGTCAAAGGACGTGCTTTCGCTTAAGCGCGCATGCCGCACGTCCTTGTCAGACGCACCGCCGGCGGGTGTTTCTGACAACCCGCGTGAATAGGGAAGCCTCTAGGGGGCAACGTCGTAAGTGGGGGAGCTCAGCCCTGCCATTTGGAAGCGACAGGATATCACGCTGCTCCGTCCGGACACCCGCGGTGCGGACGTCGACGTTGAGGCGCATATGGCACGGCGGATGCTGCGGCGCAAGATGCTCCGCGGAAAACGTCTGCGACAACGCCCTTGATCCTGCTGCCCGGACGGCCCAAATCGGCACCATGTTCATAGAAACCGAGACCACTCCCAACCCTTCGACCCTGAAGTTCCTTCCGGGGCAGACGGTGATGGAAACCGGCGTGCGCGACTTCGCCGACATCGACGAGGCCGACGCCTCGCCACTCGCCGCCGCCTTGTTCAGCCTGGGCGACGTTACGGGGGTTTTCCTCGGGCGGGACTTCGTGTCGGTCACGGCCGCGCCGGGATCGGACTGGCGGACGCTCAAGCCGCAGGTATTGGGCGTGCTGCTCGATCATTTCGCCAGCGGTGCGCCGCTGTTCCGCGCCGGCAGCGCATCGGAAATCGTGATCGAGGGCGGTTTCCCCGAGGATCCGGAAGATGCCGACGTCGTCGCGCAGATCAAGGATCTGATCGACACCCGCGTCCGCCCGGCGGTGGCGCGGGATGGCGGCGATATCGTGTATCGCGGGTTCGATCGCGGCACGGTCTATCTGGCGATGCACGGCGCCTGTGCCGGGTGCCCCTCCTCTACCGCAACGCTGAAGCAGGGGATCGAGACCTTGCTCAAGCATTACGTGCCGGAAGTGACCGAAGTGCGCGCTGCCTGATCCGGCCGGCGCCGCAGTCTAGCCGCCCAGAATGCCGTGCCCAGTGACGCTGCCATGAAAATACTCGTCATAGAGACTGCGACAGCCGCCTGCTCCGTGGCGCTGATCGACGCGGGCCGCCTGGTGGCGGAACGGCATGAACTGGTCGGCCGCGGGCATGCCGAACGGCTGGTGCCGATGATCGCGGAACTGCCCGGCGGCGGACGCGCCGATCTGGTGCTGGTGGATTGCGGGCCGGGCAGCTTCACCGGGGTTCGCGTCGGCCTGGCGGCGGCGCGCGGGCTGGGGCTTGGCTGGGGCGTGGAGGTCCGCGGCTTCTCGTCGCTGGCGCTGATCGCGGGCGCCGCCTTCGCCGCCGATGCCGCCCTGGCGACGCTGACGGTGGCATTGACCGGCGGCCACGGCGAGTTGTTCGTACAACGCTTCGCCGCTGCCCCGCTCCGCGCGCTTGGCCCCCTCGCCTCTCTGCTCCCGGCCGATGCCGCGCATGCTGCGGGGGACGATGTCGTGGCCGGCTCTGGCGCCGCCGTGCTGGCCGAGGCACGCGGCGGTGGCGATGCGCGCGACCTGCTGCCGCGTGCCGCCGACATCCGGGTGCTTCCCGAACTGCTCACCGCCTTGCCGCCCACACCGATTTACGGGCGGGCACCAGATGCGAAACCGGCCGCGGCATGACGGCCGGGCTGGTGCTGCACGAAGGCGGCGCGCGCGACATCGCCGAAATCATGACAGTCATGCACGACGCCTTCTGCGCCGCCTTCGGCGAAGCGTGGACCAGCGCCCAATGCCTGGGTGTCCTCGATCTGCCCCGCGTCTGGGTGACGATCGCGCGAATCGACGATCAGCCCGCCGGCTTCGCCCTGTCCCGCACCGTGGTCGACGAGGCGGAGCTGCTGCTGCTGGCGGTCCGCCCGGCGTTCCGCTGCCGGGGCGTCGGCACGGCGCTCGTCCACCGGACTATGGCCGTTGCGGTGGCGTCCGGCGCCCGAAAGCTGCATCTGGAGGTGCGGGAAGGTAATTTCGCGCACAAAATGTACAATGGGATCGGCTTTGACGAAGTCGGTCGGCGTCCTGGTTATTATCGGGGCAACGACGGCAAAATCTTCGACGCGCTGAGCCTATCCGTTCGACTTTCGCCAGGCCCGGCTGGAAACAATCCAACTTGAAATGTCGCAGCTGATGCGCAATTGCACCGTCGGCCCCTTCAAGGGAGCCTAGCAATACTCCACAAAGGGGTCGCACAGATAATGAACGAGAACGTCGCTCAGGCGGACGCGATTATCGCGCTTACTGCCGATATTGTTTCCGCACATGTGAGCAACAACAGCGTCGCGATGGCGGACTTGCCGTCGCTGATCCAGAACGTCCACAGTGCGCTGACCGGGCTAGGCCGCGAGGAGCCGGCACCCGAGCCGAAGCGCGAGCCGGCCGTGTCGATCCGCGCGTCGGTCAAGCCGGATTACATTGTCTGTCTGGAAGACGGCAAAAAGCTGAAGATGCTGCGCCGCCACCTTCTGACCAACTATCAGATGACGCCCGAGCAGTACCGCGCCAAGTGGAACTTGCCGCTCGATTATCCGATGGTCGCACCCAATTACACCGAACAGCGCCGGACCCTGGCCAAGAAGATCGGGCTTGGTACGCGCGGCCGGGCGCGCTGACGCGCGGCGCAGGCGTTGCCGCGCACCAGTCTCCCTGATGCCGGCGCGACCGATCCGGCAAAAGGCGATTGTTCATCGCGCCGTCTTTCTTCAAACGGCAAATGGCTTTACCTCAGCCGATCGCAGCAACGACCCGGCGGGCGGATAACAGCATGAACCGTAAGATAGACGTCGAGGCGCTCTGCGCGCAGAAGGGCCTCCGCATCACCGAACAGCGCCGGGTGATCGCCCGCGTCCTGTCCGAAGCCGAGGATCATCCCGACGTGGAGGCGCTGCATGCCCGCGCCTCGGCGATCGATCCGGGCATTTCGATCGCCACCGTGTACCGCACCGTGCGCCTGTTCGAGGAAGCGGGCATCCTGGAGCGGCACGATTTCGGCAAGGGCCGATCGCGCTACGAAGCCGCGTCGGAGGCGCACCACGATCACCTGATCGATGTCGAGACGGGCAAGGTGATCGAGTTCGTCGATGCGGAAATGGAAGCGTTGCAGCGGCGGATTGCGGAGAAGCTGGGCTTCCGCCTGGTCGATCACCGCATGGAACTCTACGCGGTTCCGCTCGGCCGCGATCATTAGGTGACGATCGCGCAGCGTTTGCGCATCGCACGGCGGACGATGCAGGCGCTGGGCGTCTTGCTGTTCTGCCTCGCGGGTTACGGCCTGGCGCGTCCGTTCGGGCGGGGCGACCGCTGGGTACAGGGCTTCCTGGGTGCGGCAGCGCGGGCGTTCGGCGCACGCGTGACCATCGTCGGCCGCCCCATCCCGCGCGGCGTGCTGTTCGTCGCGAACCACCTGTCGTGGATGGACATCCTGGTGCTGGGCGGAGCCACGGGCACCGCCTTCGTTTCCAAGGAATCGGTCTCCCGCTGGCCGCTGGTCGGCTGGCTCGCCCGGATCGGGGGCACCATCTTCGTTCGGCGCGAAAGCCGGACTGCCGCCCGCGGCCAGGCCGATGCGCTTGCCGACGCGCTGCGGACGGGCCGTCCCGCCGCATTCTTCCCGGAAGGGACGACAGGCAACGGCGTTGTGCTCGCCCCGTTTCGCGCGTCTCTCTTTGCCTCGGTCGCGCCGCCGCCGCCGGGGATAGCCGTGCAGCCCGTCGCAATCGACTATGGTGCGGCGGCGAGGCAGATCGCTTGGATCGACGGCGAGAGCACGCTCGCCAATGCCCGGCGCCTGATCGCCCGGCCCGGCCCGCTCGCGGTGACGCTGCGCTTCCTCGATCCGATCGACCCCGCCCAACGTGCCGACCGCAAGTCTATCGCGCGGGCGGCCGAAGCCGCTATCGCCGCGGCGCTTCCGCGCGACGCCGTCCTCAGCTAAAGGCGCGGCCATGGATCGCGCGCCCCCCAAGAGCTTTCACGTCAAATCGTTCGGCTGCCAGATGAACGCCTATGACGGCACCCGCATGGGCGAGCTGCTCGAGGCCGAGGGGATGGTCGAGGCTGGCGTCGATACCGCCGATCTCGTCGTCCTGAACACCTGCCACATTCGCGAGCGGGCGGCCGAGAAGGTCTATTCGGATATCGGCCGGCTGATCCGGCGGGAGGCCGCGCCGGCGCCGATGATCGCCGTCGCCGGCTGCGTCGCCCAGGCCGAGGGTGCGGAGATCCCGCGCCGCGCGCCTGCGGTGGATATCGTCGTCGGCCCGCAGGCGTATCACCGCCTGCCCGCTCTCGTTCGCGCCGCCAGCGCCGGCGGCGCCCGCGCGGCGATCGATACGGACATGCCCGCTTTGTCCAAGTTCGATGCGTTGCCGCCGCGCCGGCGGCAGGGGCCGGGCGCATTCCTGACGGTGCAGGAGGGCTGCGACAAGTTCTGCACCTACTGCGTCGTCCCCTATACGCGCGGCGCCGAGGTGTCGCGGCCGTGGGGCGCGGTGATGGACGAGGCCCGCGCGCTGATCGACGCGGGCGCGCGGGAGATCACTTTGCTCGGCCAGAACGTCAACGCCTGGACCGCGCAGGACGCGTCCGGCCGCAAGCAGGGGCTGGACGGGCTGATCCGCGCGATCGATCGGCTGCCGGGGATCGCCCGCATCCGTTACATGACGAGCCATCCCAACGACATGACGCAAGGGCTGATCGATGCCCATGCGGATGTCGAAACGCTGATGCCCTTCCTCCACCTTCCGGTGCAGGCGGGCAGCGATCGCATCCTCAAGGCGATGAACCGAAGCCACAGCCGCGATTCCTACCTGCGGCTGATCGAGCGGGTCCGCGCCGCGCGGCCGGACATCGCCGTGTCGGGCGACTTCATCGTCGGCTTTCCCGGCGAGACGGAGGCGGATTTCGAGGAGACGCTGTCGCTGGTCCGGGCGGTCGGGCATGCCCAGGCGTTCTCGTTCAAATACTCCCCGCGCCCCGGCACGCCGGCGGCCACGATGGGCGATCCCGTGCCCGCCGCAGTGATGGACGAGCGGCTGCAACGGTTGCAGGCGCTGCTCAACGAGCAGCAGCACGCCTTCAACCTCGGCACCGTCGGGCGCCGCATCGACGTGCTGATCGAACGAAACGGCAAGCGCGCGGGACAGCGGCTCGGCAAGTCGCCGTGGCTGCAATCCGTGATCGTCGAAACGGAAGCAGCGATCGGCGAGATGCTGACCGTCGATATCCCGGCGGCGGGCCCGAACAGCCTGACCGGCGTGATCGGGCGTCAGGAGGCAGCCTGATCCGCATCAGCGACTCCCGGCGCCGCTCATCCTACGCAGCGGCTATCAAAAGCCACGCGGCACATTATCTTCGGATCCGTCGATCCGAATCCGACGTCGCTAGTCGAAGGGAGCTGAATGTCGCGTAAGCCCATACCTGCCCGGCCCGGTGATCGCGGCCGCCTCGAGGTTCTGTTCGACAAGCCCCAGCTGCTCGGCCGACTGTTCGGCGAATATGATCAGAACCTCGTCGCCATCGAGAACCGGCTGGGCGTGTACATCGCCGCCCGTGGCAACAAGCTTCAGATCGAGGGCGAGACGGAGGCGGCGGGGCGCGCGCGCGAGGTGCTGACCGGGCTCTATAACCGGCTGGTGCTCGGCCAGGAGATCGATGCCGGCGCGGTAGAGGCGGTCATTGCGATGGCCACCGAGCCGGTGCTGGACGGCATCATCCGCGCCGATACGTCGCAGCCGCCGAGCGTGATGATCCGCACCCGCAAAAAGACCATCGTGCCGCGATCGGCCACGCAGATCCGCTACATGGAGTCGCTCGGCCAGGACGACGTTATCTTCGCCCTCGGCCCGGCGGGCACCGGCAAGACCTATCTGGCCGTGGCGCAGGCGGTGCAGCAGCTTATCGGCGGCTCGGTCGACCGGCTGATCCTGTCTCGTCCCGCGGTCGAGGCGGGCGAGCGGCTGGGCTTCCTGCCCGGCGACATGAAGGAGAAGGTCGATCCCTATCTTCGCCCGCTATACGATGCCTTGTACGACATGCTGCCTGCCGAGCAGGTGGAACGGCGGATCACGTCCGGCGAGATCGAAATCGCCCCGCTGGCCTTCATGCGCGGGCGGACGCTGGCCGATGCGTTCGTGATCCTGGACGAGGCGCAGAACACCACCCCTGCGCAGATGAAGATGTTTCTCACCCGCTTCGGCCAGAACAGCCGGATGGTGATCTGCGGCGATCCCAAGCAGGTCGACCTGCCCGATCCCGGCAAGTCGGGGCTGGCCGACGCGGTCGCCCGGCTGGAAGGGATCGATGGAATCGGCACCGTGCGCTTCAAGTCGGGCGATGTCGTCCGCCACCCGATCGTCGGCCGCATCGTCGAAGCATATGAGGGCCGCGATGATTGAGATCGAAACGAGCGAAGAAGGCTGGGGCGACGGCGACTGGGAGGGCCTTGCCGCCCGCGCGGTACGTTCCGCCATCGCGCACAGCCCATACACTTTCCTCGCCGGGCTGCGGCTTGGCGTGGAGGTGTCGGTCAAGTTCGCCGAGGACGAGGAAGTCCGCACGCTGAACGCCAGCTTCCGCGGCAAGGACAAGGCGACGAACGTGCTGTCCTTTCCGATGGTGCAGCGCGACCTGATCGAGGCGCTGGAAAATGGCGAGACCGACGGCGAGGCGCTTCTGGGGGATATCATCCTGGCGCGCGGAGTCTGTGCGGCGGAGGCGGCCGAGAAGGGTGTGACCGTCGCCACCCATGCCACCCACCTCGTCGTCCACGGCACGTTCCACCTGCTCGGCTTCGACCACGAAAACGATATCGACGGCGAGCAGATGGAGCAGCTGGAGCGCGACGCGCTCGCCGCGCTCGGGATTGCCGATCCCTATGCCGTCACCGAAAGTTGAACCGCCGAAAACTCCGAGTTCACGCCATGGCCGCACCACGCAGCTGCCGGCCGGTTGAGCCAACAGGGAACGACTGAAACGACATGCCCGACGATTCCAGTACCACCGAAGCCGCGCAGGGCGGCAGCGGCCGATTGTGGCGCGGCCTGCGCGGCCTGATCTTCGGCGAGGAAAGCGAAACGTCCCTTCGCGACCAGATCGAAGACGCGATCGACGAGCATGAGGGCGACGCCCCGGCCTCCGGCGATCTTTCATCCGTCGAGCGGCAGATGCTGCGCAACCTGCTTCACTTCGGCGAGCGCAACGTCGGCCGGATCGGCGTGCCCCGCGCGGACATCATCGCGGTGCCGGAAACGATCCCCTTTGCGGATCTGGTCGCCACCTTTGCCGAGGCGGGGCACAGCCGGCTGCCCGTGTATCGCGAGAGCCTGGATCACGTGATCGGCATGGTCCACATCAAGGATGTGTTCGGGATTCTCGCGGGTGGCGGCCCGCCGCCGGAAACGCTGGCCGCCCTGATCCGGGAGCCGCGCTACGTGCCCGAATCGATGGGCGTGCTCGATCTGCTGGCGGAGATGCGGGCGACGCGCACCCACCTGGCGATCGTGCTGGACGAATATACCGGCACCGAAGGGCTGGTGACGATCGAGGATCTGGTCGAGGAAATCGTCGGCGAGATCGAGGACGAACATGACGAGGCGGCGACGGCCCACCTGATCGCCCTGGACGGCGGTGGCTGGGACGCGGATGCCCGCACCGAACTCGACGAGGTCGCAAGCGTCGTCGATCCCCGGCTTGCCGAGATCGAGGAGGATGTCGATACGCTCGGCGGCCTCGTCAGTGTGCTGGCCGGCTATGTGCCGCAAAGCGGCGTGATCGTGGAACATGCGAGCGGCTGGCGGCTTGAGGTGACGGAGGCGGACAGCAAGCGCGTCGCGCGGCTCCGCCTCCATCCGCCGCAGGCCCGCGACGGTACGAACGAGGATTGAAGCGCATGGCCAGGTGGAAACGGGTGCTGATCGCGCTTCTCGCGATCGTGCTGGTCGCGATCGTGATCTTCGCGATCGTTCGCAGCCGCAGCGGCAAGGCGAGCCTCCCGGTGGAGGCCGTGATGGGCGTAAAGCCGAACATCACCGATCCGAAGCCGCCGCTGCTGACGACGGTCAACATCGCGCCCGTCAGCGAGTGGAAGGGCAATGCCACTCCCGTGGCTGCGGACGGGCTGAAGGTCGCGGCGTTCGCCACCGGGCTCGATCATCCGCGCTGGCTGCTCGCGCTCGCCAATGGCGACGTCCTCGTCGCCGAGGCTCAGGCGCCGCCCAAGCCCAAGGGCAGCGTGGGCATTTACGACAAGATCATGCAATTCGTGATGGGCCAGGCGGGATCGGGCGGCAAGCCGAGCGCGAACCGCATCACCCTGCTGCGCGATGCCGATGGCGACGGCGTGGCGGAGGCGCGATCGGTGCTGCTGTCGGGGCTGCACTCCCCGGTCGGCATGGCACTCGCCAACGGCCAGCTCTATATCGCCAATGCCGACGCGATCGTCCGCGTGCCGTTCACCGTCGGCCAGACCAAGATCACCGAAACCCCGGTCAAGGTCGTCGATCTGCCGGCAGGCATCAATCATCACTGGGTGAAGAACGTCGTCGCCAGTGCGGACGGATCCAAGCTCTACGTCTCGGTCGGATCGAACAGCAACATCGGTGAGAACGGCTTGGAGGCCGAGGTAGGCCGCGCCGCGATCTGGGAAGTGGACGCCAGGACGGGCCAGCACCGCATCTTCGCCGGCGGCCTTCGCAACCCCAACGGTATGGCGTGGGAGCCGACCACGGGCGAGCTGTTCACCGTGGTCAACGAGCGGGACGAACTGGGATCGGACATGGTGCCCGATTACCTGACGAGCGTGCAGTTCGGCGGTTTCTATGGCTGGCCCTGGTTCTACTGGGGCGGGTATATCGACAAGCGCGTTCAGCCGGCGAACGACGATATGCAGCAATATGTCATCCGTCCGGATTATGCATTGGGGCCGCACACCGCCTCGCTGGGGCTGACGTTCGCGACCGGGCAGAAACTCAGCCCGCGCTTTGCCAGCGGCGCCTTCATCGGCCAGCACGGTTCGTGGAACCGCAAGCCCAAGTCCGGCTACAAGGTGATCTTCGTGCCGTTCGTGAAGGGGCGCCCGGCGGGCAAGCCGATCGACGTGCTGACCGGCTTCCTCGACAAGGACGAACAGGCGCAGGGGCGGCCGGTCGGCGTGCAGATCGATCGCACCGGCGCACTGCTGGTGGCAGACGATGTCGGCAACCGGGTGTGGCGGCTCAGCGCGCCAGTGTCAGCGCCAGCGTCGGCGTCGGCACCAGTGCCGGCCTCTCCCCCGCCACGGGTCGCCGCGCGCTGAGCTTATTTGGCGAAGAGCTGGCGCAAGTCGGTGAAGGCCTTGAATTCCAGCGCGTTGCCGGACTGGTCGAGGAAGAACATCGTCGCCTGTTCGCCCGGCTGGCCCGGAAAGCGGACGTGCGGAGCGATGCCGAAAGCAATGCCGGCCGCCTCGACCCGGTCCGCCAGCACCCGCCAATCGGCCATCGTCAGCACCACGCCGAAATGCGGCACCGGCACGTCGTGGCCGTCCACCGCGTTCGACGTGGCGACTGCCGAATGCGGCTGCATATCGGGCTTCAGATGCGCCACGATCTGATGCCCGAACAGATCGAAATCGATCCACTCCGGCGCGCTCCGGCCCTCCGCGCAACCGAGCACGCCGCCATAGAAGGCACGCGCCGCGGCAAGATCGTGAACGGGAAAGGCGATGTGGAAGGGGCGCAGACCGGACATGCACCTATTCCTAGCTGCCACCGCGGTGCGCGTCATGCGGGAATCGGTTTCGGCCGGCCGCATCCTCCTTTAACAGCCCGGCCATGAAGATCGCGCCCCGGCTGCCTTTCGCCTTTGTCGCGGGGATGGTCTCCGCAACCGGCTTTGCACCGCTCGACCTGTGGCCGCTGACGATCGCCGCGTTTGCGGTGCTGCTGGCGATGGTCATCGATGCGGCTCGGCTGCGCGGGGCGCTGGCGCTCGGCTGGTGGTTCGGGTTCGGCCATTTCGTGATCGGGCTGAACTGGATCGCGACGGCGTTTACCTATCAGGCGGCAATGCCGGCCTGGCTCGGCTGGATCGCGGTGGCTCTGCTGTCGCTCTACCTGGCCGTCTTCCCCGCCGTCGCGACAGGGCTTGCGTGGCGGTGGGG
This sequence comes from Sphingomonas bacterium, assembly GCF_028292925.1. Lineage (GTDB taxonomy): Bacteria > Pseudomonadota > Alphaproteobacteria > Sphingomonadales > Sphingomonadaceae > JAQGLK01. The sequence continues at coordinate 44,775 of NZ_JAQGLK010000067.1, forward strand.
CCGCGCCGATCCGGTACGGTTCGCGCTGATCTTCGCCGCGGCGTGGATCCTGAGCGAGTGGCTGCGCGCATCGCTTTTCACGGGTTTTGCCTGGAACCCGCTGGGGGTGGTCGCGCTGCCGATCGGCGGCACGGCTCGCATCGCCACCCTGGTCGGCACGTTCGGCCTGTCCGGGCTCGTCGCGCTCGCGGCGGGTGGGCTGCTGATGCTCGTCCGGGGGCGCCGGCTGGCGGGTGCCGTGGCCCTGCTCGTCGCGCCGGCCGCTGCGGCACTGCTGGTGCAACTGCCCGCGCGGACCACGCAACCGGCGGCTGCCCAGGCAGGCGCGCTGATGCGGATCGTGCAGCCCAATATCGGCCAGGATAAAAAGTGGCAGGCCGGGTTCGAGGGCGCCAATTACCGCCGCCTGTTCGCCTTGAGCGGCGCACCGGCGGGTGAGCCGCGGCTGCTGCTGTGGCCGGAGGCGGCGGTGCCCGACTATCTGGAGGAGGAGCCGCGCGTCCGCCGGCGACTCGCCGGGCTGCTCGGCCCGCGCGACGTGCTGCTTACCGGCGGCGTCGCGCTGGAGTTCGGCGGCAACGGCCGCGTCATCGCCGCGCGCAACAGCCTGTTCGCGATGAACGCAGCGAGCCGCCTGCTCTGGAGATACGACAAGGCACACCTCGTTCCCTACGGCGAATATCTGCCGATGCGTCCGATCCTGTCCGCGATCGGTCTGTCGCGGCTGGCCCCCGGCGATCTCGATTTCTGGCCGGGGCCGGGCGCGCAGAGCTTCGTCCTGCCGGGGTTCGGCGTGATCGGCGTGCAGATCTGCTATGAAATCATCTTCCCTGGCCACGTCGTCGATGCCGCGCATCGCCCCACCCTGCTCTTCAATCCGTCGAACGATGCGTGGTTCGGCGCATGGGGCCCCCCGCAGCACCTGGCGCAGGCACGGCTGCGCGCGATCGAGGAGGGGATCACCGTCGTCCGATCGACGCCGACCGGGATCTCCGCCGTGATTGGTGCGGACGGGCGGCTGCTCGCCAGCCTGCCGTGGCGTACCGCTGGCGCGATCGACTGGCGGATCCCCAGGCCGACCGCGCCGCCGCTGTTCGCGCGGTTCGGCAACATGCTGTCGCTGCTGCTGGGATTCGCGCTGGTCGGCGTCGCAATTGCGCTCCGCAAACCATCACGCTAAAGGACATAAGGAAAGCTTTATATGAGCGTCGGCGCGCGCGCCGGGGCAACCCACCAAGAGGAATAGTCCGAAGATGCGCAGCAATTATCTCTTCACGTCCGAGAGCGTTTCCGAGGGGCATCCCGACAAGGTCGCCGATCAGATCTCGGATGCCGTGGTCGATCTGTTCCTCGCCGGCGATCCGGAGGCGCGCGTCGCTTGCGAGACGATGGTGACGACGCAGAAGATCATCCTGTCCGGCGAGGTCCGCTCGTCCGATCGCAGCATCATCGATGCCGACGGCGTGCTGACCGACGAGGGCCGCGCCCAGATCGAAAAGGTCGCGCGCGCCGCGGTCAAGCGGATCGGGTACGAGCAGAACGGCTTCCACTGGGAAACGGCCGAGTTCCAGAACAACCTGCACGCGCAGTCCGCCGAAATCGCGCAGGGCGTCGATTCCAGCGGCAACAAGGATGAGGGCGCCGGCGATCAGGGCATCATGTTCGGCTACGCGACCGACGAGACGCCCGATTTTCTGCCTGCCACGCTCTATTACTCGCACCGCATCCTGGAGCAGATGGCCGCGGATCGCCATTCCGCCAAGGTGCCGTTCCTCGAGCCTGACGCCAAGAGCCAGGTGACCCTGCAGTATGAGAATGGCGTGCCCGTCCGCGCCACCGCACTGGTCGTCTCGACCCAGCATGCGCCGGGCTATTTCGACGATGGCAGCGCGGGCAGCGACCCCGCCAAGTACAAGGAACTGCGCGACTATGTTGTCGGCGTGTTCCACAATGTCCTTCCGGCGGGCTTCATCAACGATGACACCGCCATCTACGTCAACCCGACCGGCCGGTTCGAGATTGGCGGCCCCGATGGCGATTGTGGGCTGACCGGGCGCAAGATCATCGTCGACACTTACGGCGGCGCTTCCCCGCACGGCGGCGGCGCATTCTCGGGCAAGGACCCGACGAAGGTCGATCGGTCCGCCGCGTATGTCGCGCGCTATCTGGCGAAGAACGTCGTCGCGGCGGGCCTCGCCAAGCGGTGCACGATCCAGCTGAGCTACGCGATCGGCGTTGCCGAGCCGCTGTCCCTCTATGTCGACACGCATGGCACCGGCACCGTGGACGAGGCGAAGATCGAGGAGGTGCTCGCCACCATCCTCGGCGGCAGGAAGCTGACCCCGCGCACGATCCGCACCCACCTCAGCCTCAACAAGCCGATCTACGAGCGGACGGCCAGCTACGGCCACTTCGGCCGCACCGCGGACGGAGACTTCTTCACCTGGGAGAAGACCGACCTGGTGGATGCGCTGAAGAACGCATTCTGATCCGATCGGCGTTCCCGCGGCTTGAACGCCGTGGGAACGCCATCGCGCCCGACATGAAAAAGGCCCGCTAGAGCATTGCTCCGGCGGGCCTTTTGTTTGCGCTGATCTGCGTCAGAAGGCGTCGGCGGGCAGCGCCATCAGCGCCTCGGCGCCGCCTTCGATCTTGCGGCGGAGGGAGCCCGCATCCGGCAGCATCCGCTCGGCAAAGAAGCGGGCGGTGACGATCTTCGCCTCGTGCCGGGTGCGGTCTGCGGCGCCCGCCTCGATCGCCAAAGCCGATGCACGCGCCATGCGCAGCCACATCCAGCCGAGCGCCACGACACCCATCAGCGTCAGGTAGCTATATGCCCCCGCGCCGATCTCGTTCACGTCGATCCCGGCGTGGCGCATCAGCCATGCGGTGGAACTGCGCAGCTCGGCGAGCGCCTCCTCCAGCCGAGCGGCGATATCGGCCGTCTCCGCCACGCTCCGGGCTGCGGCGATCTCCTGATCGATCAGCGCGAAGAACGCCTCCGCGGCCCGCCCCTCGTCGCGGACGAGCTTGCGGCCGACCAGGTCCATTGCCTGAACGCCGTTCGCGCCCTCGTAGATCATCGCCACCCGCGCATCGCGGACAAACTGCTCGACGCCCCACTCGCTGATGTAGCCGTGGCCGCCATAGACCTGCTGCGCCAGCACCGCGACTTCGAACCCCTTGTCGGTCAGGTAGCCCTTGATGACAGGGGTGAGCAGCGAGATGAGCTGGTCCGCGGCCTGTCGCTCCTCCTCCGTCGGTGCCTGGTGCGCGAGATCGACCTGCAACGCCCCCCACAGGCAGAGCGCGCGCGCGCCCTCCGTATAGGCTTTGCATTCCATCAGCATGCGGCGGACGTCGGGGTGCACGAACAGGGTATCGGCACGCTTGTCCGGCTCGGCGGCGCCGGTCAGCGCCCGCCCCTGCCGGCGATCCTTGGCGTACAGCACGGCGTTCTGGTAGGCGGCCTCGCCCAGCGCCAGCCCTTGCAGCCCCACGCTGAGGCGCGCGGCGTTCATCAGGATGAACATCGCGGCCAGCCCCTTATTCTCGTCACCGACGAGATGCCCGGTCGCGCCGTCATAGTTCATCACGCAGGTGGAATTGCCGTGCACCCCCATCTTGTGCTCGATCGACCCGCACGTCACCGCATTCTGCTCCCCCAGGGAGCCGTCCGGGCCGACGATCCGCTTGGAGACGATGAACAGCGAAATGCCCTTCACGCTGTCCGGCGCGCCGGCAACCTTGGCCAGGACGAGATGGACGATGTTCTCCGTCAGGTCCTGCTCGCCGCCCGAAATGAAGATCTTGCTCCCGGTGATCCGGTAGCTGCCGTCAGGCTGGGGATCGGCGCGGGTGCGGATCATGCCGAGATCGGTGCCGCACTGCGCCTCCGTCAGGTTCATGGTGCCGGCCCACTCGCCGCTCACCATCTTCGGCACGTAGATCGCCTGCTGCTCGGCCGTGCCCTTGGCGACGATCGCGGCAACCGCGCCCAGCGTCAGGCCGTTATACATCGCGAAACCGTGATTGGCGCCGACCATATATTCTTCGAACGCGGTGCCCAGCACGTGGGGCATGCCCTGTCCGCCTTGGTCCGCCGGAGCGGCCAGCGTCGGCCAACCGGATTCGACGAACTTCACCCAGGCCGCGGGGAAGCCGGGCGGGGTCGTCACCGATCCATCCGGATGGCGGGTGCAACCGGCCCGGTCGCCGATCTGGTTGAGGGGGGCAAGCACCTCCTCGCAAAACCGCGCCCCTTCGGACAGGATCGCGTCGATCATGTCCGGCGTCGCATTCTCGAATGCGGGCAGGTCCGCATAGCGTTCCAGCCCCAGTATATGATCGATCACGTAGCGGGTATCGGCGACGGGCGCATGGTAGCTGGGCATGCGGGAGGCATAGCCCCCGGCCCCGTTCAGGGCAATGCGGCAGCAGCCGGCACCGCATCGTCGCGGACCAGGGAATCGCCCTCGATTCGCCGGTAGAAGCAACTGCGCGCTTCAGTGTGGCACGCCGGCCCGACCGGATCGACCCGGAGCCATATCGCATCCTGATCGCAATCGACCCGCGCGTCGACGACCCGCAGGATGTGGCCGCTCGTCTCGCCCTTCTTCCACAGCCGCCCGCGGGACCGCGACCAGAAGTGCGCCTCTCCGGTCGCGATCGTCTGGGCCAGCGCCTCGCGGTTCATGTGCGCGACCATCAGCAGCTCGCCCGTGGCCGCATCGCTCGCCACCGCGGTCACCAGCCCGGCAGCATCCCATTTCGGCGCCAGGACGGTGCCCGTTTCACGTTCCAGATCCGCCACGGAGTTAACCTTTGTCGTTGACGTAAATTGTTATGTCGCATTCCGGGCGACAAGCCGCCCCCTCCTCCCTATATGCCCCGCAGACCGCCATGACGACGGGTCGCTCCCCATGATTACGACGAATCCCTTCGATACCTCCGACGACGGCGACAAGCTGCATGAGGAGTGTGGCGTCTTCGGCATCTGGGATGCCGATACCGCCGCCGCGCTCGTCGCGCTCGGCCTCCATGCGCTTCAGCATCGTGGGCAGGAGGCTGCCGGCATCACCAGCTTTGACGGGCGCCAGTTCCACACCCACCGCGCGATGGGCCACGTCGCCGGCAATTTCGACCGTGACGATGTCATCCGCGGGCTGCCCGGCCGGGCAGCGTGCGGCCACGTGCGCTACGCCACGACAGGCGATACCGCGCTGCGCAACGTCCAGCCGCTGTTCGCCGAGCTGTCTTCCGGCGGGTTCGCCGTGGCGCACAACGGCAACCTCTCCAATGCGACCAAGCTGCGGCGCGAGCTGGTCCGCCGCGGCGCGATCTTCCAGTCGACATCCGATACGGAGACGATCCTCCACCTCGTCGCGATGTCGAACTACCGCACGCTGCTGGATCGCTTCATCGACGCGCTGAAGCAGGTCGAGGGTGCCTATTCGCTGGTGTGCCTGACGCCCGAGGGAATGATCGGCTGCCGCGATCCTCTGGGCGTTCGCCCGCTGGTGATGGGCCGACTTGGCGAGAACGTGATCTTCGCTTCCGAGTCGGTGGCGCTGGATGTCGTCGGCGCGCGCGTGGTCCGGGAGATCGAGCCGGGTGAGATGGTGATCGTATCGGATGCCGGTGTCCGCTCGATCAAGCCGTTCGCACCCGTCAATCCGCGCCCCTGTGTCTTCGAGCATGTCTATTTCGCCCGGCCCGATTCGGTGATGGACGGATCGTCCGTCTATTCGGTCCGCAAGCGGATCGGGGCCGAACTGGCGATGGAGAGCCCGGTCGCGGCGGATCTCGTCATCCCCGTGCCCGATTCGGGTACGCCGGCGGCGATCGGCTACGCGCAGGAGAGCGGTATCCCGTTCGAACTCGGGATCATCCGATCGCATTATGTCGGCCGCACCTTCATCCAGCCGGGCGATCAGGTCCGCCATCTCGGCGTCAAGCTGAAGCACAATGCCAACCGCGCGTTGATCGACGGGCAGCGGGTGGTGCTGATCGACGATTCGATCGTTCGCGGCACGACCAGCGTGAAGATCCTGCAGATGCTGCGCGATGCCGGCGCCGCCGAGGTCCACCTCCGCATCGCCAGCCCGCCCACGCGGCACAGCTGCTACTACGGCGTCGATACGCCGGAACGGGCAAAGCTGCTTGCCGCCAAGATGACCGTTCCTGAAATGGCGGCCTATATCGGTGCGGACAGCCTGGCGTTCGTCAGCGTCGACGGCCTGTACCGCGCGCTCGGCCAGGAAAAGCGCGCCGCGGTGCCCAATCACTGCGATGCCTGCTTTACCGGCGACTACCCGACCCGCCTGACCGACCAGGAAGAGGCAACTCCGCTGGATCAACTGGCACTCACCGACGAGCGCGTCGACGCCTGACGCGCTCGTCGGCTGCCTCCCCCCTTCGCTGACCTACCGGAAGACCCCG
>NZ_JAQGLK010000068.1 GCF_028292925.1 Sphingomonas bacterium
GATCCGGCGACGTTCGCCGCCGACCTGCCGCATACCGAAACCGCGATCCCGGTGGATCCGGAACCCGCCGAGACGATCGCCGTCGACGCGGCCCCGGCGCCTGCTCTGTTGGCAGACGCGCCCATTCCCATGGCTGCCGCGGCAGCCGTGCCGGAGGCAGCGTTGGCGCCGCCGGCCAAAATCGAAACCGCGCCTCTGCATACCGAGACTCACGCGACGGCCGCTGCCGTACCCCTGCTAAAAGGATTTCTGAAAATGGCTACCGCACCCGAGATGACCTTCTCCGCCGACAAGTTCCAGTCCATGTTCGGTGACGTGAACGAGCGCGCCAAGGCCGCCGTCGAGAAGACCAGCAAGATGGCCGAAGAGCTGACCGAGCTGACCAAGGGCAATGTCGAGGCGATCGTCGCCTCCGGCCGCGTCGCCGCCAAGGGCGCCGAGGCGATGACGCAGGAAGCTGCCGACTTCAGCAAGAAGAGCTTCGAGACCGCCACCGGCGCGATGAAGAGCTTTGCCGCCGTGAAGTCGCCGACCGAGCTGTTCCAGCTGCAGAGCGAGTTCGCCCGCAGCCAGTTCGACAGCATGGTCGCCGAGGCTTCCAAGGTCAGCGAGTCGATGCTGAAGCTGATGGGTGAGATGGTTCAGCCGCTCTCGACCCGTTATGCCGTTGCCGCCGAGAAGCTGAAGGCAACCACCAGCCTGTAAGGCGCGCGGGACGGCGCGACGCGCTGCCCCGTACCGACCTGCATGACGAAAAAGCGGCCGTTCCCACCGGGGACCGGCCGCTTTTTCACGTCTGGCCTGGCTGATGCAGGGGGTGCGGCCTCTTGCCCTGCCCGGCGGGGATGCCATATTCTGCGCATCCCCGGAGTTGATAGAATATGCAGCGTGCGGCGTTCGATATCCCGACCCATGCCATGGCGGAGCGTAAGGACGGCAACGACGAAGGCACGGGCCTCGGCGTGGCGACGCGCACCCGGACCAAGACGAAGAAGCCGCAGCCCTACAAGGTGCTGATGCTGAACGACGATTACACGCCGATGGAATTCGTGGTGCTGTGCCTGCAGCGTTTCTTTCGGCTGAGCATCGAGGATGCGACCCGCGTGATGCTGCACGTCCACCAGAAGGGCGTCGGCGTGTGCGGCGTGTTCAGTTACGAAGTCGCGGAAACCAAGGTGACGCAGGTGACCGACTTTGCGCGGCAGAACCAGCACCCGCTGCAATGCACGATGGAAAAGGCCTGACCCGCCCCAGCTGATCCCATCATCCACCCGGACGGCCGATCAGCCCGCCGCGCGACGAGTTCGCCGCGGCCGACTTGCGCCGTTCGAGCAAGCCGATAGAAGCCCGACATGGACAGGATCATTATCCGCGGCGGCAATCGCCTCTCCGGCCGCGTGCCGATTTCGGGCGCGAAGAATGCCGCGCTCACCCTTCTCCCGTGTGCGCTGCTGACCGACGAGGCGCTGACGCTGCGCAACCTGCCGCGGCTGGCCGACGTGGACGGCTTCGGCCATCTGCTGAACGGCCTCGGCGTTTCCACCGCGGTGGAGGGCGCACGCGGCAACGATTTCGGCCGGGTGATGACGCTGCGGGCGGAACAGCTCGCCTCCACCGTCGCGCCGTATGACATCGTGCGCAAGATGCGCGCCTCCATCCTGGTGCTCGGCCCGATCGTCGCCCGCGCCGGTGAGGCGACCGTCTCGCTGCCGGGTGGCTGTGCGATCGGCAACCGCCCGATCGATCTGCACCTCAAGGCGCTGGAGGCGCTTGGCGCGGAGATCGAGCTGGCGGCGGGCTATGTGCGTGCCAAGGCCCCCCGCGGCGGGCTGGTCGGCGGGCGGATCGTGTTCCCGGTCGTGTCCGTCGGCGCGACGGAAAACGCGCTGATGGCCGCCGCCCTCGCCAAAGGCGAGACGGTGATCGAGAATGCCGCGCGCGAGCCGGAGATTGCCGATCTCTGCCGCTGCCTGGTGGCAATGGGCGCGGAGATCGATGGCATCGGCACCGAACGGCTGACCATTCAGGGCAAGGACCGGCTGCACGGGGCCGATTACCGGGTGATGCCGGATCGAATCGAAGCGGGTAGCTATGCCTGTGCGGCGGCGATCACCGGCGGATCGCTGGACCTGATCGGCGCGCGGACCGAGGACATGACCGCGATTCTCGCCGGGCTGACCGACGCGGGTATTTCCGTGACGCCGCACGCGGAGGGCATCCTGATCGCCGCCAACGGCCGGCCGACGGCGCTGACCCTCTCGACGGCGCCCTTTCCCGCATTCCCCACCGACATGCAGGCGCAGTTCATGGCCATGCTGACTCTGGCGGACGGGGCGAGCGTGCTGACCGAGACGATATTCGAGAACCGTTACATGCACGTGCCCGAGCTGGCGCGGATGGGGGCGGACATTCAGGTGCGGGGCCGCACCGCCGTCGTTCGCGGGGTCGATGCGCTGATCGGCGCGGAGGTGATGGCGACCGACCTGCGCGCCTCGATGAGCCTGATCGTCGCCGCGCTGGCGGCGGAAGGCGAGACGCAGGTCCACCGCGTCTACCATCTCGATCGCGGCTATGAGCGGCTGGAAGAGAAACTCAGCGCGGTGGGCGCGGATATCGAGCGGGCCAGCGAGGGCTGACCTCGCCGGGGCGCGATGCGCTGTCGGCGCCGGCTTCGATCGATGTGCCGACGTGCCGATCTGCCGGGTGCTGGCGATGCGGCGTTCAGCGGTGCGAAAGCTGCGGCGGGCTTTGGTGGTGCGATGTACTGGATCGCCGCTTTGCTCCTCCTTGCCGCCGCAGACGGCGACGCCCGGCCGAACGAGGATGCCGCGCACCGCGCGGATCGCCTTCGCACCGAACAGCTCAATCGCAGCGCCGGATCGGTGGTCGACAGGCGCAACCGCCGCAACGCGGACGGACAGGCCCGCTACCGCCAGGCGCAGGCGGACTATGCACGGCGCATGCAGGCCTGGCGGCGGCAGGTCGCCGCGTGTGAGGCGGGCAGCTATTCGGCATGTGACGGGCGCTGATCGGGGCGCGCGCGCGACCGTCAAACCACCCGGTCGAGGAGGTGGATCGCCAGCCCGACGAGCCCGCCGACCACAGTGCCGTTGATACGGATATATTGCAGATCGCGGCCCACCGCGGATTCCAGCCGCACCGTGATCGTGTTCGCATCCCAGCCGCGGATCGTATCGGAGACGAGCCGGACGATGTGATCGCCGTAGCTGTCGATCGCGCCGACGGTGGCGCGGCGGGTGAACTGGTTGATCGTGTGACGAAGCCGCGGCTCGGTCTGCAGCGTGGTGCCGAGTTGGCGCAGCGCATCGCCGAAGCGCCCGGCGAGCGTGGTTTCCGGATCGCGCGCCGCCTTCAGCAGCGCGGCGCGCGCGCTCTCCCACAGACCTTCCATCCAGCGATCGACGGCGGGGTTGTCGATGATCTCTTCCTTCACCGTCTCGATCCTGGCCTGGAGTTCAGGATCGTTCTGCATCCGCTCGGCGAGGGACCTTAGCGCCTCCTCCGATTTGGCACGGACGGGATGATCGGGATCCGCGGCCATCTCGGTCAGCAGCTTGTGCAATCCCCCGAGGATCGCGTTGGCGAGTTTCTCGTCGAGCCCGGTCCAGCGCAGGATCGCGCCGGCACGCTGATTGACGATGCCGCGGATCAGCGCCTCGTTGGCATCCAGCGTCTTGCCCGCCCAGACGATGATCCCGTCGACCATCGGCACGTGGCGATTTTCGGCGATGGCGGCGGTGAGCGCCTGCCCGAGGAGGGGCGCAACGGAGAGCGCGCGGACCCGGGCCGCGATGCCGTAGCGGACCATGCTGCCCAGCCGTTCCGGATCGAGCGCCTCGAGCACGTCGGCGACCAGGCGGGATGCGCCGCTGCGCAACCGGCCCCCGCTCACCGGATTGGCCAGGAAACGCCCGGCGGCGGCGGCCACGTCGATCCGCCCCATCCGCCGCGCCACGATCGATGAGGTCAGGAAATTGTCCCGCAGGAAAGCGGCGAGATTGTCGCCGATGCGATCCTTGTTGCGGGGAATGATCGCGGTGTGCGGGATCGGCAGCCCGAGTGGATGGCGGAACAGGGCGGTGACGGCGAACCAGTCGGCCAGGCCGCCGACCATCGCCGCCTCGGCAAAGGCGCGCAGGAAGCCCCAGCCGTTGTCGGACGCCTCCAGGCTGCGCGCGATCAGGAAGACCGCCGCCATCACGATCAGCAGCCCGGTGGCCGCGATCCGCATGCCGCGCACCCCGCCCTGGGCAGGGTTGAAGCGATCGAGACCGAGGAGAAGGAATGGGTTCATCGCCTGCTGAGACGCCTCAGCACCGGAGAAGGTTCATTCCGCCGCCTGCGGCTGGAGTGCCGCCGGTTCGCCGCCGTTGGTCAGCCAGCGGCCGAGCCGCGGCGCCAGCCACTTCTCGAAATCGTCGGCAAGGCTGAAGCTGGCGGGCACGATAACCAGCGTCAGGATCGTCGAGAGCAGCAGCCCGCCGATCACCGTGACCCCCATCGGCGCGCGAAAGCTGCCGTCGCCGGACAGGGACAGCGCGATCGGCAGCATGCCCGCGACCATGGCGATCGTCGTCATGACGATCGGCTGCGCGCGCTTGTGCCCGGCATCGAGGATGGCGGTGCGCTGATCGACGCCCTTGTTCATCTCCTCCAGCGCGAAATCGACGAGCAGGATCGAGTTCTTGGCGACGATGCCGAGCAGCATCAGCAGCCCGATCAGCACCGGCATCGAGATCGGCATGCCGGTCAGGTGGAGCGCCACCGCGCCGCCCAGTGGCGCAAGCAGCAGCGATCCCATGTTCACGAACGGCGGCATCACCCGCTTGTAGAGCAGCACCAGCACGGCGAAGACCAGCAGGACGCCGGAGGCGACGGCGATGATGAAGTTGGCGATCATCTCCTGCTGCCACTTGCTGTCGCCGTAATTGACCTGAGAAACCCCGGCCGGCAGATTGCGCATCGCATCCAGCGCGTTGATCTTGGCCATCGCCTGTCCGCTGACGACCCCCGGCCCGAGATCCGCGCCGATCAGCACGCGCCGGGTCTGGTTGTAGCGGCGCAGCTCGGACGGGCCGGCGCCGAAGCCGATCTGCGCCACCACCTTCAGCGGCACCGATCCGCCCGATGCGGTGGGCACCGGAAGGTTCTCGATCGTCGAGAGGTTGCGGCGGGAATCCTCGTTGATCGCCACCCGGATCGGGATCTGCCGATCGGAGAGCGAGAATTTGGCGACGTTCTGGTCGATGTCGCCAAGCGTGGCGATGCGGATCGTCTGGCTGAGCGCGCTGGTGGTGACGCCCAGATCGGCGGCGATATCGAAGCGCGGCGTGATGACGATCTCCGGCCGGCTGAGATCGCCCTCGATCCGGGGCGCGCGCAGTTCCGGGATGCCGCGCATCTGATCGACGAGCTTGACCGCGGCGGCGTTGAGCACGGCAGGTTCGTCGCTGGCGAGAACGACCGTTATGTCGCGCCCGCCGCCGCCGCTCTGCGACTGGAAGCTTACCCGCGCATCGGGGATGTTGCGCAGCGCCGGCGCCATCGCGCGTTCGAACTCGACGCTGGTGCGGCTGCGATCCTTGTTGAGCTGGACGAACAGGGTGGCGCTGCCGACCTCGATATCCTCGAACGCGGATTTCACGTCGGGCACGGCGACGAGGATCTTGGCGACCCGATCGGCGACGGCGGTGGTCTCCGCCAGCGTCGATCCGGGCACCATGGCGATCGTCACCTGGCTGGAATCGGTATTGTTCGCCGGGCGGAAGGTGAAAGGCAGCGTGTAGAAGGCGACGATCGTCAGCGCGAAGGCCAGGCCGCCGAGCGCCATCGTCTTCCAGCGATGATCGAGCGACCAGGCCAGGATGCGGGTGTAGGCGCGCATCGGCGCATTGTCGCCGTGGGTCGCCTCGCCATGCGCCTTCAGGAAGTAGGCGGCGATCATCGGCGTGATGAGCCGCGCCACGGCAAGGCTCATCAGCACCGCCGCCACCACGGTCAGGCCGAACTGCTTGAAGAACTGGCCGGAAATGCCGGGCATCAGGCCGACCGGCAGGAACACCGCGACGATCGCCATCGTCGTCGCGAGCACGGCCAGCCCGATCTCGTCCGCGGCGTCGATCGATGCCTGGTAGGCGGATTTCCCCATCCGCATGTGGCGCACGATGTTCTCGATCTCGACGATCGCATCGTCGACCAGCACGCCGGCAACCAGGCTGAGCGCGAGCAGGCTGATGCCGTTGAGGGTGAAGCCCAGCAGGTCCATCAGCCAGAAGGCGGGGATGGCGGAGAGCGGGATTGCCAGCGCGGAGATCACCGTGGCCCGCCAGTCGCGGAGGAACAGGAACACCACGAGCACGGCGAGCACCGCACCCTCGATCATCGCGTTGATCGCGGAGTGGTATTGGGCCTTGGTGTAATCGACGCTCGTATAAAGCTGCGTGAAGCGGATCTTGGGGTTTTCGCGGGTCAGCCGGTCGATCGTCTTGATCGCCTCGTCATAGACGGTGACGTCCGAATAACCCTTGGCCTTTTCCAGCCCGAAGCTCAGCACCTGCCGGTCGTTCATCTTGGAGATGGAACGCTGCTCGGCATAGAGATCGCGCACCGTGGCGATATCGGCCAGCCGGATGGTGCGGCCGTTGCCGACGGAGATCTGCTTCTGCCCCAGCGCGAAGGCATCGTCGGCATTGCCGAGGACGCGGACCGACTGCTCGGAACCCGCAATTTCGGCGCGTCCGCCGGCGGCGTTGAGGTTGGTCTGGCGCAGCTGGGTGTTGACCTGCGCGGCGGTGATCCCCTGCATCTGCAGCTTCATGGGATCCAGGATCACGCGAATCTCGCGGCTGACGCCGCCGCCGCGCTTCACCTGCGCCATGCCGGGGATCGACAGCAGCTGCTTGGCGACATTGTTGTCGACGAACCAGCTGAGCTGCTCCAGCGTCATGTCGACCGCCTCGACGGAGAAGTAGGCGATCGGCCCCCCCTCGATATCGACGCGGACGACCTGCGGCTCGAGGATGCCATCGGGCAGCTCGCTGCGGATCTGGGAGACAGCGTCGCGCACGTCGTTCACCGCGCGGTCCACCGGCGTGCCGATCGCGAACTGGACGGTGGTGCGCGAACTGCCCTCGCTTACATAGGAGGAGAGTTCGTCGACGCCGCTGATGCCGCGCACCGCCGCCTCGATCCGCTGGGTGACCTGCGTCTCCAGCTCGGTCGGCGCGGCGCCGGGCTGGGAGACGATCACCTGCGCGGCCGGAAAGCTGATATCCGGGTTGTTGTTGACGTCCATCCGCAGGAAGCTGACGATTCCTGCCAGCGTCAGCGCGATGAACAGCACGATCGGCGCCACGGGGTTGCGGATCGCCCACGCGGATATGTTGCGGAAACTCATCGCGGGGGTTCCTAGCGGGGCGCTGCCTGGCGCTGGGCGACGACCTTGTCGCCAGGGTTCAGGAACGCGCCGGCCGAGAGCACGATCTGTTCGCTGCCGTTCAGCCCGGAAGCGATGGCGATGCCGCGGTCGGAAACCTCGCCGATCCTGACGTCGCGGCGGACGACGCGGCCCCCGGCATCGACCGTATAGACGAAATTGCCCTTCGCATCGCTCTGCACCGCCGATTCGGGCAAGAGCGGGGCATCGGCCGTGCCGCTCATGATATCGGCGTTGGCGAAGCCGCCGGGGCGCAGCGCGGGATCATAGGCCAGCGCGATCCGCGCCGTGCCCTGGCGGGAGGCGGGATCGATGACCGGCGAAAGCTGCCAGATGCGGCCGTTGAACCGGCTGGTCGTGCCGGTCGGCGTGACGGTGGCCGGCACGCCGACGCGCAACCGCGCAAGATCCTGTTCGGACACGCGGGCGAGCATCTCCATTTCGCCACCCCGCGCGATGCGGAACAGCGAGGCGGTGGACGGGCCGACGATCTGCCCCGGCTCCAGCGATCGGGTGAGGATCAGCCCGGCTGCGGGCGCGCGGATGTCCAGCCGGCCGATCCGCGCACGGGCCTGGCCGAACTGCGCCTGGGCGACGCGGACGCGGGCATTGGCGGCATCGCGGGTGGCGGTGCGGCGATCGACATCGGCCTTGGAGATGAAGCCGCGGCCGACCAGCTGCCTGGCGCGATCGAGTTCGGCCTGCGCCAGTTCCGCATCAGCCCGCGCCACCGCAATGGATGCGTTCAGCGCGGCGCTTTCCTGCACCTGCACCGATCGCTCGATCGTCGCCAGCGTCTGCCCTGCGGAAACCCATTGCCCGGCCTCGACCAGAACCCGGCTGACCATGCCGCCTTCACCGGCGATGCCGACCGGCATCTCGCGCCGCGCGGCCAGGCTGCCGGTGGTGCTGATCACGCTGGCGATCACCTGCCGACCGGGCACGATCACCGTGACACGGGGGAGTTCGGGGGCATCGGCAACCGGGGCAGGGCCGCTCCGGCGCCACAGAACTATACCCGCGACGAGCAGGGCAAGGAGGACGATACCGCCGATCCACAGCAGCCGCCGCCGCGCGGGCGCCCGGCCCGAGTCCGCCGCGATCTGATCCGGCGCGACACCGTGCCGCGTGAAGCCATGCTCAACGTTCATCACGATCGACTTTCGCCCGCCCCCGCGACTTTGCGTCGCGCGGCGCTGTATTGCCTGAATAAGGCACCCGGCTCAACCCACGGCCGCAGCACGACATTGCCAAACGTGCATCCACCCGGCAAGCCCGTTGCATGCGCTGCAACCCGCCATGAGCAGCAGGATTACCGGCCAGTCATCGGTGTTCAGCGATGGTGCAGCGGGACTGGTATGATGCAGCGCAGGAACATCGAAGCCGGGAGAGTAGAATGAGCAGGCACCGGATTCTACGCGGGGGCGCAATCACCCTTCTGGCGCTGACGGGGGCTGCGGCGACCGCGCAGGCCATGCAGCCGCCCGTGCCCCCGATGCACCCCACCCAGGGCACCCGCCTCGATATCGTCGCGGAGGGGGAAGTCAGCCGCCGCCCCGATATCGTGACGATCGGCGCGGGGGTGGTGACGCAGGCCGCCACCGCCGGCGAGGCGACAGCGGACAATGCGCGCCGGATGAGCGCCACGATTGCCGCCCTGCGCAAGGCGGGGGTGGCCGAGCGGGACATCCAGACATCGGCCCTCAGTCTCAACCCGCAATATCGCTATGGCGAGAACGTGCCGCCCGTGATTACCGGCTACCAGGCGTCGAACCAGGTTTCCGTGCGCTTCCGCGATGTCGCGCGATCGGGCGCGATCCTCGACACGCTGGTCGCGCAGGGGGCGAACCAGATCAACGGCCCGAGCTTCGCGCTGGACAAGCCGGAGGCGGCGCTGGACGAGGCGCGGCTTCAGGCGATCGCCGCGGCCCGTGCGCGCGCGACGCTATATGCCAGGGCAGCCGGAATGACGGTGCGGCGCATCGTATCGATCAGCGAAGCCGGGGGCGGTGCGCCGCAGCCGCCGATGATGGTGATGGCGATGCGCGCCAAATCGGAAGGCGCCGACACGCCGGTGCAGGCGGGCGAGCAGAAGATCACCGTGAGCGTGGCGGTCAGCTTCGAGCTGCAATGACCGGGGGAGGGGGCGGGGGAAGGGGCCCCGCATCCTCTTCGTTCGACGGGTCACATAGGAATGGGCCGCTGCGGTGATCCGCAGCGGCCCATTCCTTTACGCAAAACTACTTAAACAAGGACACTGGAACCGGATGGCGGTTCAGCGCACCCGGCCGCGGCGAACGAGATTGACGATCGCGAGCAGGACAACCGCACCCAGCAGCGACGCCAGGAACGAGTAGATCGTCAACGGCGCGTTGTTGATCGATCCGCCACCGAAGATCAGGCCACCGATGAACGCACCGATGATGCCGACGACGATGTTGAGGATGATGCCCTGCTGCGCATCGGTGCGCATGATCATGCTCGCCAGCCAGCCGATGACGCCGCCGATGATAAGCCAGAGAATCAGACCCATAAGTTCCTCCTGTTGATCCGGCTGCGCGGGACGTTGCCCGCGGCCGGTGATTGATCGTTCAGGCTGGGCGACGATGCCCACCACCTCCCCCGTCTGGGTTGCCTATTGAAGTCCCGGGGCGGGCGATTGTTCCGATCAAGCAACAAGATTATCGGCCAAGATACCTGCTGGCGCCAAGATCCCGCCTCACGGCGAAGCGGTGCCTGGCCGCGGTGGTCGGCTCACGCCATTAGTGCGCGTGGCCGATCAGAACTTCTGCTGGCGTTCGTACAGCGACTTATAGTGTTGAATACGGGTGACGCGCAGCCCCGGCATGCCCGAGCGGTCGACGGCACGCTGCCATCCGGCAAATTCCTCCAGCGTCAGGTTGTAGCGTTCGCACACCTCGTCCACGGACAGCAGTCCGCCGTTGACCGCCGCGACGACCTCCGCCTTGCGCCGCACGACCCAGCGGGTGGTGGAGGGCGGAGGCAGCGAATCCAGGGTAAGCGGTTCCCCCAAGGGCCCGATCACCTGCGCTGGCCGGATCTTCTGGTTTTCGATCATTGCATTCCTCGAACACGGCATCTGGCCTGACTTTGTTCCGGCCCCGAACCGCAATATCCCAGGGCATTGAAGGAAGGCTAACCTCCCAAGGTAAAGATCGCTTTCACATTGCTGGCCGCGAACGCCGCGCCACGCCTGGATGGAAGCTGCCGAAGGGCGCAACCATCCCCGCGATCCACGCGCCCCCCGGGCCGAGCAGCGCGACGAACCCCTCCGCCCGGACATCCGTGACACCGGCCCGCAGCCGGGCAGCCACCTGCGCTGTCCGGCTCGCGCACTGCACCGCGCCGACCGAGGCGGCGAGCTGCGCGAAGGCCAGCCCCGGCATCGCCGCCGTGGCTGCGGGGAACATACCAGCCCCGGCGCCGCGACCGGGCGTGCAGACGAACGATAGATCCATGTCCCGGCTTGCCTCCGCGTTTGAACCCGCTGGCTACGCCAGATTGCTGAAGCTCCCGTAAAGCCGGCGGTGCGCCGCGCCGGAACGGTTCTCATTCGGGGCGGGCTGCCCTATCTTGCCGTCATGGAAACCGACTTTCAGCTGGATCGGCCGCTTGCCGGCGCGCGCATCGTGGTGGCGATGTCAGGCGGGGTGGACAGCTCGGTCGTCGCCGCGCTGGCCGTGGCGAGCGGCGCGGAGACGATCGGGGTCACGCTGCAGCTCTACGATCACGGCGCGGCGGTGGCGCGGGCGGGCAGCTGCTGCGCCGGGCAGGACATTCGCGACGCCCGCGCCGTCGCCGACCGGCTCGGCATCGCCCACTATGTATTCGATTATGCCAGCCGCTTCCGGGAAAGCGTGATCGAGGAGTTTGCCGACGAATATGCCGCCGGGCGCACGCCGATCCCCTGCGTCCGCTGTAACCAGGGGGTGAAGTTCACGGACCTGTTCGGCGTCGCGCGCGATCTGGGCGCGGACTGCCTGGCGACCGGCCATTATGTGCGCCGGATGATGGGTGCGCGCGGGGCGGAACTGCACCGGGCGATCGATCCGGCGCGCGACCAGAGCTATTTCCTGTTCGCCACCACCCGCGATCAGCTCGACTATCTGCGCTTTCCGCTCGGCGGGATGCCGAAGCCGCGGGTGCGGGAGATCGCCGCAGAACTTGGCCTGGGCGTCGCCGCCAAGCCGGACAGCCAGGACATCTGCTTCGTGCCGGACGGGGACTATGCCGCCGTGGTCCGCCGTATCCGGCCGGATGCCGGGGAGCCGGGCGACATCGTCGATCTGGGCGGGCGCGTGCTCGGCCGCCACCGCGGGCTGCTCCACTTCACGATCGGCCAGCGGCGGGGACTGGAGGTCGGCGGGCAGGCCGAGCCGCTCTACGTCGTCCGGCTCGATCCGGCGGCGCGGCAGGTGGTCGTCGGCCCACGCTCCGCACTGGCGGTGTCGGCGGCGCGCATCGCCGACCTCAACTGGCTAGGCGATGATTTCGCCGGGCCGATGACGGCCAGGATCCGTTCGATGGCGCGGCCGGTGCCGGCGCGGTTCGATGGCACCACGCTGACATTCGACGCGCCCGAATACGGCGTTGCCCCCGGACAGGCGGCGGTGTTCTACGCAGGTGAGCGGGTGCTCGGCGGCGGCTGGATCGCCGATACCGTCGCCGCCGCCGGCGCCGGCGCCGACTCAGAGCAGGAAGCTGCCCTCGATCACCGTCACGCAGGCGCCCTCTAGCACCACCCGATCACCCCGCAGCCGGCAGCCGAGGTGACCGCCACGGGCCGAGGCCTGGAAAGCGGTGAAGTCGCTCCGGCCGAGCCGTTCGGCCCAGTAAGGGGCGATTACCGCGTGCGCCGATCCCGTAACGGGATCCTCGTCGATCCCGGCACCGGGCGCGAACACCCGGCTGACGACGTCCGTCGCTTCGCCCGGCGCGGTGGCGATGAACAGGATGTCGCCCCTCGCCGCGAGCGCACGGAGATCGGGCGCGAGCGCGCGGATCGCGGCCTCGTTATCGTATACCAGCACCGCATAGCCGCCCTCGCGCCACAGCGTAGCGACCGGCGAGCCGCCGATCCCGGCCGCGATCTCCGGCAGGGGGCGCGGCGCGGCCGCCCACGCCGGCAGGTCGAGCGCATAGCCCTCGCCGCGACGCTCGACCCGCAGGATGCCGGCGTGGCGGGTGCGGAACCGGGCCGCGCCCAGATCGGGCCGCGTGCCGAGAATCACGTGTCCGCTCGCCAGCGTGGCATGGCCGCAGAGCACGACCTCGACTGTCGGGGTGAACCAGCGCAGCTCGTAATCGGCGTCGCCCGACGCCGGGACCAGAAAGGCGGTCTCGGCCAGGTTGTTCTCCGCGCCGATCGCCTGCAGCGTCCGATCGTCGAGCCACGCCTCCAGCAGGATCACCGCGGCCGGATTGCCGGCAAAGGCGCGCGTTGCGAAGGCATCGACCTGGGTGAAGGGCAGCTTCATGCAATCTCCTCGCGCGGTGCGCCGGTGGCGGTGCGGAAGGCCTTGCCGACATGCCCCTCCGGCTCGGGGTGGATCAGGATCTCGACGTCCGGGAAGCTTATCGCCAGCTTCGCCTCGACCTCGTCCATGATGCGGTGCGCCTCGAAGATCGACAAATTCCTGTCGACCCAGACCTGAAACTGGACGAAATCGCGCGCGCCGCTCGTCCGGGTGCGCAGATCGTGGATGCCGCGCAGTTCGGGATGCTGCGCGGCGACCGCGAGGAAGCGCTGGCGCTTTTCCTCCGGCCACTCCTTGTCCATCAGCTGATCGATGGCGGTGCTCGATGCGGACCAGGCGCCGAACAGCAGCCACACGGCAATGGCGATGCCGAACACCGCATCCGCGCCGCGCACCCCGGCGAACTGATCGATCGCCAGGGCCGCAATGACAGCCAGGTTGAGCAGGAGATCGCTCTTGTAGTGGACGTTATCCGTCGCGATCGCGACCGATCCGGTCGCGGCGATCACCCGCCGCTGATAGGCGAGCAGCAGGAAGGTGGTGACGATGGCCACACCCGACACGCCGATGCCGTATTCGGCATCGCCGGTGACTGCGCCGCCCGTCAGCTGCCGCGCGGCATGCACGGCGATGCCGATGGCCGAGACGGAGATCAGCACGACCTGGAACAGCGCGGCGATCGCCTCGGCCTTGCCGTGGCCGAAGCGATGATCGAAATCGGCCGGGGCCGCGGCGATGCGGACCCCGCCGAGCGTGACGAGCGAGGCGACCAGATCGAGCCCGGTATCCGCCAGCGACCCGAGCATCGAGGCCGAACCCGTCTGCCAGGCCGCGGCGGCCTTCAGGAGCAGCAGGAAGGTGGCGACGCAGGCGCTGGCGATCGCCGCCTTCGCCGCCATCCGCCCGCGCTCCTCGGCCGGCAGCTTGGCCGCGCTCACGGGAACAGCAGCCCCTCGTTCCAGCCGGTGCCCGCGCGGACGAACAGCCGCCGTTCGTGCAGGCGGTGGGCGCGATCCTGCCAGAACTCGATCCGCTCCGGCGCGACGCGGAAGCCGGACCAGTGCGGCGGGCGGGGCACCGCGCGGCCATCGAAGCGCGCCTGCATCGCGGCAAACCGCGCCTCGAACGTGGCGCGGGCATCGAGCGGGCGGGACTGATCGGATGCCCAGGCGCCCAGCTGCGAATCGCGCCCGCGCGAGGCGAAATAGGCGTCCGCCTCCGCATCCGTCACGGGGGCGACGGGGCCCTCGACCCGCACCTGCCGGCGCAACGACTTCCAGTGGAACAGCAGCGCCGCCACACCGGCCGCCGCGAGATCCCCGGCCTTGCGGCTTTCGAGGTTGGTGTAGAAGACGAAGCCGGCGGGATCGTGGCCCTTCAACAGCACCATCCGACTCGACGGGCGGCCGTCCGCACCCACCGTGGCCAGGGCCATCGCATTGGGATCGTTCGGTTCGGAGGCCCGCGCCTCGCCGAACCACGCATCGAACAGCGCGAGTGGATCTGTGATCATGCGATCACCCTGTAGAACAAATTTCCCGGCAGAGAAGCGGCGCCAACATTGCGCCGCACAAGCGCATGTGGTGCAAGGGCGGCCATGATCCAGGCTGCGCTCCACCACGTCACGGCCTATCGCTACGATCGGCCGGTCCTCCTCGGGCCGCAGGTCGTGCGTCTCAGGCCGGCGCCCCACAGCCGCACCGCGGTGCCCAATTATTCGCTGACGATCGAACCGGCGAACCATTTCGTGAACTGGCAGCAGGATCCGTTCGGCAACTGGCTGGCGCGCGTCACCTTCCCGGAACGCACCGACCATCTGAGCATCACCGTCGATCTGCTGGCCGATCTGACCGTCATCAATCCGTTCGACTTCTTCGTCGAGGATTATGCGCAGTCCTTTCCGTTCGCCTACGAGGAGACGCTGCGCTCCGATCTGTCGGCCTATTTCGCGACCGATGCGGAGACCCCGCTGCTCGACGAACTGGTGGCCGAGTTCGCCCGTCATCGCGGCCCGACGATCGACTTCCTCGTCGAGATCAACAGCGCGCTCAGCCAGCGGATCGAATATCTGATCCGCATGGAGCCCGGCACGCAGACGCCGGAAGAGACGCTGACGCTGCGCAGCGGATCGTGCCGCGATTCGAGCTGGCTGCTCGTCCACCTGCTGCGCCGGCTGGGCTTCGCCGCGCGGTTCGTCTCGGGCTATCTCATTCAGCTGAAGGCGGACGTCGATCCGGTTACCGGCCCCAAGGGGACGGACAAGGACTTTACCGATCTTCACGCCTGGGGTGAGGTCTATGTGCCCGGCGCCGGCTGGATCGGGCTCGATCCGACTTCCGGGCTGTTCGCGGGCGAGGGGCACATTCCGCTGGCCGCGACCGCGCACTACCAGTCGGCCGCGCCGCTCAGCGGCTATCTGGTCGAGCCCGCATCGACCGAGTTTCATTTCGAAATGGACGTGCAGCGCATCGCCGAAGCGGTGCGGATCACCAAGCCGTTCACGGAGGATCGCTGGGCGGCGCTGATGGCGCTGGGCGACAGGGTCGATGCCGATCTCGTCGCGCAGGACGTTCGGCTGACGACCGGCGGCGAGCCGACCTTCGTCGCCGCCGACGATCCCGAGGGGGGCGAGTGGAACGGCGATGCCGTCGGCCCGACCAAGGCGCTCTATGCCGACCGGTTGATCCGCAAGCTGCGCGACAGGTTCGCCAGTGGCGGGTTGCTCCATCACGGCCAGGGCAAATGGTATCCGGGGGAGAGCCTGCCCCGCTGGGGCTATTCGATCTACTGGCGGCGCGACGGCGTTCCGATCTGGCGCGATGCCGGGCTGATCGCGACGACGGGCGGCGACCGCCCGCCGCTGCCCGACACTGCGGCGGCCGATTTCCTCACCAGCATGGCCGAATCGCTGGGGGTGGAGCGGGAGAACGTTCAGCCGGCGTTTGAAGACGGCCTGCAATGGGCCGTGAAGGAAGCCGAGCTTCCCGAGAATACCGACCCGACCGATCCCAGGATCGAGGATCCGGAGGAGCGGGCGCGGATGGTGCGCGCGTTCGAGCGCGGGCTTTCCCGCCCGGTCGGCTACGTTCTGCCGATCCAGCGATGGCAGGCGCGGGCGGAGAAGGGCTGGCGTTCGGAGCAGTGGCGGGTTCGGCGGGGCAAGCTGTTCGTCGTGCCCGGCGATTCGGCGCTCGGATATCGCCTGCCGCTCGGTTCGCTGCCGCACGTGCCGAAGGAAGAATATCCGTACATCCACGTCCGCGACACGACCGAGCCGCGCGAGCCGCTGCCCGATTATCGGGAGCAGCGGATCGAGGTTGCCGAGGCGGCGGGCGGCGCTGCGGCGCAGGAGCGGCAGGAGCAGCACATCATCCAGGGCGCGGTGCGCACCGCCGTCACCGTGGAGGTCCACGGCGGCCATCTGGCGGTGTTCATCCCGCCGACGGAGGCGCTGGAAGATTATCTGGAGCTGATCGCCGAGGTCGAGGCGACGGCGGAGCGGCTGGGCACGCCGGTGCGGATCGAGGGCTATGCCCCGCCGCCCGATCCACGGCTGCAGGTGCTGAAGGTCACCCCAGATCCCGGCGTGATCGAGGTCAACGTCCACCCCGCCTCCAGCTGGCGGGAGACGGTGGAGATCACCGAGGGGCTCTATGCACTGGCGCGGGAGACCGGGCTGACCGCAGACAAGTTCATGATCGACGGCCGGTCGATCGGCACGGGGGGCGGCAACCACCTTGTCCTCGGCGGGCAATCGGTGAACGATTCGCCGTTCATCCGCCGGCCCGATCTGCTCAAGAGCTTCGTGCTCTACTGGCAGCGGCACCCCTCGCTCAGCTACCTGTTCTCCGGCATGTTCATCGGCCCGACGAGCCAGGCGCCGCGCATCGACGAGGCGCGGCACGAGGGGCTGTACGAGCTGGAGATCGCGCTGGCGCAGGTGCCGATGCCCGGCGAGGGCGAGATGCCGCCGGCATGGCTGGTCGACAGGCTGTTTCGCAACCTGCTCGTCGATGTGACCGGCAACACCCACCGCACCGAGATCTGCATCGACAAGCTCTTTTCGCCGGACGGGCCGACCGGCCGGCTCGGGCTGGTCGAGTTTCGCGGGTTCGAAATGCCGCCGGAGCCGCGGATGAGCCTGGCGCAGCAATTGCTGATGCGCGCGCTGACGGCGTGGCTGTGGCGTGAGCCGCAGGGCGGCGGCTTCGTTCGCTGGGGCACCGCGCTGCACGATCGTTTCCTGCTGCCGCATTTCGTGTGGGCGGATTTCCTCGGCGTGCTGGGCGATCTTCGCGGCGCCGGCTACGATTTCGACCCCGACTGGTTCGAGGCGCAGCGCCAGTTCCGCTTTCCGGTGCACGGCACGGTGATGGCCGGCGGCGCGGAGCTGGAGATCAGCCACGCGCTGGAGCCATGGCACGTGCTGGGCGAAACCGGCGCGATCGGCGGCACCGTGCGCTACGTCGACAGCTCGACCGAGCGGTTGCAGATCAAGGTGCGCGGGCTGGTGCCGGGGCGGCACATCGTCACCTGCAACGGCCGCGCGGTGCCGATGACCCCGACCGGCATTGCCGGTGAGGCGGTGGGGGGCATCCGCTACAAGGCGTGGGCGCCGTCAAACTGCCTGCATCCGCGTCTGGCGGCCAATGCGCCGCTTACGTTCGACCTGCTCGATCGGTGGAGCGGCCGATCGCTCGGCGGATGCGTGTACCATGTCGCCCACCCCGGCGGGCGCAGCTACGAAGGCGTGCCGATCAACAATTACGAAGCGGAGGCCCGCCGCAAGACGCGGTTCCAGGATCATGGCCATACGCCGGGCAAGCTGGCGATGCCGCCGCAGGAGAGGACGGAAGACTATCCGATGACCCTGGACCTCCGCACCCCAGCCCCGCGCTGATCGGAACGGTGGCAATGGTGGCAACGGTGGCAGAGCGCCCGGGCGCGGCCGGATCGACGGGGGCGGTCCACGGGTGGATCGATCGCTACGTGGCGGCGGCCGGATCGGGCGACGTGCTGCGCGACGCGGTGTCGCGCGGGCAGGATAGCTGGCGCGAGATGCTCGGCGGCCTGGCCGCGATCAGCGACGGCCATCTCGGCAAGCTCAACGACCGGATGCTGCGGCAGGCCTACGAGATCGGGACGGCGTTCCGGTTTCCCGGCGAAAGCCAGGAGCGGCGCTGGCCGATTTCGGCCGTGCCGCTGCTGATCGATCAGGCGGAATGGGCGACGATCGAGGCCGGCGTCATCCAGCGCGCCGACCTGCTCGAACGGGTGGTGGCCGATATCTTTGGCGATCAGACCTTGATCGCCGACGGATCGCTGCCCCCCGCGCTGGTCACCGGCAGCCGCCATTTCCCGCGTTCGATGATCGGGTGGACGCCGCCTGGCGGGCACCGCCTGCACATCTATGCCGCCGATCTGGCCCGTGGCCCGGATGGAGAATGGCGAGTTCTGGCCGATCACGCCCGCGCCCCGGCAGGTGCGGGCTATGCGCTGGAGAACCGGCTGGCGGCGTCGCGGGTGATGGGGGCGCTGCAGGCGCGGCTGAACGTGTGTCGGCTCGCGCCGTTCTTCACCGCCTTTCGCGACGGGCTGGCCGCGGTGTGCCAGCGTGCCGAACCGCGAATCGGCCTGCTCACCCCCGGCCGCTACAACCAGAGCTATGCCGAGCAGGCGCATCTGGCCCGCTACCTCGGGCTGTTGCTGGTGGAAGGATCCGATCTCGCGGTGCGGGAGGACAAGCTGTACGTCCGCACCGTCGATGGGCTGAAGCGCGTCGATGCGCTCTGGCGGCGGATGGATTCGCGCTTTCTCGATCCGCTGGCGTTCGATGCGACCTCCGCGATCGGCGTGCCGGGGCTGATGGACGCGATCTCGGCCGGCAACGTCGTCCTGGCCAACATGCCGGGCGCCGGTGTCGTCGAATCGGCGGGGATGGCGGCGTTCATGCCGGTGCTCGCCCGCCGGCTCCTGGGCGAGCGGCTGAAGCTGCCCAATATCGCGACATGGTGGTGCGGCCATGCCCGCGAGCGTGCGCATGTCGAGGCATCGCTCGATCGGCTGCTGATCGCGCCGGCCTTCGACGATGCGCCCGCCGGCCTGCCCCATGGCCAGCCGGTGCTGGGGGGCAGCCTGCGCGGCGCGGCGCGCGCGGCCTTGCTCGCGGATCTTCAGCGGCGGCCGCACGATTATGTCGGGCGGGAGGTGGTGCGCCTGTCGACCACGCCGGGTTTGCAGGGTGGGGCGCTGGTGCCGCGTCCGTTCACGCTGCGGGTGTTCGCGGCGCGTGATCCCAGCGGTAGCTGGACGGTGATGCCCGGCGGCTTCGCCAGGCTCGGCGAGGAGCCGGACGTGCGCGCGGCGGTGATGGGCGAGGGGGCATTTTCCGCCGACGTCTGCGTGATCTGCGACACCCCGGTCGAGGCGGCGACCTTGCTGCCGTCGAACGCCCCCATCCGGCGCAATCCGGGTACGCTGCCGAGCCGCGCGGCGGACAATCTGTTCTGGCTCGGCCGCTATGTCGAGCGCGGCGATGCCACCCTGCGGCTGGTCCGCGCCGCGCTGGGGGGGACGATCGATGCGGATGCCGGCGCCGCGCGATCGCCGCTGACGATGATCCGCATGGCGGAGATGCTGATCGAGACCGGCGCGGCGGAGATCGAGGACGATGAGGAGGACGAAGACGGCGAGGCGGGCGACGCCGGCGGCATCACCCACGATCTGAACGAGCTTGCCAGGGCCGCACTGGATGGCGCGGGGTTCGCCAGCGTGCGCAGCCTGCTCGGCAGCATCCGCCGCATCGGCGAGGGGACGCGCGACCGGCTGTCGGCCGAGGTCTGGCGGCTGATCGATGCCATTCCGCCGCGCGAAAAGGATCTGGACACCGCCGCCCTGCTCAACCGGGCGACGTTCCTGCAGGAGCGTTTCTCGGCGCTTGCCGGGCTGTCGGCGGAGAATATGGGGCGCACGGCGGGGTGGCGGTTCCACGATCTCGGCCGCCGGATCGAGCGGGCGGCGCAGGTCTGCCAGCAGATGCGCCTGTTCGCCGCGAACGAGGCGAATGTCGACGATCTCACCACCTTGCTGGATCTGAACGACAGCCAGATCAGTTACCGCGCCCGTTACCTGACCGGGCTCGCACTGGCGCCGGTACGGGATCTGATCGCGCTCGATCCGTTCAACCCGCGGTCGCTGGCGTTCCAGGTGACGCAGATCGGCGAGCATCTCGACGCGCTGCCGTCGCTGCGGGACGACGGCATGGCCGAGGCGCACCAGCTGCTGGCGACGGAGATCGGCGCGTTGCTGACGATGGCGCGCGCCGAACAGTTCGGCGCCGATGTGGCGGCATCGTTCGAGAATCGGCTCTACGCACTGTCGGATGCGATCGGCCGGCGATTCTTCCTGCAGGAGAACGAGACGATCCGGGCCGCCGGGATGACATTGGCGTGAGGGGCCGGGGATGATCTACGACATCTGCCATCGCACCCGGTACAGCTATGCCAGCCCGGTGCGGTTCGCGCGCTGCAACCTGCGGCTCAAGCCGATCGACTGGGATGGCCAGCGGACCGAAGGCCACACCCTGACGGTCGAGCCGAGCGCGACGATCGGCACCACGCGCGGCACCGGCTATCCGGTCAACGTGACGCGAATGGTGATCGACGAACCGGCGAACGAGCTGGTCGTGGACAGCCGTTTCCGCGTGACCGTCGATCGGGTTGCGCCGGAAATATACGCCGACGATCCGACGGTGGGCGAGGTTGCCGCCGCCGCGCTGGCCTCGCGCGATCTATCCGCCGTGGCGCCGGCCAATTACCTGTTCGCATCGACGATGGTGCCGATCGAGCCGGCCATTGCCGAATATTGCACGCAGGAACTGGCCAGGGATCGCGGCATCGTCGAGGCGGCCTATGCGCTCACCCGCCGGATCACCGCCGAGTTCCGCTACGACGGCAATGCGACGAGGCTGGATACGACCCCGGCCGAGGCGTTCGAGAAGCGCCACGGGGTCTGCCAGGATTTCGCGCACATCATGATTTCGGGGCTGCGCGCGGTGGGGCTGCCGGCCGCTTACGTGTCGGGATATCTGCGCACCTACCCGCCGCAGGGCAAGCCGCGGCTGGTCGGCGCGGATGCCACGCATGCCTGGGTGATGCTGTGGTGCGGGCCGGATCGCGGCTGGCTGGGGTTCGATCCGACCAACGCCTGCGCGATGGCGGGGGATCACATCGTCACCGCCGTGGGCCGGGATTATGCCGATGTATCGCCGATCGACGGCATCTTCCTTGGCCGCAACAAGCAGTCGATCTACGTTTCGGTGGACGTCGCCCCGGTCGAGTGAGCGCCGGGGGCCTGCCCGCGTCCCGCGGCACGGGCGACGACGCCGCCGACGAAATCGAGCTTGGCGATGATCGTCGGGGACAGGTGGAAGGGGTAGAGGTCCGGCTGGCCCATGCTGCGGTTGATCGAGTTCAGCGCGAACGAGAACGGGATCCACTGATTGGCGAGTTCGGCCACGCTGGCGGTATAGGGATCGAAGGCGACCTGCGGCCCGGCATGCGCCTCCGGCCCCGGGAAGGGCGCCAGCGAGGCGCCGAAGCCGCCGATCGTGGCCAGCGTATCGACCATGTGGAGCAGGTGGGCGAACGTCTCGGCAAAATCCTCCCACGGGTGCGAACAGGCATAGACGCTGACGAAATCGTCGTTCCACGTCGCCGCGGCGCCGGCCGTCGTGCCGGCGGCGGCATAGTGGTTCTGGAGCGCCTGCTGGTAATCGATCGTCTCGTCCCCGAAGATCAGGCGAAAGCCCTCGTGCTCGGCCGTGCCCTTCACCAGCCGTTCCCAATAATGGTGGCCGATCTCGTGCCGGAAATGGCCGAGCAGGGTACGATAGGGCTCCCCCATCTCGCGGCGGATGCGTTCGCGCTGGACGTCGTCCGCCTCGATCACGTTGAGGGTGATCAGCCCGCCATTGTGGCCGGTCAGCACCAGTGGCTGGCCGCTGGCCTCGGCCGAGGCATCGTAGAGGAAGTCGAACGCCAGCCCGTCCGGCCGCTCGGCGCGCGTTTCCAGCGGCAGCCCGAGCCGGAGGAGGGTGTGGATCAGCCGCCGCTTCGCCGCCTCGATCTTGGCCCAGCGTTCCGGCACGCCACTTACGCTGAGATCGGGAATGATGTGGTTGTGTCGGCAGGCGCGGCACAATTGCGAAACGTCCCCGACGTCGACCAGCCAGTTGCAGATATCCAGCGCGCCGTTGTTCGCGCAGACCACGACGTCGTGCGCCTCGCCCGCAGCGTCGCGCCAGGTCGTCAGCTTGTCGCCCAGGAACAGGAAGGAGTCGCTGGCGGGATCGTAGCCGAGGGTGAAGTGACAGGCGGGGCACACCCGCGCCTCGAAGTGGATCAGCCGGCGGCAGTTGGGGCAACCTAGAGGCGGCAATTCTCGGATCCTCGTCCCGGGGTGGAGCCGCAAGAACGCTCGCCGGGCCGCTTCCGTGCCCTTGCGCGGCGGCGCCTGCCACCACATCTACAATGTTGCAAATTGGCAACAGTTGGCGAAACGGCAGGCTTAGGCGAAACGGGGCAAATGGCAGACCTGTATCAACGACTGGGCGTGGCCCGCGGCGCAAGCGAAGCGGAGATCAAGAAGGCCTATCGCAAGCTGGCGAAGGAGCTTCACCCCGACCGGAACAAGGACAATCCCAAGGCGTCCGAGCGGTTCAGCGAGGTGACCGGCGCCTACGATCTGCTGTCCGACAAGGACAAGCGCGCGCAATATGACCGCGGCGAGATCGATGAGGGCGGTAATCCGAAATCGCCGTTCGGCTATGCCGGGGCGGGGCCAGGCGGGTTCCGGCCGGGGCCGGGCGGGCCGTTCCAGCCGGGCGGCGACAATCCCGATCTCGGCGACATCTTCGAAGGGCTGTTCGGCGGCGGCGTCGGCGGCCGCGCACGGGCCGGATCGGGCGGCGGCTTCGGCGGCTTTGGCGGGCGGGGGCGTGCCGCCCCGCCGCGCGGCGCCGACGTCACCTACCGGCTCGCCGTGCCGTTCGAGGAAGCGGCCGCGCTCAAGCCGCAGCGTGTTACGCTGGCCGGGGGCAAGACGATCGACCTGAAGCTGCCGGCGGGCGTCGACACGGGCACGCAGATGCGACTGGCCGGTCAGGGCGAGGCCGGGCCGGGCGGCAACGGTGACGCCACGGTGACGATCGACGTGACCCCGCACCGCTTTTTCAAGCGCGATGGCGATGACGTGCGGCTCGACCTGCCGGTCGCCCTGGACGAGGCGGTCAACGGCGCTTCGGTGAAGGTGCCGACGGTGGAGGGGGCGGTGATGCTGACGATCCCCAGGGGATCCACCTCGGGGCGGGTGCTGCGGCTGAAGGGGCGCGGTTTCCATCGCAAGGATGGCCGCGGCGATCAGCTCGTCACCATCCTGATCGACATTCCGGCGGACGACCCGGAATTGCAGGCGTTCGTCAGCGGCTGGTCCAAGGCGGGTTCGCGCAACCCGCGGGCGGTGCTGGGCGTATAGCGCCCGGTGCAGGACGTTTCCCCCGAATCGCCGGAGCGGCGGAGCCGCCGCACCGCCGCCCGCGCCGCCATCGGCCGTTCGCTCAATCGGCTGCGGCCGGGCAGCTACGCCTTCACCATCGTCAAGCGGGTGGCGATCGGCGTTTATTCGGACGGGTTCATTCACGCCGGCAACATCGCCTATCTGGCGCTGGTCACGCTGTTTCCGGCGTTCATCGTCATCGCCGCGCTCGCCCAGCTGTTCGGCAGCGGCGCGGATACGATGCGCGCGGTGCATTCCTTCCTGGCGACGCTGCCGCCCTCCGTCGCCGAGCTGCTGGCCAAGCCGATCGGCGACGTGCTCGCCGCTCGGACCGGATCGCTGCTGTGGCTGGGTGCCCTCGTCGGGCTGTGGACCGTCGGCAGCTTCATCGAGACGATCCGCGACATCCTGCGCCGCGCCTACGGCACCCAATTCTCGCGCGCTTTCTGGCACTACCGGCTGAGTTCGGTGGTGATCATCATCGGATCGGTGGTGCTGGTGCTCGCCGCGTTCAGCGCCCAGGTGCTGCTGACCGCCGCCGAGCAGTTCGTCTACCGCCTGCTGCCGTTCGCCAGCGACTGGGGATCGTGGATCGGGCTGTCGCGGATCGCGCCGATCACGGCGCTGTCGGTGGCGCTGTACGGGCTGTTCTACCTGCTGACCCCGTCCAAATACCGATATAGCGGCTGTCCGAAATGGCCCGGCGCGTTGTTCACGGCGGCCTGGTGGGCGGCGATCACGATGGCGATGCCGCCGGTTCTGGCGCAGCTCGGCAGCTACGACCTGACCTATGGCAGCCTGGCGGGGGTGATCGTGGCGCTGATCTTCTTCTGGTTGATCGGTTTTGGCCTCGTGATCGGCGCTCATCTGAACGCGGCACTGGCGGAAAGCCCGCAACCGGCGTTAGAGGAGGCGGCGTCCACCGCCTAAGGAGTAACGATGGCCGGCATCATGGAAGGCAAGCGCGGGCTGATCATGGGCCTCGCGAACGATCGTTCGTTGGCCTGGGGCATCGCCAAGTCGCTCGCCTCGCACGGCGCAGAGATGGCGTTCAGCTATCAGGGCGAGGCGCTGGAGCGCCGCGTCCGCCCACTGGCGGCCGAGGTCGGATCGGATTTCCTGATCGAGTGCGACGTATCCGACATGGCGTCGCTCGATCGCTGCTTCGGAACACTGGCCGAACGCTGGCCGACGATCGACTTCCTGGTCCACGCGATCGGGTTTTCGGACAAGAACGAGCTGCGCGGCCTGTACGTCGATACCAGCCTGGAAAACTTCCTGCTGACGATGAACATCTCCGCCTACAGCTTCGTCGCGGCGACCAAGCGGGCGCGGCCGATGATGCCGAACGGCGGATCGATCCTGACGCTGAGCTATTACGGCGCGGAAAAGGTGGTGCCCCACTACAACGTGATGGGCGTTGCCAAGGCCGCGCTGGAATCGAGCGTGAAGTATCTGGCGATGGATCTCGGGCCGGAGAACATCCGGGTCAACGCCGTTTCGGCCGGACCGATCAAGACGCTCGCCGCCTCGGGAATCGGCGACTTCCGCTACATTTTGAAGTGGAACGAGCTGAACGCCCCGCTGCGCCGAAACGTCACGATCGAGGATGTCGGCGGCGCCGGGCTCTACCTCCTCTCCGATCTGGCGAGCGGCGTGACGGGCGAGATCCACCATGTCGACGCCGGCTACAACGTGATCGGCATGAAGGCCGAGGACGCGCCGGA
>NZ_JAQGLK010000104.1 GCF_028292925.1 Sphingomonas bacterium
GGGCATGTTCGATATCCGCGCGCATGTGGCGGACGCGCAGGGTCTGGTCGCGGTGCTCGTCGCCAACGATCTGCGGCGGTTTCTCACCCGCAATCGGGCGCTGGCCTTCGCGCCGTTCGGTTCGGCGGGGCTGCTGCATGCCACCGCGCGGTATCCGGAGGGCACGGTCGGCCCCTATTTCTCCAACGTGCCGATGTTGATCCGCGGGCCGCGCGACATTCTGGGGCTGATCCAGCTTGCCGCGCCGGGCGACGCGCAGACGCTCGATCGCTGGACGGTGCTGCTGTCGAGCCATCTCCCGGCGGCCACCCTGCTGGACCTGATCGACGAACTCGGCGATCTGGGGGCGACCGATCCGCTCTGGGGGCTGCTGCTCGCGGTGATCTGGCGCTCCGGCTCGTCGCGGGATCGCGGCCCGTTGTGGCGGATCCGCGATGCCGCTCTCGACAATCTCGATCTCGCTTTGGGTGCAGCGGCCCAGCGGGTCATCGCGCTGTGGGCGGTGGACGACGCGATCGAGTGGCGGATCCTGGGCGACATTCACGTCACCAACGGCGATCCGGCCGGCGCAATGGAGGCATATAATCAGGTGCTCGCCTTCGCGCCCAGGGACGGCGACGTGATCGAACGGGTGCGCTGCTTGAACCAGAACATGACCGAGGGGGTGATCATCTCCCGCGGTTTCGGAACGCCCAGAGCGCGACAGCTCTTGCGGATCGCGCGGCGGCGCACCCGGGCGGAGCGACCGGCAATCGCTTGAGCGTTCGCGATACCAGACGAGTAAACACGCGATCCGGGCGCATGCGCCGGCATCGTACGATGGGGAGTGATACATGCTGAACCTGGACGTCGGGATCGAAACTCTTGCCTTCGATCGCCCGTGCATCCGCACCACGCCGGGCGTTCATGGCCATGCCGTGTTCGGCCCGTACGAGGAGCGGACGCCCGGCAGCTATACGGCGACCTTCACGATCGCCCTGGCCGACGATGCGCTCGAAAGTGCATCCGGCGATACGGTCTGCGCCGGGTTGGATGTCGTTTCCAATGCCGGCCGCACGCTGTTCGCCCGGCGCGAGGTGCACCTGTCCGAGCTCCGCCGGCAGCCGGGCCGCTTCAGCCTGGATTTCGCGCTGAACGATAGCGCAGTGCTGGAATATCGCGTCTCCGTCGGTTCGGCGGCCTCGCTGCTGGTCGCCGACCGGCCCGAAATCACCGATGCCCAGAGCGTAGCCTCCTCCCGCCGCTTTCCGGATCCCGAGATCCGCCCTGCCCCGATGGTCTTCGTCGACCACCTTGATGATTTCCGCGCCTTGCACGCCCGCGGCGCCGCGATCAGGTTTGCCGGGCTGGACCGGGTGGCGATCAACTTCGGCGGACGAACGATCGAGGTCGCCAGCCATGAGGAACTGGTGGCCGCGGCGAACGCGTTGTGGCCGAACGATGGCTCGGGTGGGCGAACCGGGCTGCCGAGCGACTGGGAGCAGCGATCGCTGCGCGCCAGCGAGCGCCGGGAGCGGCTGATGTCGTTCGGCCCGCACGCCTTCGGGCTGCTGGTGGACACGCGCAACGGCTTGTTCGCGGTGGATCCGGAGGACAATTCCGTCTCCGCCGCGCTGCTGCGCGACGGCTCATATGCCGATCACGAACTTGCGCTGGCCCGATCCGTCGTCTCGGCCGCAGGCGACGTTCTGGTGGTCGGGACGCATATCGGGGCGCTGGCCGTGCCGCTCGCAAAGTCGTGCCGGGAGCTGGTGGCAATCGAGGCGAACCCGCATACGTTCGCATATCTGAAGGCAAACATGCTGCTGAATGGCTGCACCAACGCCACGCTGCACAATTTGGCCGCCAGCGAACGCGACGAGACGATCAAGTTCCTGATGAACCGGGATAATAGCGGCGGATCCAAGCGGATGCCCGCCTTCCTGCGGGAACATTACGTGTATGACGATCCGGAGGTGATCGAGATCGACGCCGTTCCGCTCGATCGTCTGGTCGGCGCCCGTGCCTTCGACCTCATCTTCATGGACATCGAAGGCTCGGAATATTTCGCGCTGAAGGGGATGCAGGAGCTTCTCGGCCGCGCCGGCGCGCTCGCCGTCGAATTTCTGCCGCACCACCTGATCGATGTCGCCAATGTCGGGGTGGATGACTTCATCGCGGTGGTCGTGCCGCATTTCGGCTACATGTACGTGCCGGGCACGCCGCAGCTGATCGAGGGCGAGGATATCGCAGCCCGGCTGCGCGCCATGTTCGCCGCCGGCGAGCAGCATGACGGCCTGTACTTCCTGAAAACGCCGACGGCCGAGTGGATGCGCGGCCAGGGCATTCCCACCGCCAACGCGGCGTAGCGGTCCGGCGGGCGGGGGCAGCGCAGCCCCGCGCCCGCCCTATCGCTCGCCGGCGGACGCCTCCACGAACGGGCGGAGCGCGTCGGAAAGATCGCCGCCGGTGAAGAGCAGGCCGGGTATGCCTGCCCGGCGGCCTGCCTCGATGTCGCGCGGCTTGTCGCCGATCATCAGCGATTTTGCCGGATCGACATTCCAGTCGGCGATGCCGCGCAGGATCATGCCGGGATTGGGCTTGCGATCGGGGTGGTCCTCCGCGCGGTAGCGTTCCACGGCCGCGCCGGGCAAAAAGGGGCAGCTGTAGAAGGCGGTGATGGCGATGCCGTCGCGTGCCAGATCGTCGCGCATCCAGGCGTGGAGCCGATCGACATCCTCCTCGCCGTAATAACCACGCGCGACGCCGGACTGGTTGGTGACGACGATCGACAGCAGACCCGCGCGCTGGACGAGCGCCAGCGCATCGCGCGCGCCCGCCACCCAGCGGAAATCCTCGATGCGGTGGAGGTAGCCGACATCCTCGTTCAGCACACCGTCGCGGTCGAAGAATACGGCGCCTCGCGCCCCCTCCCCGCTCACGCCGGTCCGCCGGCGGCGTAGCGGCGCAGCTCCATCACCGCGGTGGTGATGTGGTAGAGCGAGCTGGCCGGCGCAGGCTTGGCCAGAAAGGTCGCGCTGGCCGGATCCCACTGCTCCCGCCACAGCCCCGGCGTCGGCACGTCGAGGAACCGCCGGAGCGCATCCCACGCGGCCAGCGGATCGCCCGCCGCGCCCGGCAGCGCCAGCGCCGCCTTCAACCACTCGCCATGCGGCCACAGCCGCACCTCCGCCGCCGCGATACTGCCATCGTCGAACAGTTCGCCCCGCAGCAGCCCGGTCGCCGGATCGAGGCCCTGGCGGAGCGCGATCTCCGCCAGGGCGACGCCGCCGGGCACCTCGCGGCCGCGGATGCGGGCATATTCGGTCAGCAGCCACGCCCATTCGAAATGATGCCCCGGCTCGATCAGGGCGCGGCCCTGCGCATCGCGCAGCGGCGTCAGGTCGTCCCGATAATATTCCCGCAGCACCCCTGCCCCGGCATCCAGGAAACGGCTGCGCGCCAGGCCGGCCAGTTCGTCGCACAACGCGTCGAAGGCGGGATCGGCCATGTGCTCGGCGCAGGCGAGTGCCGCCTCGAGCAGGTGCATGTGCGGGTTCTGCCGGCGCGGCAGTACCGGCGGGATCGCCTCGGCAAAGCCGGCGCCGGGATGGCGCAGGCGCGTGCCGATGAAATCGAGCAGCGCCAGCGCCTCGGCCTTCAGGTTCGCCGCGCCGGTAAGCCGGTGAGCGTGGGCCAGCGCGAACAGCGTGAAGGCGAGATCGTAGAGATCGCGCGTCGGATCGACGATCGCGCCATCCATGTCGCAGCGGCTGGCAAAGCCGCCGTCGGGATGACGCGAGGGGCCAAGCAGGAAGGCCAGCCCGTGATCGACCGCCTCGCGCGACCGCGGCACCCCCGCCACCGCGCCTTCGACGAAGACGTAGATCTGCCGGGTGGTGACGCGCAGCCGTTTGAAATCGGCCCGGTTCTCTAGCGTGGCGAGATCGAGCGCCTCGAAGAAGCCGCCGCGTCGCCAGTCGACGCCATGTTCAAGCCACAGCGGCATTGCCCGGCCGAACAGCCATTCGGAGGCGGTATCGGCCGCGCCGCGCAGCGCCGCCTGGCCCGTCACGGCCGCACCTTTTCGGGCACCTTGCTGCGCGCCACCAGGTTGGACGTCGAATGGCCGGCGCGCAGGTCGACACGGAAGATGCTGCCGCCATTCGCCTTGACGATATC
This sequence comes from Sphingomonas bacterium, assembly GCF_028292925.1. Taxonomy (GTDB): domain Bacteria; phylum Pseudomonadota; class Alphaproteobacteria; order Sphingomonadales; family Sphingomonadaceae; genus JAQGLK01. The sequence continues at coordinate 4,162 of NZ_JAQGLK010000104.1, forward strand.
GGCGCCGACGATCTCGTCCTCGGTATAATCGCTGCCCTTGACCAGAAGATCGGGCTTCAGCACGTCGATCACCTCATACGGCGTATCCTCGTCGAACAGCACGACGAGATCGACATGGGCGATCGCGCCCATCACCTCGGCGCGGGCCTGTTCGGCCTGGATCGGGCGGGTCGGCCCCTTCAGCCGCTGCACCGATGCATCGCCGTTCAGCGCCACGATCAGCCGATCGCACTGCTGCGCAGCCTCCCGCAGCAAGGCGATGTGGCCAGGATGAATCAGATCGAAGCAGCCGTTGGTGAAGCCCACCGTCAGCTTCTCGCGCCGCCATTCCTCTCGGATCCGCAGAGCATCTTCCCACGAAACCAGCCCGCCGGGCGCGGATGCCTGGTGGTGGCTGCGATCCAGGGCGACGCTCAGTTCCGCCTCGGTGATCGTCGCGGTGCCGGCCTTGGCGATCACCAGCCCCGCGGCGAAGTTGGCCAGCCGCAGCGCCTGCGGCACGGGATGCCCGCTGACGATCGCCAGCGCGAACGTGGCGACGACGCTGTCGCCCGCACCCGAGACGTCGAATACCTCCTGTGCCTCCGTCGGCAGCAGGATCTCCTCGCCCTCGATCGGATAGAGCGACATGCCCTGTTCCGAACGGGTGAGGAGGATGCTGGCGCCGGTCGCCGCGATCGCTGCCGTCGCGGCGCGGCGGCAATCGTCATCCTCGTGGCAGATCAGCCCCGTCGCCCTGGTCAGTTCGCCGCGATTGGGGGTGATATAGGTGGCACCCTTGTAGGCCGTGAAATCCGCCCGCTTGGGATCGACGATCACCGGAACGCCCTGCGCCTGCGCTGCGCCGAGCACCGCGGCGAGCACCCGATCGCTCAGGCAGCCCTTCTGGTAGTCGGACAGGACGACGGCGCGCATCCGCGGCAGCAGGGCCAGCGCAGCGGCGATCAGCGCGTCCTCCACGGCCGGCTCGTGAGGGCGCGTATCCTCCTTGTCGATGCGCAGCATCTGGTGATTGCCCGCAAGGATGCGCAGCTTGAAGATGGTCGGCCTTCCGGGCGCGGCGATGAAGCGCGTTTCCACGTTCGCCGTGCGCAGCAGAACGTCCAGCCGCCGCCCCTCGTCATCCGATCCGACGATGCCGACCAGGTGCGGCCGCCCACCGAGGGCGGCGATGTTCATCGCCACGTTGGCGCCACCGCCCGGCACCTCATGATGGGACAGGTGGCGCAGCACCGGCACCGGCGCCTCCGGCGAGATGCGTTCCACCCCGCCGCTGGCATAGCCGTCGAGCATCACGTCGCCGAGGACGAGGATGTCGGCATCGGGATTGAAAAGGCTCAAGTTTCATCCATTCGCTGCTGCGCCGCACGGGTGGCGGCTGCCTGTTACACCTTCGCATCGGGCACCGCCGGCATCGACCCCGCGGACATGCGACCATCCGCCGCAAAGCAGGTCATCGCCCGGCACGCAACCATGACATGCGGATTTCGGATTGGACGTAGTATGAACGGCCGGCGCGTCGCTCCGCCACGCGCCACTACCGTCGACGATCCTCCGCTTCGTGAGAGGTGCCACGCCCAATCGGAACGCCAACCCTTTGACCGACACCGTAAATGCGGGGCCGGGATCAGGATGCTTCGGGGTTGCACCGGATGCAAGCGCCGATCGTTTCCGCTCCCGGACCGGCCGCCGGGAAGCGCCGCCTCATGCCGCGGCGCGGGAGGGCAACAGCAGGGCCGCGGCGAGCCTGAGCGCGCGCGGGACATCGCCGAACGCGATCAGGCGGGCGACGGTGCGCCACAGCCCGGCCCGCGCGCCGCCGGCGGCGACATGGGCGATCAGCAGATCGAGGCCGCCGCCGCGCAACGCCTCGCGCGAATAGACGATCGTCCGGGCCAGGCTGCCCCGCACCTCGCTGGCCACGCCGCTACGGCCGAACAGGGCATCCAGCCCGGCGATCGACGGCAGGCGATCCAGCCCGTCGGTGGGATCCGGCCGGCCTGCCAGCCGCTCATGATGGGCCAGGCGGGCGATCACGGCGCCGGTCTGCTGCTCGACGACGTGGCGCACGCTCACCTGACCGCTCGATCGGCGGTAGAGCAGCAGCCGATCGGGCAGGTTGGCGATCCGCGTCCGTTCGGACAGGCGCAGCCACAGGTCATAATCCTCGCAGTGGCGATAGGCGGCGCGGTAGCCGCCCACCGCCCGCACCACGCCCGTGCGCATCATCACCGACGAATGGGCGACGGGGGATCGGTGGCGCAGCGCCGCATCGACCGCCGCATGGTCGAGCGGGTGAAGATCGGTACAGCGGGTAATCCGGTCCGCCTCGTCGATCTCGTTGGTGTTGGTGCCGAGGACGCCGTGATCGGGGTGCGCGTCGAGGAACGCCACCTGCGCGGCGAATCGGCCGGGCAGCGAAATATCGTCGCCGTCCATCCGCGCGATCAGATCGCCTCGGGCATCGGCCACCAGCCGGTTGAGGCTGGCGATCAGCCCGCGGTTCGGCTGGTGGATGGCGCGGATCCGGGGATCGGCGGCAGCGAACGCATCGATGATCGCGCCCGATCCGTCGGTCGATCCGTCGTCGACGATCAGGAACTCGAAATCGCGGAACGTCTGCGCAAGGATGCTCTCGATCGCCGCGCCGACGGTCGCCGCGTCATCGTGAACGCTCATCGCCACCGTGATGCGGGGCGGGCTGGCGGCGGGAACGGGGTGCGCGGTCATGCCCGTTGCTCCAGCGCGGCCAGGCAGATGGCCGCCAGCCGGTCCGGATCGTCGCCGCTGGCAAAGCTGTGCGATCGACTGTCGATCGCGATCAGCGTGGTGCCGCGGTTCGCCCGCACGGTCGCGAAGCCATCGCCGCGCCAGGCATCGGCAAACGCGATCGCGGTCGCATCGCCGCTGGCCAGCACGATCGTGATCGGGCCTTGCGCGCCGGCCAGTGCCGCGGCGACCGCATCGCCCAGACTCGGGTCGGCGCGTCGTGCCAGGCTGCGCACGCCGCGCAGCGCCGCCCGGTAATCGATTCCGCCGGTGAGTGCCTTGCGCCAGCCCGAAAGACTCAGCAGCCGATCGAGGTAGCGACGGCGGATCGCGGCGGGCGGGGGCAGCCCCTCCTCCGGCTCGACCACCCAGGGGTTGGCAAGGATCAGGCCGTCCAGCCCGGCCGCGCGGTGGTTGAGCGCCAGCGCCGTCGCCCCGTCGCACAGGCCGAAACCGATCACGCGCTTCACGCCGGGGCAGAGCGCGCGCAGGTGGCGGGCGGCGGCCGCGATATCCGGCCCGCTGCCGGCGAAGCCCGGATCCACGCCTTCGCTGTCGCCGATACCGCGCCGATCGAAGCGGAGCGCGGGATAGCCCATGGCCGCCGCCGCCGCCGCCAGCCGGGCAAGGCCACCATGCGCGCCGATGCGGATTTCGGTGCCGCCGGTGACGATCAGCAGCGCTGTGGCGCCCGACGCGCCGGGCGCATCGTCCAGCGTCGCACCGAGCAGCGCACCGTCGCAGCGGAAATGGCTCAAGGTTCGCAACGGTGTATCCAGTCGGCAATGTCCGCACCCAGCCGGGCGGCGAGTTCGGGGTCGGCGGTCGGTTCGGCGCGGCGCCAGGGCGCCATCCCCGGCCCCTCGAAGGCCTGGCTGCGCAGCCGTCCGGGCGGCGTGGCGGGTTCCGCGGCGCGCAAGCCTTCGCACAGCAGTGGCGACACGCGGTATCCGGCCAGTTCGATTGCCGCCCCGCCGCCGCCACCGATGCCGCCGCCAGGCGTGACGGTGCCGGGCGCGACGGTGCCGGGCGCCGCCTCACTGTCGGCGATCTTCTGCGCGCGTTCCAGCTGGCGCAGCAAGGTCGCGCCGGGGGCGGGTGCGTATCGCCACCAGGAGGCTGCCGCGACGGCATCGTCGATCAGCGCGGCCCCGCGGAGCGCCACCACGTGCGGCCGGCCGATCGCACGGCCGGCGGCGGCCGCGGCAGAGCGCCAGTCCGCCCAATCGACACCGGCGAGTGCAGTCTCGCTTTCGCCGGTGCCCGGCAGATCGGGGATCGCCGATCCGATACCCGCGGCGGCCAGCACACGGGCGAGCGCGACGATCGTCGCGCGGGTGCCGTTACCCTCCGCGAAAAGGAGCGGCAGGATCAGCGCGCGCGGGCCGTCTTCCGGCCCGTGGACCAGCATCGACTCTCGGCCAAGCGGGCCTTCATAGCTTTCGTAGCGCGCCGCGGCGTCGCCTGCGGCTTCAGCCACGGCGCAGCCGCCCGGCGATAGCCGCCCGCGCCGTGCGGGCGATGCCGCCGATGCTGGCGCGATTGTGGCAGGTCAGCCGGTAAAGCATCCGTCGTTCGTCCATCCAGTCGGCCTTGTAAGGATCGTCGCCGGTGCCGAAATCGATCAGCGCCGGCCGGTCGCGATCGAGGACATGGCGGAACATCGCCTCGCTCAGCACGGTGCCGGGCGAGGAGGCGCGTTCGGTTTCCAGGTGGGCAAGCTTGTGGATGGTGGCGACGCCCCGTTCCACCGTCCAGAACTGGCAGGCGACGGGATCGCCGTTCCGCCAGGCCAGCCCGAGCCGGAGAGTAGAGGCGGCCCCCTCCCCCTGCGCGAGCGCCCGGAGGAACGCCGGCGAACCCTCCGCCGGCTTCCAGCTGGCGCCATAGACCGCCTCATAGGCGTTCCAGGCCGCATCGTCGAACCGGCTGAGGATATCGACGGCCAGATCGGCAGCGCGGATCTTGCGGCGAACGGTGTTGCGCAACCGCGACGGGCGGTTCGCCCAATAGGCCGCGAAATCCTGCCCCGCGGTATGCGCCACCCAGTTCGCGGTGGCTTCGCCGATGGCCGTGCGCCAGCCCGCCGCGGCAAAGGCCTGCGCGGCGAGATCCGCCATGTCCGCCGGCATCGGTGCCAGCACGATTGCATCTAAACGCCCGCGCAGCGCGCGCGCCGCCGCCGTCAGCAGCGGCCCGCGCATCACCGCATCGCCTGCGAATACCGGGCGGAAGGCGAGCGTGTACCAACTGGCATAGGCCTCCGCGCTGCGGCGGGCGCCTGGCCGCACGAACAGCCAGCAGCGATCCTCGCCGAGCCGCGCCGCCGCGATCAGGATATGGGAGCCCGGAAGGACATGCGCCTGCGTCAGCCGTAACCAGTCGAGCCGATCGTAGAGCGAGGGCTGCGACGCCCGGTCCAGTGCGCCGGCTGCATCGGCGCCGGCGGCACCCAGATCGTCGAACAACCGAACCGCTATGGCCTCAGCCGCGAGGTCGGCGGCGGGAGTGGCGATCATGCGTCGGGCGTCCGCCGGGCGATCCGGCGCGCCTTGGCTACCGCGCGATACGCGATCGACTTGACCAGGTTCTGGTGCGGGAACCGTGCCGGCGGGGCAGGATCGAGCCCGGCCTTGCGCAGCAGGTGGTTGAGCCCGTGCACGTCCGCCTCACGGTAGCTCCACTCCGACCGCCAGGTCACCGAGAAGGAGATGGAGGTTTCCGGCCCGTTCTGCACGTAGTGGGGCGCCTTCACCGGCACGTAGATCGCCTGCCCCGGCCCGATTTCCAGCTGCCGGCCCTTCGCCGCGAATTCGGGGCGGAACGGCAGGTTGCGGTGCGCGCCGACGTGGAACGCCTCGTGCAGGCGGCCGTCGGCAATCTGGGCGTCGCCGGCCGGAAACAGCGTCATCGTCTTGCGGCCGCGCAGCTGCATCAGGATGTTGTGCTCGGGATCGAAGTGGAACGGCGTTACCGCGTTCGGCGACGAGAGGAAGATGAACCCCTCCAGCTTGATCATCGCCCCGGTCTTTGCGGCCACCAGCGGACGGATCTCGGCCAGCACTTCCTCGAGCAGCGCCCGGTAGGTCGGATCCTGCTCGACGAACTTCAGCACCATCCACGATCCGTTCCGCTCGATCGTGCGGATCGTATCGGCCACCGACAGGCCGTTATGCGCCACCGCATCCGGATCGATGCCGATCGGCAGGTCGCCGATATTCTGCTCGACGTCGATCGGCCGCATCCGGCCGGCCAGCGCGATCAGCGCCTCCAGTTCGAACAACGGGTGGCCGGCCAGCCCGTGCGGGATGATCCCCGAAGTTTCGGGATAGAGGGCGGCCAGCGCCTCCTGTGCGGCACGTGGGAAGGCCTCACGCGTCATCGGTCGGTTCCTTTTCAGCGGGGCCGGGAGGTGGGTCAGGGCTGGCGCGGCGGGCGGCAGCCCGGCGGCGGAGTGCGGCCGAAGCCCGCTCGGCGGTGCGGCAGGCGTGGAAGAGCGCGCGGCTGCGCAGGGAACGGAACGGCGTCGTCACCCGCACGATCGCGCGCCGCCCGGTCCACAGGCTGTTGATCATCGGGTGGTTCTCGACGGCACAGCTATCCATCCAGGCGACATCATCGTGTCCCAGGATCTGCAGATTCTCGATCTCGATCAACACGCCGGGCGAATAGCGGGCATAGGCCTCGTCGAAGGCGATCTTGAACGAGAAAGCGCCCGGCGGGGCTATGAAGTTGACCAGCATCGCGATCGGCCGATCGTCCAGGTCGATCCGCAGCATCTCGAGCCGGCCCGCCGCCCGCGCGCCCGCGATCGCCGCGCGGAAGAATTGCGCGGTGCCGTCCGTGCTGCCGAGCGCCGAGCCGGCGGACCCCTTCCAGCCCGATCGTTCGAGCGCAAGGAAGGCATCGCACCATTCGGCAAGGTCGTCGCGCCCGGTAAGCCGGCGGGTGGCGACGGTGCCCAGTTCCGCCAGGCGGTTGGCGAGGCGCTTGTGTTCCTTGCGCTTCTTCTTGCGCACGCTCGCCTCGTAATAGGCGTCCGGCGAAAGCCCGCTTTCCAGCAGCGCGCGTTCACTGCGGTGGACGGTGTCGCACGAGAACCCGCGCAGCGCCGCTGCGGCCAGCAGCCCGCGATGGACCGCCCCGCCTTCGACCAGCCCGTCGAGGTGGAGGAAGCCGCGCGCCCAGCGCATCCTGTCGAGCGCGGCCAGTGCGGCGGTCCACGCCTGCCGCTCGCATCCGGCGCGGATCAGCGGCGTGCCGAGGAAACACTGATAGTGCGTCCAGTTGCCGACATGGCGTACCGGGATGCGCCCGTAGCGGCGCGACAGCGTGAGCGGCAGCAGGGCGATCAGGCGGCGGCCGGGGCCGCTGCCCTCCCACAGCTGCATCAGTTGCGCGCCAGCGCCCTGCGGCAGGTGCCGCGCGGCAGGCACCGCAAACCACCGCTCGGCAAAGACATTCACCTCGGCGGCGTTCGCGGCGAGCGCATCCCACGCCGCGGCGAGCGCCTCCGAAGGCTCGCCAAGCGGGCCGAACTCGATGGCGAGCGGCGTGGCTGGCGGCGGGGTGGGCGGCAGAGACGCCAGCGGAAAATCCTGATTTGCACCCATTTCAGTGCACCGCCGCCAGGATTTCGGTGGCCCGCGCCGGCCGCACGCCTTCGCGCGCGAAAAGATCGAACACGCCGTCCCACCACGCCCAGAATAGCCGCAGGTCGGCCGAGTCGCGAACGTAGGGGGTATGCCCGATCTCGATCGAGGGCGTGTGAAAGGACAGGCTGAACAGCCTGGTGCCATCTTCCAGCAACTGGCGGATCGCGGCCAGCGCCTCGGCCAGCGGCGTACCCTCGGGCGTCAGCGAGACACGGTTGAGCAGCCCGGAGGCGGCCAGCGCGCCCCGCCACGCAGGCCGGCGGTGCAGCGCGGGCCAGCGCCGCGCGCGGCCGATGAAAGCGGCGGTCAGCGGCACCTCCAGCAATCCGGGGCGCACCCACCACGGCCAGATCGGATGCGCGGAAAAGCCCGGCCCGCCCTGCGCGCGGTAATCGAACAGCGCCCGGATCGAGACGTCCATCCGGTAGCCCGCCTCGGCCAGCAGATCCGCGGTATGCGGGCCGATGCCATAGCGGCCGGCGCGGTAGATGATCGGGCGGCGGCCGACGACATCGGCGATCCTGTCGGTCAGCGCGTGGAGCTTGGCGCGCTGAAGCGTGACGGGCAGGTTGCCGACATAGCTGTTCGGCCCGTTCACCTCCTCCTCGAACGGCGGGTTTACCCACGGATGGAGCTGGGTCCCGATATCGCACGCGCCGGTGGCGGCCATCTCCGCGATCGTCGCGGCGCTGCGCGGATCATCGACCACGGGATAATCGACCAGATAGGTGGGGATCAGCCCGCGCTCGACGAAGCGCCGGTTGGCCGCGGGAAGCGCGGCAATGGCGGTGGTGGAGACGTGGGCCCGCGCGAACGGGCCGTTCCAGTCGAACTCCTCCTCGGCATCGCCGAAGAGCACGAAGCGCCGTCCGAAATCGGCAGCGAGCGTCGCCCGCGCCGTATCCGGTGGCGGCAGATCAAGCCTGGCCCGAAGTTCGCCCTGGTCCATCGGGCCCACGCCCCTCCCCGATCACGAGCGAGCGGCTATAATCGGCAAGAGTAGCGATATCGTCAACGGCGCGGCGATCCGCTGCACCGCGCCGTCGACGCAATCGCGTAATTACTTCCGGTTCTTGCGCGCCGCATAACGGGCATCGCGCGCAGCCTTTTTCTCGGCGTCGGTCAGTTCCGGCTTCTTCGCCGCACGCGCGGCGGCCTCGGCGGCCAGGCGCTCTTCCTCCTCCGCGATCCGGGCGGCCTCGGCGGCGGCGGCGGCGGCGGCCGCATCGGCCTTCGCCTGCTCCCGCGCGGCCCGCTCGGCGGCACGCTTCTCGGTGATGGCGGCTTCCTTGGCGAGGCGGGCGGCGGTGCGCTCGGCCAGCACGGCGGGATCGACGGCCGGCTTGGCGCGCAATTTCTCCAGCGCCTTCTGCTTGGCCGCACTCGCCGCCGCAACGCGATCCTGGAAGCCCGGATCCTTGAACGATGCCATATTCTAGATAATTCCCTTTAATCCTGCGTGTGCGTAGTCCGGTGGTCAGTCGGTGCCGATCAGGCCTTGCAACCGCTCGCGCAGCGCGGCGATCCGGCTGGCAGCTTCGCGGAACGTGGCCAGCGCGTTGGTGTCGCCTTCCTTGCGGGCCGCCGCGGCGCTCTCGACATAGCTTTCGGCATCCGTCTCAAGCGCGTCGAGGATCATGTCCGCTTCGTCTTCGCTCAGCGTGATCGTGATCGATTTGGCCACCTGTCATCCTCGTACCGTGATTGATCCGGGGCGCTCCTAGCAGAGCAGCACCGCCAGCGGCAATGTCAGCCATCATCAGCCGACGGCCGGAAACCGCCAGAACGACATCGCCCCGACCAGCGGGGGGAAGGCTGGCCGGGGCGGAAATCATGAGACCCGTTCGGGGGGGGGGGATTGATCGGGTCTCGGTATGCTCAACGGCCCCGGCGGCGACTGGTTCCCTTGGACTTGCGACCGAAGAGCTTTTTGATGCCGCCCCAGCTGAACAAGGGCGGCTGCCACACCGCCAGCGCCGTCGGGCTCCACGCCTGCCGCCGCGCCCGCCCGAGCCGTTCGACCTCCAGCCGGGTGAGGCGATAGCGCCGCCGGTCGGCGGGCGAGAGATCGGGATCGTGGATCCGCGCGATCAGCAGCTCGACGGCGGCGTCGCCGTGGTGGGCGAACAGGTCGGCCGCCTCCGCGACTGCGCTGGCGCGCAATGCCTGCTCGGCCGCCGTGCCTGGTCCGATCATTCCCTGCCCCGCCTGGATCCGCCGCGGTGGCAGGCGATGCGCCCACCCCGGTGCGCGTCTTCCGTCCTAGAATGCCGCCTTGGCCGCGCCACCCATCATCTGCTGCCGCACCAGCGGAATCGGCGGACCGCCGTAGCTGAGGAACGCATCGTGGAACGCCTTCCACCCGGCCCGGCCCCCGCGCGTGGCCGTCCAGTCGTCGCGCAGCTTGCGGATCATCAGCTTGCCGAGCGTGTAGTTAAGGTAGGCGGGATCGTAGGTGCCGCGCGCCGCCTGCTGCCGGGCATTGCCCTCATCCTGGAAACACTGTTCGCGGAACATCGCCAGCGACTGCTGCTGGGTCATGCCCCGCGCGTGCATCCCGATCGCCGAGAGGAAGCGGCAATCGCGCAGCAGCGCATTGGAAAGCTGGCCGACATGCGTGGCGGGATCGCCGCTCCGCAGCCCCGCATCCCACATCATCTCCTCGGCATAATGCGCCCAGCCCTCGGCAAAGGCGTAGCCGACGAACACCCGGCCGAAGAGCGACTTCGATCGGTTGGCGTGGAGGAACTGCAGGAAGTGGCCGGGCATCACCTCGTGTACGGAGGTGAACAGCAGGTCCGGCTCTCCGGGAATATAGGCGTTCTGCACCTCGGGCGACCAGGCCGGATCCGGCGGCGAAATGTAATAGACCGACGGAATGCCTTTTTCGTACGGCCCCGGCGGATCGATGTAGGCGCTGTTCTGGCGGTTGTAGGGCGGGGATTCCTTCACCAGCGCCTGTTCGGTGCCGGGGATGGTGACGAGATCCTTGGCGATCACGAAGGCGCGCAGATCGGGGATCTGGCGACGCGCGGTGGCGACGGGCCCGCCCGCCCCCTTCACCGCGTTCATCCTGTCCATGCACGCCGGGATCGTCGCGCCCGGCACATAGCGGGCGCATGCTGCCTTCAGGGCATCCTGGTTGCGCCTGAGGTCCGCGCGGCCCACCGCCTCCAGCTCCGCCAGCGGCGTATCGACGCCCTCCGTTGCGAGCAGCATCCGCGCAAACCCCTTTGCGCCGAGAGCGTAATCGTCCGTTGCCGTCGCCCGCCCCGTCTCGAGCCATTCCGCCAGGCTCTGCACCGCCTGCGATGCGGCGGCGGCAGCGGCGGCGAGTTCGGCCTGGAGTGCGGGATCGGCCACGTCCGCGAACGCCGCCTTGGCATCGGTAACGTAATAGCTGGCGAGTCCCGCAAACCCGGCCTTGCCATAGTCGATGAAGCTCAGCGGCATCGGCATCTTCAGGTTGGCGCGGATCTGCGCCGCTGCCGCCGGCACGTTTTTGGCAAAAGCGATGAAGGCGCGCATCCGCACCGGCTTGGCCGCATAGTCGCGCGCGATATAGACGTTCGGGTCGAGCCCGCCGTCGAGATAGAAAGCGGGATTGCGGTGGGGCCGGTCCGCCTCCTCCAGCCAGAACAGCCGGCCTTCGGCCACCTTGATCAGATAGTCGCGTTCGAACCGCTCGTCCGGGGTGAGCGCGCCGTTCTTGAAGCCCCGCGCCTCCGCGATGGAAGCCTTCAGAAAGCCGGCACTGCGCTTCAGCCCGGCCTCGCTCCAGTCCGATATACGTCCGTCGAAATCGTGTCGGCCCTGATAGACCGCAAAGGCCGGATCGAGCGCAAACAGCCTCTCAAGGAAGCGATCGACGAAGCCGGCGAACCTCGAAGGGGCGGCGGCCGGCGCAGCGTGCGCAGCCCGTGCCCGGGGCTGGGTTTGCGTCTGGGCAAGCGCCGCCCCGCCCATACCCCACACCGCGCCGAACGCCGCTGCGGCCCCTGCCGCGTTCCTTGCCAAGCGCACGAATGCCCGCATCGATTCAGACCCCCACAGCACCCGGCCTTGTACCAGCGGCGATCTTGTGGGTGCTGCACGGGGAGCCGTCAATGCGCGACGCCTTCATCCCCGCCCGCCTTCGTGCCGGGCCGCGTGCGGGCGCGGCCTCACGGTTCGTCGGTCAGCGTCTTCACCCGGTTGGGCAGATCCTTGCCCCTGGTCCGGCGGGACGGCAGCTGAACGGGATGCTTCTTCTTCCACTGCGCAAACGTCATCGGGCCATCCGGCGTTTCGATGATCGTGTCGTCGATGGATCCGGTCATGTCTCAACCCCCAAGCTTGGAAAGAACAAACGCCAGCAGGAACCCGGTGACGGCGATCAGACCTGAATATTCGTGGTTCGATTCGGTTGCCTCCGGGATCATCGTATCGACCAGCATCGCCAGGATGGCGCCGGCCGCGACCGCCGTCGTTCCGGCGATGATCTCGGGATTGGCGCCTGCCAGCAGCCAGTTGCCGGCCATCGCCGCGATGCCCGAAGCGAGTGCGATCCCGCCCCACACGCCGAACACGTAGCGCGCGCCCCGCCCTGCCTGCTTCATCCCCGCGGCGCTGGAAAGCCCCTCAGGCACGTTCGACAGGAACACCGCGGCGACGGTGACGAAGCTTACCGAGCCCCCGAGCAGGCTGACGCCGATCACCACCGATTCGGGGATCCCGTCGAGCAACGCGCCCACGGCGATGGCGGTGCCGCTGCCGCTTTTGTCCGCCGTCGGCTGGCGGGCGTCCGGGTTCGATCCCGAACGCTTGCGGTGCTTGGCGCCGCGGCGGGAGATGATGACGTTGGCGACCGTGTAGACGACAGCCCCGCCGAGGAACCCGGCGGCGGTCGAATCGAACCCGCCCTTCGCGAACGCCTCGTCCATCAGATCGAACGCGACGGCGGAGATGAGGACGCCCGATCCGATCGCCATGATCGCTGCGATCAGCCGCTGCGGCAACTTCGCGATCCACGCGATTCCTGCCCCCAGCAGCAGCGCCGATCCGCCGAGCAGGCCCCACAGGCCCGCCGCCAACACCCCGCTCATCCCCTTCCCCTTGGCAACATTTCGTCACCTAACGCGCGAGGATGCGATCCAGCGCCGCAATATCCCGGCGATCCCCGGCCATGTCCGCCGCGATACGATCGAACAGGTCGGCCGCCCCGTCGAACATCGCCGCGGCGCCGGCGTCTTCCCCGAGGAAGGCGGCGATCTCGTGCATTTCGGCCACCCAGCGATAGGCCTTGGGGTACATGTCCGGCACCTGGCGGCGGAAGCGGGCGAGCAGATCGGGCATGCTCGCCGCCATCTCCTCGGCTAGCGCGTCGCCCGCCCCGGCTCGCTCGGCAGCGAGAAGCGCGCCGACGGCAAGCGCCACGACGCCCTTGTTCATCGCAGCATAGCACATCTTGAGCGCCGCCGCCGCGCCGACCGGCCCGTCCAGCACAGCGATCCGAAGCCCCAGATCGGCAAGCATCCGCCCGCGTTCCGCATCCGGGCCGGACAGGTAGATCGTCGGCTCGCGCCCGCCGTCGCGTGGCGGCGGGCCGACGATGCCGCCGTCGACCATCGCCACGCCTGCCCCCGCGAGCATATCGGCGATGCCGCGCTTGCTCTCCGGGCTGAGTGCGTTGGCGTCGATGTAGAGCGGGCGCGGACCATCCGCGGCGAAGTGGGGCAGCAGCCGCTGCGCCAGCCCCGCCGCCTCGGCAGGCGGCAGGATCGACAGGATCAGGTCCGCGCGGGCAAGATCGGCGTCTCCCACATCGATCATCCCGGCACTTCCGGCCCGTTCGGCGGATGCCGCCCCCCGCCCCGCCAGCGACGTCAGCACCGTCGCGCCACGCGCCACCAGCCGCGCCCCGACGGCGCTGCCCATCGCCCCCGGCGACAGCAAGGCGACCACGCGCGCAGGCGTCGAGGTCGGCTGGGTCATCGTCGTCTCCCGTGGTGTCAGGCGGCCGATTCTACGCTGCAGGCGCGCCGGGCGCGACCATCATTCGGATGGCCCGGTGGCGCTGCCGCCGCTAGAATCGGCGCGAGGCACCAGCAGGAGTTCCCCCATGCCCGATCACAGCCCCTGGGCGCATCGCCGCGAAGCCGGCGTCGCCGATGACATCGATTTCGAGATCAAGGGCCAGGAGCTTCAGTTCGTCGAGATCGAACTCGATCCCGGCGAGAGCGCGGTGGCAGAGGCGGGCGCGTTCGTGTGGAAGGATGCCGCGATCGGCATGACCACCGTGTTCGGCGACGGTAGCGGCGGCAGCGGCGACGGCTTCATGGGCAAACTGCTCGGCGCGGGCAAAAGGCTGGTAACCGGGGAGAGCCTGTTCACCACCGTGTTCACCCACAATGGCCGGGGCAAGGCGCGCGTCGCCTTCGGCTCGCCCACCCCCGGCGCGATCCTGCCGCTGCGGCTGGGCGATATCGGCGGGCAACTCATCTGTCAGAAAGACAGCTTTCTGGCAGCGGCCAAGGGCGTATCGATCGGCGTGCAGTTCCAGCGGCGGGTGATGACCGGGCTGTTCGGGGGCGAAGGCTTCATCATGCAGAAGCTGGAGGG
>NZ_JAQGLK010000107.1 GCF_028292925.1 Sphingomonas bacterium
TCGCCAGCGCGACAACCGTCGATCAGGTCGAGGAACTGCTCGGCGCCATGGATCTGGTGCTCGAAGACGATCAGCTCGCCCGGCTGGATTCGGCAGGTGCGGCATGACGGCATCACGCTGGCCGTCGGTTCTGTGGATCGTCCGGCACGGCGAGAGCGCCGGCAACGTCGCCCGCAATGTCGCTAACGCCGCGGGGGCGCTGCGCATCGATCTCAGCCACCGCGACGTCGACGTCCCGCTCTCATCGCGGGGGGAGGCCCAGGCCCAGGCGCTCGGCCGCTGGTTCGCCGAAGGGCAGGAGGATGGCCGGCCGGAGGTGCTGCTCGCCTCGCCATATGCGCGCGCCATCGCCACCGCGCGGCATTTTCGCGGCACCGGCGGTTGCCACCCGGACGTCGCCATCTGCTGCGACGAACGGCTGCGCGAAAAGGAATTCGGCGTCCTCGACGGGCTGACGACCGCCGGCATCGCGGCCGAGATGCCCGACCAGGCCGAGTTCCGCCGGCTGCTCGGCAAGTTCTACCATCGCCCGCCCGGCGGCGAGAGCTGGTGCGACGTGATCCTGCGGCTCCGCTCGGTGATGGACACGGTCTCGCTTCACCATGGCGGGCAGCGGGTGATGATCGTCGCGCACCAGGTCGTCGTCTTGTGCCTGCGCTATATCCTCGAAACGATGAACGAGGCGGAGATCCTGGCGATCGATCATGCCGCCGATGTCGCGAATTGCTCGATCACCGAATATCGCTTCGATCCGTCGATCGGGCAGCATGGCGGCCTGAAGCTGGCCCGCTACAACGTCACCGCGCCGGTCGAGGCGTCCCACGTCGAGGTGACGAGCGCGCCCGAGCCGATCCAGGGCGTGCGCGGATGATCCCCCTCGATGCGGCGTGGCTTGCCGCGCATCCGCTGCCCGAACATGGCGACGGCACCGACAAGAACAGCCGCGGCCGCGTGCTCGCCATCGGCGGATCGGCGACGGTTCCCGGTGCGATCGGGCTGACCGCGGAAGCGGCGTTCCGCGCCGGCGCGGGCAAGGTCCGCATCGCCACCATCGCCGATGCCGCGATCCCGCTGGGCGTGCGCCTGCCCGAGGCGGGAACGGTCGCGCTCGCCACGTCGGAGGGCGAGATCGACGCCTCGGCCTGCGACATGCTGCTGCGCGAGGCGGAACGCGCCGATTGCATCGTGCTCGGCCCCGGCATCGGCAGCCGGGATCGCGCCGCTTCGCTCGGCAAGGGGCTGCTGCGCAACGGACGGGAGGAACTGACGATCGTGCTGGATGCCGCATCCGTGGCCTGTGCGGGCGACCAGGCGGATCTTATCCGCGGTCATGGCGGCCGCGTGGTGATGACCCCGCATTATGGCGAGATGGCATCGTGCGTCGGCTGTGACGAGGATGCGGTGGCGGCGGACCCGGAACGAAGCGCGCGCGACGCTGCCGATCGGTTCGGCGCGGTGATCGTGCTCAAATCCAGCCGCACGGTGATTGCCGCACCGGGGGAGGATGCGGTTATCTATGCCGGCGGCGGGGTAGGGCTGGCGACGGGTGGGTCGGGCGACGTTCTGGCCGGCGTCATCGGCGGGCTGCTGTCGCGCGGTGCGGCGCCGTTCGTCGCCGCCTGCTGGGGCGTGTGGCTGCACGGGGAGGCGGGGGCGGCGCTGGCCGGCAAGGTCGGCCGCATCGGCTTTCTCGCGCGCGAGCTGCCGGCGGAGATACCGGGGCTGATGGCGCGGCGGTGAGCGTGCCCCCCGGCCGCATGGTCGCGGATATCCGGTGCACGACGGATTCACTTTTTACCATTAGGGCGAAGCGATGCAGCGCGCCTTCGCCTATCTGACGTTTCTGGCCGGGGTGGCAGCGCTTGGCGGCGCTGCCTGGGCGGATGGTCGATCCGATTCGCTCGCCGCCACCGGGCGGGCACGGGCGGCGCTGGCGGCCGGCGATCCGCGCGCGGCCCGTGTCGAATTGCTCAACGCGATCAAGGCCGATCCCGCGAACGGCACTGCGCACCTGCTCCAGGGGCAGGTCTATCTCCGGCTCGGCGACGGCCCGGCGGCCGAGGCGGAGATCGCCCGCGCCCGTGAAACCGGGATCGATCCCGGCACCACCCGTCACCTGATGGCCGAGGCGCTGTTGCTGCAAGGCGCGGCGCGGCGCGCGCTGGACGAAGCCGGCGCCGCGACGGTCGCTCCGGCCTTTGCCGGATCGGCGGCGCGGCAGCGCGGGCGGGCGCAGGCCCGTTTGGGCGACGTGTCCGCGGCCGCGGCGGAGTTCGCGCTCGCCGTCCGCCTCTCGCCCCGGGATGCCGGGGTCTGGGCCGATCTCGGCCGCTTCCGCGCGACTTCCGGCGATGCGGCGGGTGCGCTGCAGGCGACGAACCGCGCCATCGCGCTTGCCCCCGCCAATCTGGAGGCGGTGATCCTGAAGGGGGAACTGGCCCGCACCCAATATGGCCTGGTGGCGTCGCTGCCCTGGTTCGATCGCGCGCTGGAGATCGACCCGCAGAGCGTGCCTGCCATGCTGGAAAAGGCCGCGACCGTCGGCGAGATCGGGCGCAACCGCGACATGCTCGCCGTCACGCGCGCGGTACTGGCCGTCGATCCGGAAAACCCGGTCGCCTTCTACCTTCAGGCGGTGATGGCCGCGCGCGCGGGCGATTTCGTGCTCGCCCGCTCGCTCGTCGGGCGCACCCGGGGCGCGATGGACGATCTGCCGGCGATGCTGCTGCTGGCCGGCGCGATCGACCTGCACGACGGCAATGGCGAACAGGCGATCGGCCGGCTGGCCCGGCTGGTGGAGCTTCAGCCGGGCAATCTGAAGGCGCGCCGGATGCTCGCTGCGGCACAGTTCCGCACCGGCGATCACGCCGCTGTCATCGCCACGCTGCGCGACACCGCGGATAGCGGCCACGCCGATACGTACGTGCTCACCCTTATCGGCCGCGCGATGGAGGCCCGGGGCGATCGCGCCGCCGCTGCCCGCTATCTCGATCGTGCCGCGATGCCGCTGCCCGCTGCCGCCGGCGGCGGTGTCAGCCGGGATCGGCTGGAGATGCTGCGCCGCGCCGTCTCGCTCGATCCGGGCAGCCGCGATGCGCGCGCCGCGCTCGCCCGCGCGCTGCTGGACGGCGGCGCGCTCGATGCCGGGCTGGCGGAGGCGCGGGTGGTGCTTGCGGCCAACCCTGACGACCCGTTCGGACTGGTGCTGGCCGGCGATGCGTTCGCCGCGCGCGGAAGCTGGGGCGATGCCGCCGAGGCCTATCGCCGCGCCGCCAACGTGAGCTTCACCGAGCCGGTCGCATTGCGCCTGATCGATGCGTTGCGCCGCGTCGGCAACGCCCCCGCCGCCTATCAGGCGCTCGGCCTGTTCCTTGCCCAGACGCCGCGGAGCGTGCCGGGGCTGTTGCTGGCCGCCGATCTCGCCATCGCCAGCGGCCAGTGGGATCGCGTCATCGATATATTGGAGGGGGTGCGGCAGCGGCTCGGCAACCGCGATGCCGCTTTGCTCAACAACCTGGCCTGGGCCTATGCGCAAACCGGGGAGCGGCCCCGCGCCGTCGTGCTGGCCAGGGCCGCCCACGCGCTCGTGCCCGCCAATCCGGCCGCTGCCGACACCTATGGCTGGATGCTGGTATCGTCGGGTCGGCAGGTCCGTCGCGGCGTGACCCTGCTGGAGCAGGCGGCGGCGCAGGCGCCCGCGGCGCCCGCGGTGCGCTGGCATCTGGCGCAGGGCTATGCCGCGGTCGGCCGTTCCGCCGCCGCCAGGGCAGAGGCAAGGGCCGCGCTGTCCCTGCCGGGGTTCGTCGATCGCCGCCGGGCGGAGGCGCTGCTGGCGGGCCGTTGATTGGGTGCCGCCGGGCTCCGAACGGCACCCATCCCATCCGCCTGCCGCACTCCGCCAGACGGGCGGGAGGATCGTTGCGGCGGACGATGGCGCAATTGTTACGGCAATCCCGGCCGCACCGTTCCGGCGGAACGGGCTGGCGGGGCGCCACCACTCTGGTGCAAGGACGGGCGCATGTCCGCCCCCGAACCCGATACCGCCGCCAGCCTCGCCCGCATCGCCGCTGCGCTCGATCGTCTGTCGCCTCCGCCCCCCGCGCCGGCCGATCCGCTGGCACATCCCGCTTATGTCTGGCGCGGCGGCGCGCTCGCGGCGGCGCGGGTCTTTGCGCCGCTGTCGCTCGGATTGTTGAGCGGCATCGATGCGCAAAAGGCCGCTCTCCTGGAAAATGCGCGCCGCCTTGCCGCTGGCCATGCCGCGCACGACGTGTTGCTGTGGGGCTCCCGCGGCGCCGGCAAGTCGGCGCTGGTCAAGGCCGTCGTCGGCGCGTTGCAGGCGGAAGGCGCGGGCATCGCGCTGATCGAGGTGGCGGGCGACCGGCTGGAGAGCCTGCCCGCCTTGTTCGCCACCATCGCCGATGCACCCCGCGCGTTCGTCCTGTTCGTCGACGATCTCGGCTTCGAGGACGGCGGCGCCGGCCCCCGCCTGCTGCGCTCGCTGCTGGAGGGCGGGGCGGAGGCGCGGCCTGCCAACGCCCGGCTCCACGTCACCGCCAACCGCCGCCACATCGTGCCGCGCGATCTGGCCGAGCAGGACAGCGCGATCAACCCGCGCGACGTGATCGACGACAAGCTCGCGCTGGCCGACCGCTTCGGGCTGAGCCTGGGCTTCCATGTCTGCGATCAGCCCACCTACGTGGCGATGGTAGCGGGCTATGCCGCCACGCTGGGGCTGGAGTTCGATCCCCAGGACGCCATCGCCTGGGCTACGCAGCGCGGCAGCCGGTCCGGCCGGGTGGCGTGGCAATATGTCGTGGAACTTGCCGGCCGCCACGGCCGCTCGCTCGTCTGAGGGCGCCGCTGGGGTAGCGTGTCGCGGCCAGCCACCGTGCGGCCTGGGGGTCGATCGGCCTCCGCACGATGGGCGCTCCGGCCGGCACGCATGTCATGCCGGAAAGTAGCTCCGGTGGCGAAGGTCGGCTAAGGCGGGCGCTCAGTTAGCCGGATGGAGGCAATGTGACATTCGATCAGGATCCCGCGATCACAGCGGACGTGTTGAGCATTCTGAGGTTGCTGCGCCCCCACGACGTTGCCGGATACGGCAAGAACAGGCTCGGCCGTCCGAATGACGGCGGCTATGTGATGGTCGATGATCTGCAAGGCATCGACGCGGCCTATTCGATCGGCATCAACGACGATGTCTCGTGGGATGCCGACATGGCGGAGCGCGGGATAGAGATCTTCCAGTACGACCACACGATCGAGAGCGCGCCGCCGCTACCCGGGGCGACATGGCGACGTATCGGCCTGGGTGCCGAAACCGATCCGGCGGCGAACCTGCGCAGCCTGCCCGACATGCTTTCCGAAAACGGCCACGCGGCATCGCGGGACCTGATCCTGAAGTGCGACGTGGAAGGTGCAGAGCTTTGGGTGTTTTCGAAGCTCCCGGATGGTTTCTTCTCGCGGTTTCGCCAGATCGTCATCGAAATGCACTGCTTCGAAGCATTTCATCTGCCCGATTTCCGCGCGCAGATCCGCGCAGCCATTACCCGGCTGACGGAGTTTCACCACGTCGTGCACGTTCACGGCAACAATTCCGCGCCGCTTAGCGTAATTGGCGGCGTGCCCATTCCGAACGTGTTCGAACTGACTTTGCTACGCAAGGATGCGGGCGAGTTCGTCCACTCCGACCTTAGTTTTCCGACAGCGATGGACCAGCCGTGCAACCGTGACCGGGCGGATTACTATCTCGGCCGCTTCACCTTCGACTGACGCCGCAGCCGCGACCTTCGTAACCGGGCCTCAGCCGAGCGCGTCCGCCATCTCGGCCAGTTCCAGCCAGCGCATCTCGGCCGCTTCCTTGGCCACCCGCGAGGCTTCGATCGCCTTCATCAGGCGGTCGAAGCCGCCGGGATCCTTGGCGTAGAGATCGGGATCGGCCAGCGCCGTCTCGTCACGGGCGATCGCCGCCTCCAGCCGCTCGATCTCGGCCGGCAGCCGGTCGAGATCGCGCTGGTCCTTGTAGCTGAGCTTCGTGCGCGGTTTCGCGGCGGCTGATGCGTCGGCCTTGGCCGCGGCGGCGCGTTTCGTCTCCTGCTTCGGCGCCCGCTGGCGCACCCAATCCTCGTAGCCGCCGGCGACGATGTCGACCTTGCCCGTTCCGTCCAGCCCCAGCGTCACCGTCACCGTGCGATCCAGGAAGTCGCGATCGTGGCTGACGATCAGAACGGTTCCGTCATAATCGGCGATCACCTCCTGCAGCAGATCCAGCGTTTCCAGGTCGAGGTCGTTGGTCGGCTCGTCGAGTACCAGCAGGTTGGAGGGGCGGGCGAACTCGCGCGCGAGCAACAGCCGTGAACGCTCGCCGCCCGACAAGGTGGCGACGCGCGCATCGGCCATGCCGGGATCGAACAGGAACTCCTTCAGATAGCCCTGGATGTGCTTCTTGACGCCCAGCACCTCGATCCACTCGCCGCCGTCGGCCAGGATGTCGCGGACGCGCTTGTCGGGCGACATCAGGCTGCGCTGCTGATCGATGATGACGCCGTTCAGCGTCTTGGCCAGCCTCACCCGGCCCTCGTCGGGCTTGATCTCGCCGGTCAGCAGTTTCAGCAACGTCGATTTGCCCGCGCCGTTCGCCCCGACGATGCCGATCCGGTCGCCCCGCGTCACGCGGAAGGTGAAGTCGCGGATGATCGTCCGGTCGCCGAAGTTCTTCGTCACCTTCTCCGCGTCGATCACCGTCTTGGTGCGGACGTCGTCCGTGCCGATCGTCAGGTTGGCGGCGCCCTGCGGCCCGAGCATCGCGGCACGGGTGGCCCGCATTTCGTGCAGCTTGGCCAGCCGGCCCTGGTTGCGGCGGCGGCGCCCGGTGACGCCGCGCTGGAGCCAATGCTCCTCCAGCTTCAGCCGCGCGTCCAGCCGCTGGGCATTGCGCGCCTCGTCCTCATAGACCTTTTCGGTCCATGCCTCGAACCCGCCGAAGCCGATCTCGGCCCGGCGAATCGCGCCGCGGTCCAGCCACAAGGTCTGGCGGGTCAGGCGGGTGAGGAAGGTGCGATCGTGGCTGATCGCCACGAACGCGCCGCCGAACCGGCCCAGCCACTGCTCGATCCACTCGATCGCGTGCAGATCGAGATGGTTGGTCGGCTCGTCCAGCAGCAGCACGTCGGGATTCTGCGCCAGCGCGCGGGCGATCGCCGCCCGCCGCCGCTCGCCGCCGCTGGCCGTCGCCGCCTCGCGGTCCAGGTCGATGCCGAGCTGGTCGGCGATCGCCTCCACCTCGTGCGGCTGCGGCGCATCGTCGCCGGCCATCGCATAATCGCGCAGCGTCACGAATCCGGCCAGCGAGGGTTCCTGCTCCAGCAGGATCACGCGGGTGCCGGGCACGATCGTGCGGCGGCCCTCGTCGGCCTCCACCCGGCCGGCCAGCAGTTTCAGCAGCGTGGTCTTGCCGGCGCCGTTGCGGCCGATCAGGGCCAGCCGGTCGCGCTCTCCGACGTAAATGTTGAGGCCGCGGAACAGCCAGCCGGAGCCCTGGACGAGGCCGAGATCTTCATAGGCGAGGACGGGTGCGGACATGGGGCAACACTGTGTTGTTAAAGGAACGGTCGGTGTATTCAGGCGCTATTCAATGCGGGGGCCCTATGCCACACCCCTATGCCGATGAAGAGATTTATCCTGTTGATCGCCGTCGCTTCCGGGATCGGCGCAGGATCCACGAATGCACAGGCGCGCGCGCCCCGCGATGAGGATGCCGTATATGGCAGCCGTCGCGCCGGTCAGCTTCGCCCGCTTCCCGAGATAGAGCGCATGGTCGTGCCGCGGATGGGCGGTGCGCGCTACATCGGCCCCGAAATCCTGGACGATGTGCATTACCGGCTCAAGTTCATGCGCGGCAGCAAGGTGATCTGGGTGGACGTGGACGGCCGCACCGGCGCGATCGTCGGCCGCACCGGCGACTGATCACTCTGTATCGGGATGGGATCTCCGCCCGACCCCCCTCGACTTGGCGCCAACTTCGCACGATAGGATCGTCCGTCGGCAGGCGGGCATGGCCGCTGGTGTGGAGAGTTTCTGATGCGCGTGTTGATCGTAGAGGACGAGCCCAATCTTGGCCGCCAGTTGCGGGCGACGCTGGAGGGGGCCGGGTACGCCATCGATCTCGCCACCGATGGCGAGGACGGGCACTTTCTCGGCAGCACCGAAACCTACGATGCCGTCGTCCTCGATCTCGGCCTGCCGGAGATTGACGGGCTGACCGTACTCGATCGCTGGCGCAAGGAAGGCCGCGACTTTCCCGTGCTCGTGCTCACGGCGCGGGACAGCTGGTCCGACAAGGTTGCCGGGCTGGACGCGGGCGCCGACGATTACCTGGCCAAGCCGTTCCAGACGGAGGAGCTGATCGCCCGCCTGCGCGCGCTGATCCGTCGCGCCTCCGGCAATGCCAGTTCGGAGCTGATCGCGGGCGATGTCCGCCTCGACACCCGCTCCGGCAAGGTGACGCTGGCCGGCGAGCCGGTGAAGCTGACCGCGCAGGAATACAAGCTGCTCAGCTACCTGCTTCATCACAAGGGCAAGGTGATCAGCCGGACCGAGCTGATCGAGCATATCTACGATCAGGATTTCGATCGCGATTCGAACACCATCGAAGTGTTCGTCACCCGCATCCGCAAGAAATTGGGGCCGGACGTGATCACCACCATCCGCGGCCTCGGCTACAGCCTCGACGATCCGGCGGGCTGATCCGATGGCCGGCGGCAGCGCTGGCGATGCGGGCGCCCCGGCCGACGTGCTGCCGGCCGAGGGCTGGCGGCCGAGTCTGGCCAACGGGCTGCGCCTCCTGCTTGGCCGCCCGCTCCGCATCGGCGCCAACGTCGACGGCGATGCGCCCGCGCGCGGCACGACAGGTTCGCTCACCCGCCGGATGATCGGCGTCGCCGCATTGTGGATATTCCTGCTGCTGTTCGGCGGCGGGATCGCCCTCGATCGCGTGCTGAGATCGGCGATCACCCGCAATTTCGACGGCCAGCTCGAATATGTGCTGACCGCCATGATCGCCTCGGCCGAACTCGGCCCGGATGGTGAGGTCCGCTTCAACCGGCAACTCGGCGACCAGCGGTTCCTGGAGCCCTATTCCGGCCTTTACTGGCAGGTCGCGGGGCAGGGCGCCGATCCGTTCCGGTCGCGCTCGCTGTGGGATCGTGCGCTGCCGCGGTCCCACACGGCGGCCGATGCGGCCGACCACATCTACGACACCGACGCGTTCAGGAACGAGCCGCTGCGGATCATGGAGCGCGACGCGCGCCTGCCGGGATCGAACACGTTGTGGCGCTTCCAGGTGGCGCAGACACGCCAGAGCCTCAACGAACAGACCAGGGCGCTGCGGCAGACGCTGATCCGCTCGTTCGCGGCGCTCGGCCTCGGCCTGATCCTGATGGCGGCGTTGCAGGCGACATACGGGCTGTGGCCGCTGCGCAGGATCCGGCGCGAGATCGGCGCGGTGCGCACGGGCGCGCAGGCGCGGGTCGACGAGAGGCTGCCGGTGGAGATCGCGCCGATGGTGGAGGAGCTCAACAAGCTGCTCGACCACAATGAACGCCAGGCCGAGGAGGCGCGCCGCCACGCCGGCAACCTTGCCCACGCGCTCAAGACCCCGCTGACCGTGATCATGAACGAGGCGACCGCGCAGACCCCCGATCTGGCCGCCACCGTGATTCGCGAGGCGATGACGATGCGCCGCCAGGTCGATCACCACCTCGCCCGTGCCCGCGCGGTGGGCCGGCGCGGATCGGGGCAGAGCCGGAGCGATGTCTGGCCATCGCTCAGCGCGGTCGAGCGGGCGGTGTGCCGGATGCACCGCCACATCACGCTGGACCTGACCGGCGACAAGACCCTCGCCGTCCGCGTCGAGCGGCAGGATCTGGACGAGATGCTCGGCAACCTGATCGAGAATGCCGCCAAATACGGCCAGGGCCGCGTTTTCGTCACCGTCTCGCGCGAGGGGGAGAGTGGCGCGGCGGGTGGCTTCGTGTCCATCCTCGTCGAGGATGACGGCGTGGGCATCCCCGAGGCGCAGCGCGCCAGCGTGCTGGAACGCGGCGCCCGGCTCGACACGGGCAAGCCCGGCACCGGCCTCGGCCTCGCCATCGTTCGCGACGTGGCGGAAATCTACGGCGGCACCATCCACCTCGGCGAAAGCGAGGATCTGGGCGGCCTGTGTGCCCGGCTGCGGCTGCCCGCCGCCTGACCCCGCCCGCGACGCTTCAGACCAGCGACGTTCCGATCGCGCCGGTATGTTCGGCCAGGATCAGCGTGCCGATCGCGATCAGCACCATGCCGCCGAGCAACTCCACCCGGCTGCCGAGCCGCGCCCCGGCGGCGCGCCCGAGCATCAGCCCGATGGCGGTGACCGTGAAGGTCGCCAGTCCGATCGAGAGCGCGATGGTCACGATGTCCGCGCCGATCAACGCCAGCGACACGCCCACCGCCGCGGCATCGAGGCTGGTGCCGACCGCTGTCAGCAGCAGCGCCCACTTGCCCCAGTTCGGGCGCCCGGCCGGCTGATCCTCCTGGCAGCTGTCGCCGGAACGAAGCGCCTCCCAGATCATCTTGCCGCCGACGGCGCTCAGCAGCGCGAACGCCAGCCAGTGATCCACCGCGCCGATGAAGCTGGAGGTGGCCAGCCCCAGCGCCCAGCCGATCAGCGGGGTGATCGCCTCCACCGTGCCGAACACCAGCGCGCCCTTGAACGCGCCGGTCAGGCTCGGCCGGGTCGCCGCACCCCGCCCGATCGAGGCGGCAAAGGCATCCGCCGACATGCTGAGCGAAAGAAACAGGATCGACAGGGGCGACATGCGAACGATCTCGACCGGACGAGCGACAGCGCCACCCGATCCGGCCGGTGCGGATCGAACGGACGCTGGTCTCGCAAGGCGGGCATTACCGCTGTCGCGCCATGCGCAATTGCGCAAGCATGTTGACGCGATCTCGGCCTGCCGGCCGATAGCTACTCCCCAACGGCGGCGTTCCTAGCGGCGCGCGGCGCGCGGCACAAGCCGTCGGGCAAGCTTGCTCAGACGTCCTTGAAATAGGGCTCCACGGTGCCGCTCAGCTTGATCGTCATGGCATTTCCCTTGCGGTCCAGAGACTTGCCGACGGCCAGCTTCACCCAGCCCTCGCTGACGCAATATTCGTCGACGTTGGTTTTTTCCTGGCCGTTGAAGCGGATGCCGATGCCGCGCGCGAGCAGCTCGGGCGCGTAGAACGGGCTGCGCGGGTTCGTCGCGACATGGTCCGGCGGGGAGTCCGCAGCGCCCGGCGGCGCGGTCGCGGGGATCTCGGTCGTGGGAGTATCGGTTTCGGGAATATCGGTCTCGGGGGTCGCGGGCATGTCGGTCATGATTGCGGCTTTCGTTCTGCGTCGGCGGAAAGAAGGGGTCAGGCGGCGTCGCGGGCGCGCTCGTGGTGGCGGATCACCTCGTCGATGATGAACCGCAGGAACTTCTCCGAAAAGTCCGGGTCGAGGTCGGCGGATCGGGCAAGATCGCGCAGCCGCTCGATCTGTGCCGCCTCGCGGCCGGGATCGGCCGGCGGCAACCCCGCACCGGCCTTGTAGCGGCCGACAGCCTGCGTGACCTTGAACCGCTCGGCGAGCAGGAACACCAGGGCGGCATCGATATTGTCGATGCTCTGGCGGAAGCTGCGCAGCGTGTCGTCGGTCATGCTCGGCCAGTCGCTTGTTGGGGGCGGGACGGCCGCCTTTTGTTGTCTCGGTGCGCGTAGCGCAAGTCCGCATACTTGCCTTCCGCCCGTCGGCGGGCCACATCGCCGAAGACATGACAGCCACCGTCCTGCCCATCCGCGCCGCCGCTGCGCCTTCGCTCGATCCGATGATGGCGCTCGTCGCCTCCGATATGCACCAGGTGAACAGCTGCATCCTCGCCCGTATGCAATCGGACGTGCCGCTGATTCCGGAGCTTGCCGGCCACCTGATCGCCGGCGGCGGCAAGCGGATGCGGCCGATGCTGACGCTCGCCTGCGCGCGGTTGCTCGATTATGCCGGCACGCGCCAGCACAAGCTGGCCGCCTCGGTGGAGTTCATCCACACCGCCACCCTGCTGCATGACGATGTCGTCGACGGGTCGGGCCTTCGCCGCGGCCGGCGCACCGCCAACATCATCTGGGGCAATTCGGCCAGCGTCCTCGTCGGCGATTTCCTGTTCAGCCGCGCTTTCGAGCTGATGGTGGAGGATGGATCGCTGCGCGTGCTGCGCATCCTGTCCAATGCCAGCGCGGTGATCGCGGAGGGCGAGGTCAATCAGCTGACCGCCCAGCGCCGCATCGACACGAGCGAGGAACGCTACCTCGATATCATCGGCGCGAAGACCGCCGCCTTGTTCGCCGCCGCCTGCCGTATCGCCGCCGTGGTGGCCGAGCGGGAGGAAAAGGTCGAACTCGCGCTCGATTCCTATGGCCGCAACCTCGGCATCGCCTTCCAGCTGGTCGACGATGCGATCGACTATGCGTCGGACGCGGCGACGATGGGCAAGGGGCAGGGGGACGATTTCCGCGATGGCAAGGTCACCCTCCCCGTGATCCTCGCTTACGCCCGCGGCTCGGACGAGGAGCGCCGTTTCTGGCGCGACGCGATCGAGGGGCGCCGCGTGTCGGACGAGGATCTCGTGCACGCCACCCGGCTGCTGCACGAACGCGGCGCCATCGATGACGCCTTTGGCCGCGCCCGTCTCTATGGTCAGCGGGCGATCGATGCGCTGAGCGGCATAGGTGGCGGCCAGGCGCGTGCTGCCCTGATCGAAGCCGTCGAGTTCGCGATCGCCCGCGCCTACTGATCGGTTCGATCGCTCCGTCGTCGCCCGGCCACGCGCACGACGTGCCGGTCCCGGAAGGAGGGAAGGCGGGGCAACCTCGACGTGGGAACCGCCGCACTTCCGGCAGCGCAGGCGACGCGGCCGCGCGGGAGCGGCACTCCGCCGTCCTCCGTCATCCGGAACAGGCCTGAGGCGGGGCCGGTATGTGCGGTGAAGGGACGAGGCTGATCCCCGCCCCTTCGAAGGCGCCATGCCTCTGGTCAGGCTGCCTGTAGCTGCGGCAGGCCGAGCAGGTCGCGCGATTCGGCTGCCGACATCGGCTCGAACCCCAGTTCGGTCATGATCCGCACCTGGCGCTCGACCAGCATCAGGTTCGTCGCCTTCACGCCGCGCGCATAATAATGATTGTCCTCCAGCCCGACGCGGACATGCCCGCCGAGCAGCAGCGCCTGGGTGGAGGCGGGCAGTTGCGCCGGGCCGATGCCGGATACGCACCAGATCGACTGCGGCGGCAGGTGACGTATCATCGCCGCCAGGATCTCGTGGCTGTAGGGCATCGCGCCCTGGAAGCCCTTGTCCCCGCCCAGCACCATGTTGATGTAGTAAGGCGGCTTGTCATAGCCCTTCTGGATCAGGCGCGTGACGTCCTGGATGATGTGTTCGGGGCTGAACACCTCCCATTCCGGCTTGATGCCCTGATCCGTCATCCGCTTGACCAAGGTCTCGCACCGCGACGGCGGGGTGATGACGACGACTTCCTTGTCCCCCACCGTGTCGACCACCGTGACCCCGTCGAACGTGCACATCTCCGCGCCGCCGTCGCACCCGCGCAGCCGCTCCTCGAAGTTCGATTCCCAAAGGCCGTCGGGGCGGGGGACCAGCATGTCGCCCGAATTGCCGCCGCCGGTGGAATTGTTGAGGATGATGTCGCAGCCCTTGGCCCGAATGCGCTGGTTGATGTCGCGGTAGATGTCGGGGTTGCACGTCGCCTGATCGTCCGGGCGGCGGGCGTGGATCGCCACGATGCTCGCCCCGGCCTTCGCGCATTCGGCGACCTGCTCGGCGATTTCATGCGGCTGGGTCGGCAGCGCGGGGTTGGCCGACTTCATCGACATGCCCCCCGTCGGCGCGATCGTGAGCATCACTTTGGTCATGGCATCCCTCCTGGGGCAATGCGGGTTTCTGCGGAGCCGGGGATAGCCGAGGCGGCCGGCCCGGTCACGCCGGTGCGGCACGGCCGTTCCGCCGGTGCAGGGATTGTTCTGTCCTACAGGCATATGCCTGCACGATGATGCGCGACTGGGCGAGCAGGCGACGGGGCGACGGGGCGACTGGGCGACTGAGCGATTGGGCACGTGGCGCGCGGGGCAGGGCGGCCGCCCCGCGATACGCCCTCCTCCACGCGAACTTGGCGAACTTCCCGTGCACGTTGGCGTGAACTTCCGCGCGAACTTCGGCGCGAACTTCCGACTGGCTTGGCCGCGCGGGGCGAGGACGGGGGTGGGCTATTCGGGGGCGGTGGGGGTAAAGGGGCGCATGGCCGAACTGCCGATCCACACCGTGCTCGGCGATCTGCTCGCCGCCCTCCGCGCCGGCAGCAACGCCGTGCTGGTCGCCCCCCCCGGTGCGGGCAAGACGACTGCGGTCGCCCCCGCCTTGCTGGGGGAACCATGGTGCACCGGCCAGGTCCTGCTGCTCAGCCCGCGCCGCATCGCCGCCCGCGCCGCGGCCGAGCGCATCGCCGCCCTCGCCGGGGAGCCGGTCGGCCGCACGATCGGCTACGCCACCCGGATGGACAGCAAGCAGTCCGGCCTAACCCGGCTGCTGGTGCTGACGGAGGGCATCTTCCGCAACCGCATCCAGGCCGATCCCGAACTTGCCGGCGTTTCGGCCGTGTTGTTCGACGAGGTGCACGAACGCAGCCTGGACAGCGATTTCGGCCTCGCCCTCGCCCTCGATGCGCAGCAGGCGCTCCGCCCCGATCTTCGGCTGGTGGCGATGTCCGCCACGCTCGATGGCGGGCGCTTCGCGGCGTTGCTGGGCGATGCGCCGCTGATCGAAAGCGAGGGCCGCAGCTATCCGATCGACCTGCGCCACATCGGCCGCGCCGCCGAGGCGCGGATCGAGGACGAGATGGCCGCCGCGATCCGCCGTGCCTTGGCCGAGCAGGCGGGCGGGGTGCTCGCCTTCCTGCCGGGCGTCGCGGAGATCGAGCGCACCGCCGAGCGGCTCGGTGGGCTGCCCGAGGACGTCAGCCTTCACCGCCTGCACGGCACGCTTGATCCCGGCGAGCAGCGCGCCGCCATCGCGCCCCCCGCGCCGGGCACGCGCAAGGTCGTGCTGGCGACCAGCATCGCCGAGACCAGCCTGACGCTGGACGGGATCCGCGTCGTCGTCGATTCCGGGCTGGCGCGGCGGCCGCGCTACGATCGCGCGGCGGGGCTTACCCGGCTCGTCACCGAACGCGTCAGCCAGGCCGCCGCCGCGCAGCGCGCCGGGCGTGCCGGGCGCCAGGCGCCAGGCGTCGCCTATCGGCTGTGGGAAGCAGCGGCGACTGCCGGCTTGCCGCGCTTCGATCCGCCGGAGATGCTGGAGGCGGACCTGTCCGCGCTCCTGCTCGATTGCGCTCTGTGGGGTGTAAGCGATCCGGCGAGCCTGCGCTGGATCGATCCGCCACCGGCCGCCGCCGTCGCCGAGGCGCGCAATCGGCTCGCCGCGCTCGCCGCGCTCGACGGTGATGGCCGCCCGACCGCCCACGGCAAGGCGATGGCGGCGCTGCCGCTGCCGCCGCGGCTCGCGCACATGCTGATTGCCGCGGCGGAGCATGGCTGGGGGCGAACGGCGGCGGAGATCGCCGTCCTGCTCTCCGAACGGGGGCTGGGCGGCAGCGACGTCGATCTCGAATCGCGGCTGCGGCGCTGGCGCGGCGAACGCGGCCCCCGCGCCGAAGCGGGGCGGAAGCTTGCCCGGCGCTGGCACTCGCTCGCCGGCTCGGGGGGCGACGGGGCGGTGGGTGGCAGCCCGTCGATCGGCGCCTGCGTCGCGCTCGCCTTTCCGGACAGGGTGGCGCGGCGGCGTGGCGGCGATGGCGCGGACTGGCTCTCCGTCGGCGGGCGCGGCTTCCGTCTCGATCCGGCATCGTCGCTCGCGCGGGAGGAATGGCTCGCGGTGGGTGAGGTGCAGGGCAGCGCCGCCGGTGCGCGCATCCTTTCCGCCGCGCCGATCGACCAGCCGACGATCGAGGCCCTGTTCGCCGGCCGAATCGTCCGCTCCCGCACCGTCACCTTCGATCCGGCGAGTGGCGGGGCGGTCGCGCTGCGGGAGCGGCGGCTGGGTGCGCTGCGGCTGGGCGGCGGTGCGGACGACGCGCCCGATCCCGCGGCGATCGTCGATGCGCTTGTCGGCGGCGTGCGCAGTCACGGCGTCGGCCGGATCGACTGGCCGGAGGCGGCGGTGCGGCTGCGCGCCCGTTCAGCCTTCGCCGCGGGGCAGACCGGCGGCGACGATGCATTGTCCGACGCCGCCTTGCTTTCCGCCGTCGACGACTGGCTCCCGCCGCTGCTCGCCGGCCGGCGCCGGCTTGGCGACATCCCCGCCGATGCCTTGCTCGCGATGCTGGAGGGGCGGCTGGGATGGAACGGCCGGCAGGCGATCGACGCGCATGCCCCCGATCAGTTCACCTCCCCGGCAGGCAGCCGCCACCCGATCGATTATGCCGGCGATGGCGCACCTGCGGTCGAACTGCGCGTGCAGGCGCTGTTCGGGCTCGATCGGCATCCGCTCGCGGGGCGGACGCCCCTGCTGCTGCGGCTTACCTCCCCGGCGGGCCGCCCGATCCAGACGACGCGCGATCTGCCGGGCTTCTGGGCGGGTAGCTGGGTGGCGGTGGCCAAGGAAATGCGTGGCCGCTATCCGCGCCACCCCTGGCCGGACGATCCCGCCCGTGCCGATCCGACGTTGCGGACGAAGAAAGCGGGTTCGCGCTGAGCCGCGGATCAGTCCCGGCGCGAAGCCGCCGCGTAGAGCGCGATCGCCGCGGCGTTGGAGACGTTGAGGCTTTCCACCCGCGGGCTGATCGGCAGCCGGGCGAGTTCGTCGCAATGCGCCTCGGTATTCTGGCGCATGCCCTCGCCCTCGGCGCCCAGCACCAGAGCGACGCGGGCATTGCCGACAGCCTCGGCCACGGTGCGCGTGCCGGTGCCGGTCAGCCCGATGCGCCAGAACCCTGCCTCGCCGATTTCGCCCAGCGCGCGGGAAAGGTTCACCACCCGCACCCACGGCACCAGTTCCAGCGCGCCGGAGGCGGAACGGGCGAGAGCGCCCGATTCGGGCGGGGCGTGCCGATCCTGCGTGATCAGCCCCAGCGCGTCGAATGCAGCCGCAGATCGCAGCACCGCGCCGACATTGTGGGGGTCGGTCACCTGATCCAGCACGATCAGCGGGCGGCGATCGTCGCGACCGGCATCCAGCAGATCGCCCAGCCAGACGTCCTCCAGCGGATCGACTTCGATCACCAGGCCCTGGTGCGGGGCGTCGGCAGGCACCAGCCTGCCGAGATCCGCGACCTCGGCATAGGTGATCGGGATGATCGGGGGCACGTCGAGCGTGGCCAGCGCTTCGCGCGTGCCCCACATCCGGCGGACCGTCCGCTCGGGGTTGGCCAGTGCGGCGATGACCGCATGGCGGCCCCAGAAACGCGGCCGCCCGGCCGCAGGTGTCGATGGGCGATGTCCCTTGCGCATGCCGCACGCCTTTCCACGACGGGGGAGGTTCGCGCAAGCGGCCTTAGGATTGTTGACAGGTCCGGCGGCTTTGGCCATGAGCGCCCCTCGGCCCGATACGGGCAATCCGGAGGGGTGGCCGAGTGGTTAAAGGCAGCAGACTGTAAATCTGCCCGTGCAAGCGTACGCTGGTTCGAATCCAGCCCCCTCCACCATCCACCATTGCCAAGGCGTCTGCACGGGTCTCACCAGCCGTTGCATTTCGTGCCTTTTCCCTTTCT
>NZ_JAQGLK010000111.1 GCF_028292925.1 Sphingomonas bacterium
CGATGCCCTCGATAGGCGATCTGCTTTATGCATTTACCGAATGGCTGCGCGGCACGCAGCTGACCGAGTTGTCGCTGGGGATCGGGAACACGTCGCTGAGCGCGTGGATCGGCAGCCATTTCTGGGCGATCCCGATCATCCAGACGCTGCACATCCTGGCGATTGCGGCGGCGTTCGGATCGGTGCTGATGATCAACCTGCGCATCCTGGGCGTCACCGGGGGCAGCCGCACGCTGACCGACACCGCGCGGCGTTACCTGCCGTGGATCTGGTGGTCGCTGGCGGTGCTCGTCCTCACCGGCATCGGGATGGTGATCGGCGAGCCGGTGCGCGAGCTGATCAACCCGGTATTCTGGATCAAGATGGGGCTGATCGTCTTCATGATCCTCGTCAGCCTGTTGTTCCAGGCCAGCGTCCGGGCGCGGATCGCGCAGTGGGAAGTCAGCCGGGATGGCCGCGCCGCGGTACGCACCGGCGCTGCCCTGATAATCGTCCTGTGGTGCATGATCATGGTGGCCGGTCGCTGGATCGCCTACGCGCCGGTCTGAGGGGTAGAAGATGGATCTCGTTTCTTTGTGGCAGTCGCTGGAAACTTCCGCAGTCGGAAGCTTCGTGGCCGAATCCGCCTGGGCCTTCCCGACGCTCGAATCGATCCACGTGATCGCACTCGTCACCGTCGTCGGCACCATCGCGATCACCGACCTGCGGCTCCTCGGCCTCGCCTCGCGCAAGGTCGCCGTCACCGTCGTCTCGCGGGAGACGCTGCCCTTCGTGTGGGGCGCCTTCGCCCTCGCCGCCGTCACCGGCCTGCTGCTCTTCACCAGCAAGGCCGGAAGCTATGCCGCCAACCCCTACTTCCAGCTCAAGATGCTGTTCCTCATGATCGCCGGCCTCAACATGGCCGTCTTCCATGTCTTCACCTGGCGCAGCGTCCACCTCTGGGATACCGACAGCACCCTCCCAACCGCCGCCAAGATCGCAGGCGGAACATCCCTCCTCTTCTGGATCATGGTCGTCTTCTTCGGACGCGTCATCGGATTCACTCTCGGCATCTACCAGTAACAGGCGGCTGCACCGGCAGCACGTTCGCCGCGCAAGGAGGGCGCCGCCATGCTAGGGCGGCGCCTTCCTTCATCGCGCAGGTCCCGTCGACGATGCTCTCCGACCCCGCTGGGCGCGGCGGCACATGCGCCCCGCCCGATCAGCGCCGGCCCCGCCGCCACGGTAGCCTCCTGCTCGGCGCAGGCGTGCTGATGCTGAACGTCGGCGCCCATTCGGCGGCAGCGCCCCCGCCGCGCAAGCCGCAGCGGATCATGTCGATGATGCAGTGCACGGACCTGCTGGTGCTGGCGCTGGTTCCCCGGGAACGCATCGCATCGATCACCTATCTGGCGCACCCGGCCGCCGAGATGCTGATGCCCGGCCGGGATCGAGGCGTGGCGATCAACCACGGCAGCGCCGAGGAAATCGTGCGCCAGAAGCCGGACCTGATCCTTGCCGGCACCTTCTCCACCCCCGCGGCGCGGCGGCTTGCCGCCCGCGCCGGTGCGTCGCTGATCGAGATCGAACCGGCCAACAGCTTTGCCGACATCCGCGCCGCGACCCGCCGGGTCGGCCAGGCGGTCGGGGAACCCGCACGCGCCGAGGCGATGATCCGCCGGATGGATGCCACGCTCCGCGCCCTTGCCGCGACTCGCCCGCCGCGAGGGCGAAGGATCGCCGCCTGGAACGGCAGCGGCAGCGTGCCCGGCCGCGATACGCTGACCGACGCGATCATCCGCGCCGCCGGCGGCATCAACGTCGCCGCGACGGCCGGGGGCCGCCCCGGAAGCTTCGATGTCGAGCGATTGCTGGCGGCGAGGCCCGATGCCATCCTGCAGGGGCGAAGCGCGTGGCGCGGCGCCTCGCTCGATGCGTCACGCGCTGCCCACCCGCTGGTGCGACGGCTTTATCGCGGCCGACGAATCACCTTTTCCGATCCGCTCTACGGCTGCGGGCTGCCGCAGACGGCGGGCGCGGCGCTCGATCTGCGCCGCGCCCTGCTCGCCCTTCCTGCCGGCGGGGTTCGCTGGTGATGCGGCCACGGCTGCTGATGGCGGCGATCGGGCTGGCGCTTGTCGTCCTCGTCCTTCTGTCGCTGGCAGTCGGGCGGGTCTGGCTGGCGCCCGCGGAACTGGTGGCAGGGGTGCTGGCGGCGAAGCCCAACCTCGCCTGGTTGATCCTGACCGAGCTGCGGCTGCCCCGGACGCTGCTGGCGCTGCTGGTCGGCGCGACTTTGGGGCTGGCGGGCGCGGTGTTGCAGGGGCTGCTCCGCAACCCGCTGGCCGAGCCGGGGCTACTCGGCGTCTCGGGCGGCGCGGCACTGGGGGCGGTGATCGCGATCTATTTCGGGCTGTCATCCGTATTCGCCGCCGCCGCGCCGGTGCTCGGCATCGTCGGCGCCCTTCTCGCCGGGGCGCTGACGTTCGCGCTGGGCCGCGGCGGCACGCTCACCTTGATCCTTGCGGGGGCGGCGGTCTCCGGACTCGCCGGGGCGGGGCTGTCGCTCGCGCTCAACTTCGCACCAAGCCCCTATGCCGCCTACGAGATCACGACCTGGCTGCTCGGATCGCTCGTCGATCGCGATTGGCATCAACTGGCGATCGCCGCGCCGTTTCTGCTGGCCGGCTGGATCGCGCTGGCGGCGACCGCCCCGGCCCTCGATGCGCTGACCCTCGGTGAGGTGCAGGCCGAGAGCCTGGGCATAGACCTGGCGCGGACCCGCCTGCTCGCGCTGGCGGGAACGGCGTGCGCGGTGGGCGCGGCGACCTCCGTCACGGGCGCGATCGGCTTCATCGGGCTGGTTGCGCCGCACATCGTGCGCCCCCTGGTCGGCCACCAGCCGAGCCGCGTGCTGCTGCCGGCGGCTTTGCTCGGCGCGGCGCTGCTGCTCGTCGCGGACATCGCGACGCGCGCGATCCCGACGGCGACGGAACTGAAGCTGGGGGTGCTGACCAGCCTGGTCGGCACGCCATTCTTCCTGGGGCTGGTGATCCGCCTGCGCCGGACCGCGCCGTGATCCGCGCCGACAACCTCACCGTCCGCCGCGGCGGACGGACGATACTGGACGACGTCTCGCTGACCCTGGCGCCCGGCAGCTTCGTTGCGCTGATCGGCGCAAACGGCGCGGGAAAATCGACGCTGCTGGCGGTGCTCGCCGGGCTGCTGGCGCCCGATGCGGGCAGCGTGCGGCTGGGGGGGCACGGGGTCGCCGGCATGGATCGGCGGGTGCTGGCCCGCCGGCGCGCTTTCCTGCCGCAATCGCCACGCCCGGAATGGCCCATCGCGGTGGAACGGCTCGTCGCCCTCGGCCTTCTGCCGCAGCTCCCCGGCCTCGGCCGTCTGCCGCCGGGCTTTGCCGAGCGGATCGATCGTGCGCTGGCGCTGTGCGATCTGGCCGATCGGCGCGATCAGCCCGTCACCACCCTTTCCGGGGGCGAGCTTGCCCGGGCGATGCTGGCGCGCGCGCTGGTCGGCGAACCGGAGGTGCTGATCGCCGACGAGCCGCTGGCCGGGCTCGATCCACGGCACGCGATCGACGGCATCGCCCGGCTGCGCGGGATCGCCTCATCGGGGCGGCTCGTCATTGCGTCGATCCACGATCTCACCCTCGCCGCCCGCCACGCCACGCATGTCGCCGCGCTGCGGGAGGGCCGGCTGGTGGCGTTCGGCACGACGGCCGAGACGCTCGACGCAGATCTGGTGCACCGGATCTTCGATGTCCGCGCCCGCATCGGTGGCGCGGCTGAGGGGCGTTTCGTCGATTTCGTCTCCGGCGCCTGATCTGCCGGTTCAGCGGGCGCGCTTCGCCTCGTCCGGGAAGCTTGGGGCGCCCGGCCCGGCCGGCGCCGCGGTGCCCGACGGCGCAAGCGCGCGCACCGCGATCAGCCGGCTGCCGACATTGACGTGGCCGAGCGTGCGGACCTCATACAACACCTCGAACGAATCGCTGCCGGCCTTGCGTTCGAATGCACGCAGCAGCGCCGGATCGATCGCCGCTTCCGATGCCTGGACCACGCCGGCATCCCGCGTGCCGCTGACGATGATGATGCGGTTGCCCGTCGGTCCGCGCAGGCTGGCGAGATAGGCGTAATCGAGGTGGGGGCTGGCGCTCCTGGTCGAGGACGACCAGTTCGCCTGATAATGCTTTCCGGTGCGGCGATCGACGATCTCGTCATAGGTTGCGCCCACCGCAAAGCTGGACACCGGAAACAGCAGGTCGCGCAGCAGCCCGAGCCCGCTCAGATAGCCGACATAGACGACGTTCGATCCCTTCACGACCTCGGGCGAGATCTGCGAGATCGTCGTCACCCCCGTTCGGCCGACGCCGCGGGCCTTTGCGTCGGTCATTGCCGGCAGCAGGTTGCCGAGCGCGGGCGCGGCGCTGAGCGGCAGATAGTGCAGGTCCAGATCGGCGAAGCGGGCGGCCTCGTCGGGGTGGCTCATGATATAGCGATCGAGATCGGCGGGCGAGTTGATCGAGAATTCGCGTACCAGCCGCTGGATCTCGTACGATCCGGCGGTCTCGCCGAATATGTAGTAGTCGCCGAGCACGACGAACGTCAGCCGCCCCGATCCGAGAATCGGCGACCAGACGGACGTGGTCGCGATTTCGGGCGGGGCATCGGCGCTGCGCTGCCCGGCCAGGAAACCGATACCTCCACCGGCGAGGAGCGCGAGCCCCAGCAGGCCGATCACGATCCGCCGGCCTCCGCTCCAGCCGCGCCGGGCGACCGGGCCCTCCTGCGGCACGACGGCCCCGGCCGGCTCCGCGGGCCGCGCGGGGGCATCCTCCGGCGGCGCGATCGCCCTATCCGGCTCCGCCGCCGGCTGCAGGACCAGGCGGTACTCGCCGCGCGGCACCAGCAGCCGGGGCGCGCCCGCCGGGCGCGCGTCGTAGAAGCTGTCCAGCTTGCCGCGCAGGCGATGGATATAGACGCGCACGGTGGCATCCTGCGACACATCGAAGGTGTCGCTGCGGCCGAGCACGTCGCACGCTATATCGATTTCGCGGGGGGAGGCATCTGCCGCCGTCCGCTCTGCCAGATAAGCGAACAGGCGGTTGAGCGGGTCCGATCGGCCGAGCACGCCGCTATCCTTTACCCGCTCCACCTCCTCGCCGAAGTGCCTGGCCGCCGCGGCGTCGGCGTCATCCCTATCCATGTCGCTCTCCAGGCACCCGCCCGCGGGCGGGTGCCGTCTCGTACACAAAGGCCGTGCGCGTGCAACGCCGCTCCGCCTGCCGGCCGGATGAACAGGCGCTTTCAGCCCGGCTCACCGCCCGTTCAACGGGATACTGGCACGCTCCGGCCCACGACAAAGCCATCAGGAGACGGAAAATGGCCGGAACTGCAGGAATATGGGCGCGCGGCACGGCGGCGGCCCTCGCGGTTGCCGCGCTTGCCGGCCCGGTAAGCGCGCAGGATCGCTTCGACTGGAGCGGCGGGCGGTCAGGCGGGCGCGACATCGTGCTTGAGGGCCGGGGTGTGCCGATCCTGTTCCCCGAACTGCGGCGCACCAATCGCGGACGTGCCTTCGTGATGCGCAACTTCGATGCGAACCGCGACGGTCGCGTCAGCCCGCGGGAGGCGGACGACGCCAATCGCGCCTTTGCCGAGATAGCCGGCCCACGCCGCGACCGATTCGATTGGGAGCGGCGCGGCGCGATCGTCGCGGTGCCGATGGAGCGGGGCGGCTGGGATCGGGGCGCGATGCGCGACTACCGGTTCCGCCAGACGCCGCAGGGCGCGACGCTGACGCTGCAGGAAGACGTGCTGTTCCGCACCGACAGCGCCGATCTCCGGCCCGGCGCGATCGAGAAGCTGCGCCCGCTTGCCGGCTACCTGCGCGCCAATCCGGGGGTGCGCGTCGCGATTGTCGGCCATACCGATTCGCGCGGCAGCGACGCCCACAACCAGGATCTTTCCGAACGGCGCGCGGCCAGCGTGCGCGCGGCATTCGATCAGATGGGTGTCACCCGCGCCCGCTTCCGGGTGGAAGGCCGCGGCGAGCGCGATCCCGTGGCCAGCAACGCCAATGCCGCAGGCATGCGGCAGAACCGCCGGGTCGAGGTGACGCTGCTCGGCCAGCGCGCCGATCGCTTCGCCATGCCCGACTGATCGGCCGGAGGATCGGCCGGCGGGCGGCTAGTCTTCCGCGCCCCCGCCTGCCCCCTCTGGCTGGGCTGCGCCCCCGCCCTGCGGCAGCGGACGGGGGCGCAGCATCGCTTCCAGCTCGGCCAGCCGCGGGTGATCGCGCGCGGTGCGTTCCAGCGATGCTTCCAGTTCGCGGTAGGCGATCAGCGCGCGCCGCCCGAAATCGGACAGGACGGTGCCGCCGCCCCGCCCCCCGCCCGGCGACGTCTCGACCAGCTTTTCAGCGAAACAGCGGTTCATGCTGTCGACCATCAGCCAGGTGTAGCGGTAGCTCATCCCGAGCGCGCGGCCGGCCGCCGAGATCGAGCCATGCGCGTCGATCGACTCGAGCAGGTCGATCCGCCCCGGCCCCAGCGCGCGTTCGTCGGCGCAAAACAACTGCGCCTTCAGCTTCAGCGATCCGACCCGCAGCACCATGTCACCCGCCGAACCTGATCCGGGTGCGTCCGCCGATCATCATGGCCATCCTCCTAACGTCTCAAGCTTTTAGCGCCGTGCCGCCCGCCAC
The DNA here is from genome assembly GCF_028292925.1 of Sphingomonas bacterium. Classification (GTDB taxonomy): domain Bacteria; phylum Pseudomonadota; class Alphaproteobacteria; order Sphingomonadales; family Sphingomonadaceae; genus JAQGLK01. The sequence continues at coordinate 6,703 of NZ_JAQGLK010000111.1, forward strand.
GCCACGCCGCCACGCCACGCCGGCAGGGTGCGTTCAGGCGGGGGGTGACGATCGCGCCGCGGCGGCGAACAGCCCTTCGATCAGCGCCCCCAGGCTGGCGCCAAAGCTCGCTTCCACGTCCATGCTTTCGCGCATCAGGGCAACGATCTGCGCATTGCCCTCGAATAGCGACCAGCCCAGCGTAAGCGACAGCACCGCCGAGTGCGCGACGACCGCCTCGGCGCGCGACATGCCGCCCGCCTCCAGCCGTTCGACGATGCGGCCGAGCAGTTCGCGCTCCATCACCTGGCTGGGCATCACCGAGCTGACCAGTTGCGCGGCATCGCGGCGGCGCATGTGGACGCGGTGGATCGACTGCCCGAACGCCAGCAGCCATGCCCGCCCGCTCAGCGCATCGTCGACATCGTCGATCGCCTCGTGGAGCATGTGTTCGGACATCAGGCCGTACAGTTCGGCGCGGTTCTTGACGTGCCAGTAGAGCGCCGGCGTCTGGACCCCCAGGGCATCGGCAATCTTGCGCAGGCTCAGCCCGGCAAACCCTTCCGCCTGGAGCAGGACGAGCCCGGCCCCGACGATCGCCTCCTTCTCCAATGCCATTTCAACCCCGCTTGACTTGGCCGGTGCTGTAAGGATACGCCTACCTTAATGCCATTAAATAAGGCATGGAAAGAACGCCAAGCGCGCCGGGGAGGTGCCGAATGTTGCTGGATCGCCGTGCGGTCAGGCTTTTGGGGCGGAGGGGGTCCGCCCGCCCGTCCCGATCTGCTGCGCGCTGGCGGCCAACCGTAGCGTAACCTTCGTTTCCGACGATCAGGCTTTCCGGCCGCGTGCGCGCGGTCGGTTCCACAGCAGAGGCCAGCCATGGCCCGCAACCATTCAGGAGGGGAAAACGATGCTATCGAACGACCGCAGGATGCCGCACCGGAAACCCTTGCGCGGCCTTGCCAGCGGGGCCGCGCTAGCGGTCGCGCTCGCCTCGGCCAGCGGCGCCTGGGCGCAGGCCCCGGAAACGCAGTCGCAAACGCAACCGGCGGCCGCCGATGCCGCCGCCTCCGCACGGGCTGCGGCCAACCCGTCCAACAGCGGCGGGCCGGACGAGATCGTCGTCACCGCGCAGTTCCGCGAGCAGAATCTGCAGCAGACGCCGCTGGCGATCACCGCCATGTCCGGCGCCATGCTGGAGGCGCGCAGCCAGACCAGCGTCGCCTCCGTCGCCGATCAGGCGCCCTCGGTGACGCTCAAGCCGCAAGGGGCGGCGTTCGGCCCCGCGCTCGGCGCCAATATCCGCGGCGTCGGCCAGTTCGATTTCAACCCCGCGCTGGAACCGGGCGTCGGCGTCTATGTCGACGATGTCTACTACGCGACCTTGGTGGGCTCGATCTTCGACCTGCTCGATCTCGACCGGGTCGAGATCCTGCGCGGGCCGCAGGGGACGCTGGCCGGCAAGAACTCGATCGGCGGCGCGATCAAGCTCTATTCCAAGAAACCGACCGGATCGAACACCGGCTACGTCTCCGCGACATACGGTATCCGCGACCGGATCGATCTGCGCGCGAGCGCCGATTTCAAGCTGACCGACAATCTCTTCGCGCGGATGGCGGGCGTCGCGAAAAAGCAGGACGGCTACATCAAGCGGCTCGATTTCGGCTGCGTGAGCCCGCCGGGCAGCGCGCTCAACCCCGCCGTCGGCGGCATCCAGCCGCAGCTTTCCGCCGGCGGCGACTGCGTCGTCGCGCGTGAAGGCGAGGTCAATTATCAGGCGCTGCGCGGGCAGTTGCGCTGGGAGCCGAGCGACAGGCTCGAAGTCAACATCATCGGCGATTACACGAACGACGATCGCACCTCCCCCGGCGCGGTGCTGATCTCGGCCAACAATAGCACCCCCCAGGTTCGCGGCACGGCAACGGCGGTGCCCTACGACAATCGCTTCGTCTGCGGCCGCTACTGCAACTATGCCAGTTACGCCTCCCCCGCGGGCGCGTGGGCCGGGCCGGTTGCCACGGGCTATCCGTTGACGGAAACGCGGGGGACCGGCCGCACCCGGTTCGAGGGCTGGGGCGTTTCCGGCCAGATCGATTTCAGCCTGAGCGACGTGCTCAAGCTCACCTCGATCACCGCCTACCGCACCTATGACGCGCAATTCTCGAACGATGACGATGCCTCGCCGCTGGCCGTGGGCAACGGTCTCAGCTCGCTCGATTTCTGGTCGGTCAGCCAGGAACTGCGGCTGAACGGCAGCCTGGCGAACGAGGCGATCGAATATACGCTGGGCGGCTTCTATCAGGATCAGCGCTCGGTCTATCCGTCCTACCAGGACCTTCGCTATGCGGTGATCCCGCTGCAGTTCCAGCAGTCGGATCCGGTGAATGCCGATACGAAGGCGGTATTCGCCCACGTCAACTGGCACGTGACCGATCGGCTGACCGCCACCGCGGGCCTGCGCTACACGGAGGAGCACAAGGACTATACGTTCAGCCGCAAGAACAAGGACGGGACGGTCAACCCGTTCCTCGGCGCGGTGGACGGGAAGGTCGGCGTGTATGACGGCGACCGGATCGATTGGCGCGCCAACCTGCAATATCAGCTGACGGACGACGTGATGGCCTATGTCCAGGCGTCGACCGGGTTCAAGGGCGGCGGCATCAGCCCGCGGCCGTTCAACGCCGAGCAGGTCCGCTCGTTCAACCCGGAGAAGCTCACCGCTTATGAAGGCGGCATCAAGAGCGAGCTGTTCGATCGGCTGCTCCGGCTGAACCTGGCGGCCTATTTCTCCGACTATAAGGCCATCCAGCTCGCCTTCCTGTCCTGCCCGCAGTTTGGCGGGCCGGGGCCATGCGCGCTGATCGCCAACGCCGGAGATGCCCACATCAAGGGCTTCGAACTGGAAACCACGCTGCGGCCGATCGACGGACTGTCGATCGACGGGGCGCTCAGCTACACCGACTTCCAGTATAAGTATATCGATCCGCTTGCCGGCGGGCCGTCGCAGCCGGGCGGGCCGCAGTTCGGAGACGTGCCGCCCTATACGCCGAAGTGGAAGTGGTCGGCCGGCGCGCAATACGTGATCCCGCTCGGGAGCGCCGGGTCGCTCACCCCGCGGCTGGATGCCGCCTACCAGTCGACCGTCTATTCGGGATCGTCGAACACCGTGGGCGAGCGGTTGCGTCACTACACCGTCGCCAATGCCCGGCTGACCTACCGCAACGAGGGCGGCGACCTCGAGATATCGGGCGAAGTGACCAACCTGTTCGACAAATATTACTACCTCACCGGCTTCGATCTGTCGGCCGCGGGTTCGGGCATCGTCAACCGCCAGCCCGGCCGCCCGCGCGAATGGGCACTGACCGTGAAGAAGAAGTTCTGACCCGCAGCGGCCAGGGCGGAGAGAGGGGGCGGCGCGGGGATGGACTCCGCGCCGCTCTCCGTTGAAACAGCGCCCTTCCTGCCGAGGAGAGACCGACATGAGCGACACCCGCCCGCCGCACGTCCGGCCGCCGGCGCACTGGGGGCCGAGCCCGCCCGTGCCGGAGCCCGAGGAGATCGTGCCGCAGCCCCAGCCCGACGACCGCCCGAACCCGACCCGCTATGGCGACTGGGAGCGCAAGGGCATCGCGATCGATTTCTGAGCGGACCGAGCCCCGTCAATCTTCCCCGGCGCGGAGCGGCCGGGCGAGCAATGTGCCGACGACCTCGCGAACATCGGCCGCACCCTCGATCAGCGCGCAGACCGCGGTGACGATCGGCATCTCCACTCCCGCCGCGGCAGCGGCCGCGAGCAGGACCGGCGCGGTATAGGCACCCTCCGCCACTGTCCGCCGATCGGCCAGCAGATCGGCAGCGCGCGCACCCTGGCCGAGCCCCACGCCGAGCGAGAAGTTGCGCGACCGCATCGACGAACAGGTCAGCACCAGATCGCCGAGGCCCGACAGCCCGACGAGGGTCTCCACCCGCGCACCGCGCGCGATGCCGAACCGCGTCATCTCGGCAAAGCCGCGGCTGATCAGCGCCGCGCGCGCATTCTGGCCAAGCGCCATTCCCTCGACCACGCCGCACGCGATCGCGAGCACGTTCTTCACCGCGCCGCCAATCTCTGCCCCGACGACGTCGCTCGACCGGTAAAGCCGGAAGGCGGGGCGGGCGAGCCGCGCCGCCAGCCTCGCACCCACCGCATCGTCGTCGCAGGCGAGGGTCAGCGCGGTCGGTTGCCCGGCGGCGACCTCGTGCGCGAAGCTGGGGCCGGAAAGCACCGCGATCGGGGCATGGCCGCGGATTTCGGCGGCAACCTCGGACATCAGCAGCCGGGTGCCCGCCTCGATCCCCTTCGCGCACAGGATCAGCGGCGCGGTTCCACCGGGCAGGCGAGCGATGACGCTGCGGAGATGCTGTGCGGGGGTGACCGCCAGGATCGCCTCGCACGCCGCCATGTCGGCGATATCGGCGGTGGCGGTGATCGCCGGCGAAAGGGCGACACCCGGCAGGTAGGCAGGATTTTCGTGGCCGTGGTTGATCGCCGCGACGACATCGCCGCTGCGGGCCCAAAGCAGCACTTCGCCGCCGGCCGCGGCGGTCTGGGCGAGCGCGGTGCCCCACGCCCCGCCGCCGATCACCCCGATCCTCATGCCTTCACGCCCGCGCCGCGCGCCTTTTCGGCATCCGGATCGAGCGGCCACCGCGCGCGGGCGGGCACGTCGAGCGGGTCGAACAGCCCGGCGCCGTGCCGCTCCGCCCCGGCCCAGGCTATCATCGCCGCATTGTCGGTGCACAGCCACAGCGGCGGCGCGGTGAAGCGAAGATCATGCTCCCTTGCCAGCCGCTCCAGCGCCGCGCGCACCGCGCCGTTCGCCGCGACCCCTCCGGCGACGACCAGCGCGGTGACGCCGGGGCAGCGGCCCAGTGCCCGCCGGGTGCGATCCAGCAGACAATCGACCACCGCCTGCTGGAACGAGGCGGCGATATCCTCAGGCCGGTGGATGCCGGCATCGCGTGCGCGCAGCACCGCGCTTTTCAGGCCGGCAAAGGAAAAATGCGGCTCGGCCGATCCGACCAGCGGGCGCGGCAACCGCACCGCCTTGGGGTCGCCCGACCGCGCCGCCGCCTCCACTGCCGGCCCGCCGGGAAAGCCGAGCCCGAGGAGCTTCGCCGTCTTGTCGAACGCCTCCCCGGCGGCATCGTCGATCGTGGTGGCGAGCCGGCGATAGCGGCCGACCCCCTCGACCAGCAGTAACTGGCAATGTCCGCCGGAAACGAGCAGCAGCAGATAGGGAAACGCCAGATCCGGATCCGCCAGCCGCGGCGAGAGGGCATGCCCCTCCAGGTGGTTGACCGCGATCAGCGGCTTGCCCGCGGCGTGGGCGAGCGCCTTGCCGGTGACCAGCCCCACCATCACTCCGCCGATCAGCCCCGGCCCCGCCGTCGCCGCGATCGCGTCGATCTGGGCCAGCGTCAGCCCCGCATCCCCCAGCGCCGCCTCCACCAGCGGGATCAGCGCCTCGACATGCGCGCGCGCCGCAATCTCCGGCACGACCCCGCCGAACGGGCGGTGCGCCGCCTCCTGCCCGGCAAGCCGGTGGGACAGGATCGTCCGGCCGCCGTCGACCACCGCGGCGGCAGTTTCATCGCAACTCGATTCGAGCCCGAGGATGCGGGGAAAGGCAGAAGTCATCATCGGCTTCCCTGCCACCGTCCACCCGATTAGAGCAACTCGCCATGACCAGTCCGCTCCACCCCGGCCGCTTTCGTCTCGGCACCCGCGGATCGCCGCTCGCGCTCACCCAGGCCCGGATGGTCGCCGATGCGCTGCGGCATGCGCACGGCCTGCCCGAGGACGGGATCGCGATCGTGCCGATCCGCACGAGCGGCGATCGCATTCAGGATCGCGCGCTGGCAGAGGTCGGCGGCAAGGCGCTGTGGACCAAGGAACTGGACCGGGCACTGCACGATGGCGACATCGACTTCGCGGTCCATTCGATGAAGGATGTCGAGACGATCCGCCCGGAAACGATCGTGCTGGCCGCGATGCTGCCGCGCGCCGATGTGCGCGATCGGCTGATCGGCGCCGCCACGATCGATACCCTGCCGGCGAACGCCCGCATCGGCACCTCGTCGCCGCGCCGCGCTGCGCAGCTGAAGCGGTTGCGGCCGGACGTATCGATCGTGCTGTTTCGCGGCAACGTCGACACCCGCCTCGCCAAGCTGGCCGCAGGCGAGGCCGAGGCGACCCTGCTCGCCGCTGCCGGGCTCGACCGGCTTGGCCGCACCGGCGTCGGCGCGGCGGTTCCGATCGAGACGATGCTGCCGGCCCCCGCGCAGGGCGCCGTCGGCATCGAAACGCTGGCCGCGAACCAGGCGGTGCGCGATCTGCTCGCCGCGATCGATCACCCCGTGACCTCGGCCTGCGTCCGCGCCGAACGCGCGCTGCTCGCGAGGCTGGGGGCGGACTGCCGATCGCCCGTCGCCGCGCTGGCGGTGCTGGAGGGCGGATCGATCCGGCTCCGCGCCGAGCTGCTGAGCGAGGACGGGATCGAACATGTCGCCGGCGAGATCCTGATCCCGGCCGACGCACCGGATGCCGCCGGGGCGCTTGCGGAACGATTGCTGGCGGATGCGCCGATGCGGCTTCGGGTGCTGTTCGCCGGGTGACGCGCCCGCTGCTGATCCTGCGCCCGGAGCCCGGCGCGGCCGCCACCGCCGCCCGCGCCACCGCCCTCGGCCACCGGGCTGTCGCGGCGCCATTGTTCTCGGTCCGCCCGGTCGGCTGGACACCGCCCGATCCGGCGGAATGCGATGCGGTGCTGCTGACCAGCGCCAACGCACTGTCGCACAGCGGCTCCGGCCTCTCGTGTTTCACCCACCTGCCGGCGTTTGCGGTTGGCGCGGCCACGGCGGCGGCGGCACGGCGCGCCGGGTTCGGCCGGGTGGAGGCGGGCACCGGCGATGCCGCGGCGATCGTCGCCCGCGCAGCCGCCAGCGGGATCGGTCGCCTGCTCCACCTCACGGGGCGCGAACACAAGGCGATCGGGCATCCGGGCGTCGCGATCGTCACGCGGATCGTTTATGCGGCGGAGGCGGAACCGCGCCTGCCAGAGGCCGCGCTGGGCGCGCTGACCGATGGCGCGGTCGTCCTTCTCCACTCGCCGCGCGCCGCCGCCCTGTTCCGCACGCTGCTCGACGCGGCGGCGGTGGAGGCGGGGGCGGTCCGCATCGCGGCGATCAGCCCGGCCGCTCTGGTCGCGGCGCGAACCGGCTGGGATCTGGCGGTCGCGGCGCAAACACCCGACGATGCGGCGCTGCTGGCGGCGGCGGCGAGCTTGTGCGACTAGAGGCGGCTGAGACGCCGGGGACGAAAGATGGACGACTATACCGCCGTTGCTGACGATCCGCGCCGCGGCCGACCGTTCCTGCGCGCCCTGCTGATCCTGCTGTTCGGCGTCCTGATCGGCGCCGTCGCGACCGGCTACGCGCTGACCCACTGGGATGCCGCCGACCGCTTCGTCCGATCGGGCAGCGTCGCGGTGCCGCCCCCCGCTGCGCCCGCTGCGATCTTCCGACAGCCCGCAGCCGTGCCGGCCCGCCCGCAGGCCGAGGATCAGGCGCTGCTGAGCCGGCGGATCGGACAAATCGAGACGCGGATCGCGGCGATCGATGCCCGTACGCAGGCGGCCGTCGGCAATGCCGACCGTGCCGAGGGGCTGCTCGTCGCCTTTGCCGCGCGCCGCGCGCTCGATCGCGGGGTGGCGCTTGGCTATATCGAGACGCTGCTGCGCGATCGCTTCGGCGGCGGCCAGCCGCAGGCGGTGGCGACGATCCTGAACGCCGCGCACCAGCCGGTGACGCTCGATCAGCTGCAGAGCGGGCTGGAATCCGCCGCGCCCGGCCTGATGGCCCGATCCACGCAGGAGAACTGGTGGGATAATGTGCGGCGCGAGCTGGCGGGGATGATCGTCGTCCGCCGCGCCGGCGAACCCTCCGCGGCGCCGCAGGATCGGCTGTCGCGCGCGCGGGAACAGTTGCGCGACGGGAATGTGGAGGGTGCGTTGGCCGAGGTATCGCGGATGCCCGGCCGGGCCGGTGCCGCGGCGTGGATCACGCTGGCGCGCCGTTACGTCTCGGCCCGCAGCGCGCTGGACATCATCGAGACGGCGGCGCTGCTGACGCCGTCCAGGCCCTCCGGGGCGCCGACAGTCTGGCCTGCTCCGGCGCCCGAACCCGATCCGGCGGCAGACGCTCAGCCCGCGCCGTCCGACATCCTCTTGAGCCGGTAGACGAGGTCCAGCGCGGCGCGCGGGGTGAGCGCGTCGGCATCGACAGCCTCGATCTCGGCCCGCAAGGGATCGGCAGGCTGCGGCGCGGCGGCGGGTGCGACTGCGAACAGCGGCAGATCGTCCAGCCCCGCGGCCAGCCCGCCGGTTGCCGCCCGCCCTGCCTCCAGCCGCTTCAGCACGTCCTTGGCGCGCGCCAGCACGGCCGGCGGCATCCCCGCCAGCTTGGCCACCGCCAGCCCGTAGCTGCGATCCGCCGGGCCGCGGGCGAGTTCGTGGAGCAGCACCAATTCCCCCTTCCACTCGCGCGCGCGCACATGGTGCAGGGTCAGCCCGTCGAGCCGTTCGGCCAGCCGGGTCAGTTCGTGATAGTGGGTGGCGAACAGGCAGCGGCAGCGGTTGCGATCGTGTACCGCCTCCACCACCGCCCAGGCGATGGCCAGGCCGTCATAGGTGGAGGTGCCCCGGCCGACCTCGTCGAGGATGACGAAGGATCTGGGCGTCGCCTGCGCCAGGATCGCCGCGGTTTCGACCATTTCGACCATGAAGGTCGATCGGCCGCGCGCCAGATTGTCGGACGCGCCGACGCGGCTGAACAACCGGTCGACCAGCCCCAGGGTCGCGCTGGCGGCGGGGACGTAGCTGCCGGCCTGCGCCAGCACCGCGATCAGCGCGTTCTGGCGCAGGAAGGTCGATTTGCCGCCCATGTTGGGGCCGGTGACCAGCCACAGCCGCTCGCTCTCCGACAGGCTGAGGTCGTTGGCGACGAACCGCCCGCCCCCCGCCGCGGCGACCGCCGCCTCCACCACCGGATGCCGCCCGCCGGCGATGTCGAAGCAGGCATGCTCCACCAGCACCGGGCGGCACCACCCGCCCTCGGCCGCCCGCTCCGCCAGCGCCGCCGCCACGTCCAGCCGGGCGAGTGCGTCGGCGGTCGCGGCGATCTGCGTGGCACGCTCCAGCGCCGTCGCGGTCAGGTCCTCCAGGTGCGCCGCCTCGGCGGCAAGCGCGTGGCCGGAGGCCTGGCCGACGCGCATCGCCTGTTCGTGCAGTTCGGCGGCATTGAAGCGTACCACCCCGGCCAGCGTCTGCCGGTGGGTAAAGCCCGAATCGGCGGCCATCAGCGGATCGGCATGCCGCGCCGCCACCTCGACATGGTAACCGAGCACGTTGTTGTGGCGGATCTTGAGGCCGGCAATGCCCGTGCGCTCGCGAAAGCGCGCCTCCAGCGCGGCGATCGCCCGCCTGCCCTCGCCGCCGGTGGCGCGCAGCGTATCGAGCGCGGCGTCATAACCTTCTGCGATGTAGCCGCCCTGGGCAGCATCGATCGGCGGCGCGGGGACGAGCGCGCGGCCGAGCAGGTCGCTCAGCGCGCCATGCCCCTGCAGCCGGGGCAGCAACCCTGCCAGCATCGCCGGCCGGTCGGCGATGCCGGCCAGTCGATCGTGCAGGCGCGCCGCCTCGCGCAGACCGTCGCGCAGCAGCCCGAGATCGCGTGGAGAACCGCGCCCGGCCACCAGCCGCCCGAGCGCCCGGCCGATATCGGGCAATTGGCGGAGGGCGGCGCGGGTCGCATCCCGTAATGCCCCGTCCCCCTCGAACCGGGCGACCAGGTCCAGCCGCGCCTCGACGGTAGCGCGATCCGCCAGCGGGGCGCCGATATCGGCAGCGAGCGCGCGGGCGCCCGCGCCGGTGACGGTACGGTCGATCGTGTCGAGCAGGCTGCCCTTGCGCCCGCCGCCCTGCGCCGCCGTCAGCTCCAGGCTTTCGCGGGTGGCCGCATCGATCATCATGTGATCGCCGCTTCCCCGCCGCTCGGGCGGTTGGAGGAAGGGCAGCTTGCCCTGCCCGGCCGTATCCAGATAGGCGAGCAGCCCGCCTGCGGCGGCCAGCTCGGCGCGGCCGAAACCGCCATAGCCATCCAGGGTCGCCACCCCGAACAGCGCCTTCAGCCGCCGCTCGGCAGCAACGCTGTCGAACCCAGCCGCGGGGCAGGCGTGCGCGCCGGGTGGCGGCATTTCCATGCCTTCCGCGACGATCAGCTCCGCCGCGCTCAAGCGGGCAAGTTCGGCATCCAGCGCGCCTGGCGCGACCGCGGCCAGCTCGAACCGGCCGGTCGAGATGTCCGCGGCGGCCAGCCCGGCCGCACCGCCGACGCAGGCCACGGCTACCAGCCAGTTCTGGCTGCGCGCATCGAGCAGCGCCTCTTCCGTCAGCGTGCCGGCGGTGACGACGCGGACGATCGCGCGCTGCACGATGCTCTTGCCGCCGCGCGCCTTGGCGGCGGCCGGGCTTTCGATCTGTTCGGCGATCGCGACGCGGTGCCCGGCCCTGATCAGCCGGGCAAGATAGGCGTCCGCCGAATGGCACGGCACGCCGCACATCGGCACGGCCACGCCGCCATGCTCGCCACGCGCGGTCAGCGCGATGTCCAGGCAGGCGGCGGCGATCCGCGCATCGTCGAAAAACAGCTCGAAGAAATCGCCCATCCGGTAAAACAGCAGGCAATCGCCCGCCTCGGCCTTCAGCGCGTGATATTGTACCATCATCGGCGTCGTCGGCGCAGGGATCGATGCCGAAGGCGCCCCATCGGGTGCCGACGCGCCCGTATCGGGCTTTTTCGCCCCGCCACCTTTCATTGCCGATGCCATAAGCGGGCTGATAGCGGCTTGTCGCCCGGCGAACCATGCCCCAAAAGGCCGCCACCAGGCGCGTCGATTGTGGGCAATCGCTCTGGGGAGAAGATAATGAGCGAAGGCAGCAACGTCCAATTTTCGGAACGCGAGGCGCTGCTGTTCCATTCGCAGGGACGGCCCGGCAAGATCGAGATCATCGCCTCCAAGCCGATGGCGACCCAGCGCGACCTGAGCCTCGCTTACTCGCCGGGCGTCGCCGTGCCGGTGCGGGAAATCGCCCGCGATCCGGAGAAGGCCTACGATTACACCGCCAAGGGCAATCTGGTCGCGGTGATCTCGAACGGCACCGCGATCCTGGGCCTCGGCAATCTCGGCGCGCTCGCCTCCAAGCCGGTGATGGAGGGCAAGGCGGTGCTCTTCAAACGCTTTGCGGACGTCGATTCGATCGATATCGAGCTGAACACCGAGGACGTCGATCGCTTCATCGACGCAGTCGAGCTGATGGAGCCGAGCTTCGGCGGTATCAACCTCGAGGATATCGCCGCCCCCTCCTGCTTCGTGATCGAGCAGACGCTGCGCGAGCGGATGAACATCCCCGTCTTCCACGACGATCAGCACGGCACGGCGATCATCACCGCCGCCGGCCTGATCAATGCCGTCCATCTCACCGGCCGCACCTTGAGCGAGGTGAAGGTGGTGGTGAACGGCGCGGGCGCCGCCGCGATCGCCTGCACCGAGCTGATCAAGGCGATGGGCGTACGCAGCGACAACGTGATCATGTGCGATCGCAAGGGCGTGATCTACCAGGGTCGCGACGACGTGAACCAGTGGCAGTCGGCCCACGCCGCCGATACCGATCGCCGCACGCTGACCGAGGCGCTGTCGGGTGCCGACATCTTCCTCGGCCTCTCCGCCGCGGGCGCGCTGAAGCCGGAAATGGTTGCCGACATGGCGCCGCGCCCGATCATCTTCGCGATGGCCAACCCGGATCCCGAGATCACCCCGCCGGAGGCCAGGGCCGCCCGGCCGGACGCGATCATCGCCACCGGCCGCTCGGACTATCCGAACCAGGTCTACAACGTCCTCGGTTTCCCGTTCATCTTCCGCGGCGCGCTCGATGTGCGGGCGACGACGATCAACGACGAGATGAAGATCGCCGCGGCGCAGGCGCTGGCCAAGCTTGCCCGCCAGCAGGTGCCCGAAGAGGTCGCCGCCGCCTATGGCGGGCGGCTGCACAGCTTCGGCGCGGACTACATCATCCCCGCCCCCTTCGATCCGCGCCTGATGGAGGTCGTTCCGGCCGCCGTCGCGCAGGCGGCGATGGATTCCGGCGTGGCGCGCCGGCCGATCCCCGACATGGCGGCCTATCGCGACCAGCTGAAGGCGCGTCTGAACCCGACGACATCGGTGCTGACCCTCGCCTATGAAGGCGCGCGCCAGCATCCCAAGCGGGTCGTCTTCGCCGAGGCGGAGGAGGAAGTGGTGCTGCGCGCCGCGATCGCCTTCCGCGATGGCGGCTACGGCACGCCGGTGCTCGTCGGCCGGGACGAGGTGCCCGACAAGCTGCGCGCGCTGGGCGTCGACGATCCCGACAGTTTCGAACTGCACAACAGCCGCATCTCGCCGCTGGTGCCGCGGATGGTCGATCATCTCTATGCGCGGCTGCAACGGCGCGGCTATCTGCGCCGCGATGTCGAGTTGCTGGTGAACCAGGATCGCAACATCTTCGGCGCGCTGCTGCTGGCGCTGGGCGAGGCGGACGTGATGATCACCGGGGTGACGCGCACCTATGCGCAGACGCTCCAGCAGATTCGCCGCGTCCTCGATCCGGTCGAGAACCACAAGCCGTTCGGCATCCACGTGCTGGTCGGCCAGAGCCACACCGTGTTCATGGCCGACACTACCGTCAACGAACGGCCGAGTGCGGCCGAGCTGGCCGACATCGCCGAGCATACTGCCGCGGTGGCCCGGCGGATGGGGCATGAGCCGCGAGTCGCCTTCCTGTCCTATTCCACCTTCGGCAACCCGGCGGGGCACTGGCTGGACAACATCCGCGATGCGGTGACCATCCTCGACCAGCGTGGCGTGGGCTTCGAATATGAAGGCGAGATGGCACCGGACGTGGCGCTCAACCCGGCACTGGCCAAGAACTACCCGTTCATGCGCCTTTCCGGCCCGGCCAACGTGCTGGTGATGCCGGGGCTGCAATCGGCGAACCTGTCGGCCAAGCTGCTGCGTGAGCTGGGCGGGGATGCGGTGATCGGGCCGATGCTCGTCGGCATGGAACATCCCGTGCAGATCGCGACGATGGGTGCCACGGCATCCGAACTGGTGACGCTGGCGGTTCTCGCCGCCGCCGGGATCGCCCGCTAGGGGCGAATCCCGGCGCGCGCCGGCGGATCATGGCTGACCGGGTTCGGCATCCATTCGGCGCGGCTGCGAACAAGGCCGCAGATCGCGCGAACGGATCCTGAAACGGCGCCCCCGGATCGATTTCAGGGTGACGCAGGAAGGCGCTTGGAGGGCTGGCGGCCGCGCATCGGGCCGCCGCAGCCGATCAGTTGGGGTTGTCGGTGGTTGCGCCGCCCTGGCTGACCGATCCGACGCGGCCGATATTGCCGAACAGCTCGGAAAAGAAGCCCCGATCGCGGCCGAGGGTCGGCGTCTTGTCGCCATCTGGCGAGATCGAGGCGACCTTTTCCAGCCCGCTCCGCTCCACCTTCGCGACGTTGCCGGCAGCATCGAAGTACACCGCCAGCACGGTCTGCGCCGTCGGCTTGGGGCTGGCGAAGGCGAACGTCCGCGTCTCACGCGAGACATAATACCAGATCTTGTCGTCGAACTGCCCGGCGAAGCTCGGCCGGCCCAGCGTCTTGGCCACCGAGTCGCGATTGTCGACGCCCGGCTGGACTGTACCGATCAGCGTCGAATCTACGACATAGCCCTTGTGATCGCGCACCTTGGTGCAGCCGGACGTGGCGAACGCCGTCAGGACGGCGACGGCGGCGATGCCGGTGCGGGTTGCGGATCGTGCCATCGAAACTCTCCTTGAACGCAGATGCCGGCACGGTACGAACGCCGGGGCACACGCCGAGGCTTGCGGCGTCGGCAGCGCGCCTCAATATGCGCTGGCGATAGCCGGGCGCAAGCCGCCTGCCCATAGGAAAGCGAGTACCAACACCCGTGTCGATCTTCCGCCGCCTGTTCGGCGACACTGCGAATCGCAGCACCCTCCTGCCGCTCTACGGCGCGGTCGTCGCGCAGGCGCGGCAGCCGGTCTGGTATCGCGAGGGGCAGGTGCCCGATACGGTGGACGGCCGTTTCGACATGGTTGCCGCGATACTGTCGCTCGTCCTGATCCGCCTGGAGGCGGCGGACCAGCCGGGTCGCGCCGCGGCCGCCTTGCTCACCGAGTCGTTCATCGCCGACATGGACGGGCAATTGCGCGAGATCGGGCTGGGCGATGTCGTCGTCGGCAAGAATGTCGGCAAGATGATGGGCGCGCTCGGCGGCCGGCTGGATGCGTACCGGCGGACGTTGAACGGGCCGGAGTTCGAGGCGGCCCTGATCCGCAACGTCTATCGCGATGCGCCTCCGCCGGCCGATGCGGTGGCGGCCGTCGCCGCGCGGCTGCGGCGGCTCGATTCGCTGCTGGCCCAAACGGAGGTGGGCGATCTGCTCGCCGGAAAGCTGCCGACACCATGATCAGAAGCGAGTTTCCCCGCCCGATCCGGCTCGATGTGATCGGACAGGCCCCGCATGACGTGGGCTTTGCCGCAGACGAAGCTGAACGGAGCGCGCTGGCGGCCCGTTTCGCGCTCGCCTCGCTCGATTCGCTGGAGGTGCAGGCGGCGGTGCGCCGCGAGGGGACGACGGTGTTCGCCGAGGGGCGGATCCATGCCCGCGTGGTGCAGAGCTGCGTCGCGACCGGGCGCCCCCTGCCCGCGAAGATCGCCGAGCGGTTCACGTTGCGCTTCGTGCCCGAGGCGGAGGCCGCCGATCAGGAGGAAATCGAACTGTCCGATGCGGATTGCGACACGCTGGCTTATGCCGGCGGCGCGATCGACCTGGGCGAGGCGGCGGCGGAGACTTTGCTCCTGGCGCTCGATCCGTTCCCGCGCTGCCCGGATGCGGACGAGACGCTGCGCCGCGCCGGCGTCATTCCGGAGGACGAAGTGGCCGATCTTCCCGAGGAAGAAGCGGCCAACCCGTTCGCGGCGCTGAAGGCGTTGAAGGACCGGCTGACCGACAAGGGCTGACCGAGCGCGCGCCGGCCCGCACGCCGATCGAGTCGGCGGGCCGGCCGAACCGATCAGAACGGAACGTCGTCGTCCAGGTCGCTGTCGAACGCGCTGCTCGGCCGGGACGGGGCCCGTCCGCCGGAACCGCCGCGATCCCCGCCGCGATCGTTCCCGCCGCCGCCGCCGAACCCGCCGGAGCCGCCGGAGCCGGCCATGGGATCGTCCTCCCCCCAGCCGCCGCCGCCGCCGCCACGGGATGCGCCGCCTGCGCCGCCGCCGCCGCCCTCACGACCGTCGAGCATCACCAGTGTGCCGTTGAAGTTCTGCAGCACGATCTCGGTCGAGTATTTGTCGCCGCCATTGGCGTCCTGCCACTTCCGGGTCTGCAGCGTCCCCTCGATATAGACCTTGGAGCCCTTGCGCAGATACTGCTCGGCCGTGCGGGCGAGATTCTCGTTGAAGATCGCCACCGAATGCCACTCGGTCTTTTCCTTGCGCTCGCCGGTGGCGCGGTCCTTCCACGTCTCCGATGTCGCGATGCGCAGGTTCACCACCTTGCCGCCATTCTGGAAGCTGCGCGATTCGGGATCGCGGCCGAGGTTGCCGACCAGAATCACCTTGTTCACGCTGCCAGCCATGCTGCTCTCCTAAAGACCGAGCGCGGTTGCCGCCCAGTATGTCGCACCGGCGGCCAGATAGGCCAGCGCGAACAGATATGCCAACATGAACGCGGGCCAGCGCCAACTGTTCGTCTCGCGCTTGGTCACCGCGATCGTCGACAGGCATTGCGGCGCGAAGACGAACCACGCCAGAAAAGCCAGCGCCGTCGGCAGCGGCCAGCGCCCGCGCAGCCGCTCGACCAGCCCGCGCTCCTGCACCGCCTCGTCCCCGGCCTCGATCGCGTAGACGGTGGCGAGCGCGGATACCGCCACCTCGCGCGCGGCCATCGCCGGGATCAGCGCCAGCGCGATATCGCGGTTGAAGCCGATCGGGCGGACGATCGGTTCCAGCCCGCCGGCGATACGCCCGGCGATGGAATAGTCGATCGCCGGGAGGTCATACCCGGCCGGCGGCTTGGGGTAGCTCAGCAGCACCCAGAGCGCGATGGTGACGACGGCGATGATCGTGCCGGCCCGCTTCAGGAATATCCACGCCCGCTGCCACAGACCGATCGCGACATCGCGCAGACGCGGCATCTGGTATTTCGGCATCTCCATCAGAAAGCCGGTGCTCGCGCCCCTGGCGACCGTCCGCCTGAGGACAAGCGCGGCGAGCATCGCGCCGACGATACCGGCAATATAGAGCGCGAACAGCACCAGCCCCTGCAGCCCGATCCCCGGCCCCACGTCCCGCGCGGGGATGAACGCGGCGATGATGACGGCATAGACCGGCAGCCGCGCCGAACAGGTCATCAGCGGCGCGATCAGGATCGTGGTCAGCCGGTCATTTGGATCTTCTATCTTCCTAGTCGACATGATTCCGGGGATGGCTCAAGATCGGAATAGCG
>NZ_JAQGLK010000132.1 GCF_028292925.1 Sphingomonas bacterium
TTCCTGCCTGCGTGGGAGGAAGGCGTATTCCCCTCCCAGCGCGCGCTGGACGAGGGCGGGATCGCCAGCCTGGAGGAGGAGCGCCGGCTCGCCTACGTTGCGATCACCCGGGCGCGGCGGCGCTGCACGATCCTGCATGCCGCGAACCGCCGCATCTACGGCCAGTGGACCTCCTCCATCCCCTCCCGCTTCGTCGGGGAATTGCCGGAGGAACATGTCGAAACGGAAACGACGATGGCCGGCGGCGAGTCGCTTTGGCGGGCGCAATGGTCCGAACGCGCCGATCCCTTTGCGGACGTGGCGCGGGGCAGCGGCCGTGGGCCGGGATGGCAGCGTGCCTCGGCGCTTGGCGGGCTGCCCCCCGCGGCGCGGGTGATGGAGGTGCGTGCCAGCGCCGCCAGCTTCGCCGCCAAGCCGCGCGCCGACCTTTCGATCGGCACACGCGTCTTCCACACCAAGTTCGGCTACGGTGCGGTTGCGGAGATCGAGGGCAACAAGCTGGAGATCGATTTCGAGCATTCGGGCCGCAAGCGGGTGCTGGACAGCTTCGTAACGCTCGCCTGAACGAGCCCGGCTCCCTCAGCGGCAACCGGCCGCGGCGGAGCGTGCCGGGGCATAGCTTATGCACGAAAGGTGCGCGGTTGCCGGCAGTTTCGCGGCGTCGAACGGCCCCAGCCACGCGCCCAGCGTGCGGCTGCCCCACAGATGGACCATGATCTTCTGCGGGAGCGTCGGGAAGGCCATCTCCGCGGCGCTCGACTGGTGGACCTGCCGGCCGTCGACGAACCAGCGCAGCGAACCCGCCTGCCAGTCGAACCCGTAGGCATGGGTTTCCTTCGTCGCGTCGAACGGAAGCTGGACGATTTTGGATCGTTTCTGCGGGCCCACGAAATAAGTGAACATCACCTCCCGCGGCCGCCTGCCGATGATCTCGACATCCAGCTCGTTCCAGACGGTGCCGAACGCCGGGCCGGTATAGGTGAAGAAGCCGGTGACGATGCCGCTGCCGGGCGCGGCCCGAAACGCCGCCTCGTAATAGCCATGGCCGTACGTGTTGACGCTCTGCACCTCGCCCGAGGAGAAACCCGCGGGCGCGGCGGGGTTGCGGGCGAGAATGAGGCTAAGCCCGCCCGCGGCGCGCGACTGTGACGCCCGCCAGTCGTTGACCATATAGTCGCCGTTGCGCCACCCGTCCGCCACGAACCAGCGCGCGCGATCCAACCGATCGAAGCGTTCGACGAAGCCCCCGCTCTGCCCCCCGGCGGCGATGGCGGCGGCCGCACCTGCCAGCGCGCCGGCGACGATCGTGGCTTCAATCGCACGCATGCGCCGGCCCGCTTCCTCGTTCGCCTGCTGCCCCGGCCCGCGGCGCCGACGCGGGCGAATCGCCAGTTCCGGCGAGGAGCCTTAACCCGCCACCCCGGCAAGAGCACGGCACGACTGCTCCGTTTCGATCCGTGCCGCGCGTGCGACCGGGCGCGCCGAAGGTGCCCGACCTAGCGTTCGATCGGGGCGAACTTGTCGGGCGCTCGGCCGTTCCGTACGCGCCGATGCCTGCCCGACCGCGTGGAGACCGATCATCCTGACTGCCCGATACGCTGCCGGCGCCGCCGATACCGACGGACCGGAAGATGGCCTGCCCACGCCGCGCCGCTACACCGCAATCGCCGCAATCTCGTTCGGCACGGCGCTTGTCGTGATCGATGGCGCGGTCGCCACCGTCGCGCTGCCCACGATCGCCCGCGATCTGGGCGTGGACAATTCGGCGGCCGTGCTCGTCGTCACTGTGTATCAGCTGGTGCTGGTGATGACTTTGCTGCCCTTTTCGGCGCTGGGCGATCGGATCGGGCTGCGGCGGCTCTACCAATATGGCCAGATCGTCTTCACCGCGGCGACGATCCTGTGCTTCTTCGCCAAAAGCCTGCCCTTCCTGCTGGTGATCCGGGCCGTTCAGGCGCTGGGCGCGGCGGCGGCGCTCAGCGTGTCTTCGGCGATGGTCCGCAGCATCTATCCCGCGCGTCAGCTCGGCCGCGGGCTGGGCGTCAATTCGGTGGTGGTCTCCAGCGCCAGCGCGCTTGCGCCCACGCTCGGCGGGCTGATCCTCGCGATTGCGCCCTGGCCGTGGGTGTTCGCCGCGGCGGCACCCTTCGGTATCATATCCCTGCTGCTGGGCCGCGCGCTGCCGGACGCGCCGCCGCGCGGCGGCGGGTTCGACGTACTCGGCGCGGTGCTGTGTGCAGCGACGTTCGGGCTGGTCATTTCCGGGCTGGAAAGCGCCGTCCACGGCGATTCGCCGGTGGTATCCGCAGCGATCGTCGGGGCGGGCATCGCGGTGGCGATCGTCTTCGTCCGCCGCCAGTCGGGCGAGGAGAACCCGATCCTGCCGGTCGATCTGCTCGGCAAGCCGGTGCTCGCGCTGTCGGTGATCGGCGCGCTCACCGCCTTCCTGGCATCGATGACCTTGCTGCTGTCGCTGCCTTTCCGGCTCCAGCACGAATTCGGCCTGCCGCCGAGCGAGATCGGCGCGATGATCGCCCCGTGGCCGCTGAC
>NZ_JAQGLK010000014.1 GCF_028292925.1 Sphingomonas bacterium
CAGGATGGCGAGGAACAGGTGGCGGATGTGCATCGTCTGCGCGACGAGGTGCAACGACGATCGCACGATATGGAAGACGATCACCGTATCGGGCGCCGCGGAGGGGGCGGGGGGCACCTTCTGCCCGGAAAGCCGGCCGACGACCGCCACGACCAGGACGAGCGCGGCGGATTGCACGGGCGTGATGATCCCACCCACGATAGTGCCGGCCAGGATCGCGAAGTAGGTGCCCGCCTCCACCAGACCGGTGCCGCCCAGCACCTCGTCCTCATGCAGGTGCTGGGGCAGGATTGCGTACTTGATCGGGCCGAAGAACGTGGAATGGATGCCCATCGCGAAGAGCGCCAGCAGCATGATCGGCACCGATTGCAGCAGCAGCCCGGCCGCACCGCACACCATGATCGCGATCTCGGCCGACTTGATCGTTCGGATCAGGCGCGCTTTGTCATAGCCGTCGGCCAACTGGCCGGAGAGGGCGGAGAGCAGGAAGAAGGGCAGGATGAACAACCCGCCGGCAATCGCGCTGAACGCGGTCTCCCGCTGCGGATCGCTGTAGATGCCGTAGATCACCAGCATGATCATGGCGGTCTTGAACAGGTTGTCGTTGAACGCGCCCAGGAACTGAGTGACGAACAGCGGCAGGAACCGGCGCCGGGCCAGCAAGCCGATGGAAATGTTCATGCTTGTGGTTCGCCCGCGTGTTTTTCTGTCGTTGTCGGCGGCGCCATAGCGCAGCGGGGCGGGAGCGTCTATCGCGCCGCCGGGCCTCCCCAAGCCCGCACAACCGCGCTAAGGGTGGTCGCGATGCTGAGCCTGCCCAACATGCTGACGCTGTCGCGGATCTTCGCGGTGCCGATCCTGGTGTTCCTGCTCTGGCACCCCGGCTGGTTCGATTATGCGGTCGCGTTCGGGCTGTACGTGCTGATGGGCGTCACCGATTATTTCGATGGTTACCTGGCGCGTGCGCAGGGCGCGGTATCGCGGCTGGGCGTCTTTCTGGATCCGATCGCCGACAAGATCATGGTTGCGGCGGTGATCGTGATGCTCGTCGCGTTCGACAGCGCGGCGACGGGGCACCCGCTGGTCGAGGGCTGGCATGTGATCGCCGCGCTCGTCATCCTGCTGCGCGAGATCGCGGTTTCGGGCCTGCGCGAGTTCCTGGCCGATCTGCGTGTGTCGATTCCGGTGAGCAAGCTCGCCAAGTGGAAGACGACGTTCCAGCTCGTGTCGCTCGGCGGGCTGATCCTGGGCGGATCGATGCCGCAATGGGCGTTCGTGCGCGATGTCGGGCTGTTCAGCCTGTGGGCTGCGGCGCTGCTGACGCTGCTGACCGGGTGGGATTATCTGCGCGTCGGTCTGAAGCACATGGATTGATCCGCGTGGCGCTGGATCTTCTCTACTTCGCCTGGGTGCGCGAGGCGATCGGCAAGGATGGCGAGTCGGTCGATCCGCCCGAGTCCGTCGCCACCGTGGCGGATCTGCTCGACTGGCTGTCGGCTACGGACGAGGATCATAACCGTGCCTTTGCCGATCGGGGCCGGCTGCGCGCTGCCGTCGATCAGGCGTTCGTGCCGCTGGATACCGCCATCGCCGGCGCGCGCGAGATCGCGATCTTCCCGCCCGTGACCGGCGGATGATCGACGTCCGCGTCCAGCGCGATGCGTTCGACGTCGGCGCCGAACTCGCCCGGCTGGAGGCGCTCGGCGGCGGCGGCGTGGCCAGCTTCACCGGGCTGGTGCGCGGCGACGGCGATCTGGTCGAGCTGCTGCTGGAGCAATATCCCGGCATGACCGAGGCTGCCTTGCGCGGGATCGCCGAGAGTGCCGCCCGCCGCTGGCCGCTCGCCGGGCTTACCGTCATCCACCGCCACGGGCCGCTTACGCCGGGGGAGCGAATCGTCTTCGTCGGCACCGCTTCGCGCCACCGCGCCGCGGCGCTCGAATCCTGCGCGTTCCTGATCGACTGGCTGAAGACCGGCGCGCCGTTCTGGAAACGTGAGCGATTCGCCGACGGCACGGCCCGCTGGGTCGAGGCGCGCGCTGCTGACGATGCGGCGGCGGAACGCTGGAACGACGCCGCGCGCTAGGCGCATTGCCGGTACTTCATCGTTACGAACGATGCCGCCGCGCGCGGAAGCCGGCACGGGCCGCTGCGCCGCCCTGGACTGAAATGGGTCAGCGGAGGCAGGCGTCCAGCGCGCTGCCGCGCACGACGGCGATCCGCCGCGCGATGTTGTTGCCGTAGCGCCGGGTGAAGCCGGTGGGCGAGACCGCGCCGCGCTTCTTCGGCAGCGGCAGGATCGCCGCGATTCGTGCCGCCTCGGTCGGGCTGAGCGACGATGCGTCGTGGCGGAAGTAGCGTTGGGCCCCGGCATTGGCGCCGTAGGTGCCGATACCGGTCTCGGCGATGTTGAGGTACACCTCCATGATCCGGCGCTTGCCCCAGATCCCCTCGATCAGCAGCGTGAACCAGGCCTCCAGCGCCTTGCGCACGTAGGATCGGCCCTGCCACAGAAAGGCGTTCTTCGCGGTCTGCTGGCTGATCGTCGATCCGCCGCGCAGGCGCCGGCCCTTCGCATTGCGCTCCATCGCCTCCCCGATCGCGCGGAGATCGAAGCCGTGATGGCTGCAGAAGTTGCCGTCCTCCGCCCCGATCGCGGCGCGCGCCATATCCGGATCCATGCGCGAAAGGCTCATCCAGTCCTTGCTGATGCCGCGCCCGGAGGCGAGATCGCCGAGCATGGTGATCGTGACTGGCGGCGGCACGAAGCGGTAGGCGAGCACCCAGATCACCGATCCCACCACGAAGAACACGATCCCGCGCCCGATCCACCAGCCGATCCGGTACGGCCAGCCGCGCCGCGGGCGTGACCCTGCACGTCCGCCCGCCCCCGAACGCCGCGATCTGCCCACTCCTCAGTCTCCACCCTGCACGTTGATCGGGAACGCACGCGCGCCGCATCGCCCTAATGCTGCTTTCCGCAGCCTCTGTCTCGTGCAACCGCGCGTCGCCGGCCGGCGGGAATCTTTCCGTGCTACGGGTTGGGCGGAGGGAGCGGCAGACATGAACAGGCTTATCGCGGCAACGGCAACGGCACTGGCCATCGGCGCCGTGCCGGCAGCAGCACAGGAGCTTCGCCCGCTCTGCGCCGATCGGCCTGGGCTCGAGACGCCGGCCTGTACGGTCGATGCCGGCCATGTCCAGTTCGAGATCGGGCTGGGCGACTGGATCCGCGACACCAAGCCCGACGTGCGTACCGACACCATCGTGGCCGCCGACATGATCGCCCGCATCGGGCTGAGCGACAGCCTGGAGGCGCGGATCGGCTGGACCGCCTACGGGCACGAACGCGAACGGGACCGGGCGACCGGCGGCATCGAGCGGCAGGCCCGTACCGGCGACGTGACGATCGGGGTGAAGCAGAACCTGCGCAACCCCGATGGATCGGGGCTGTCGGTCGCATTGTTGCCCTATGCGGTGATTCCGGTGGGGCGCGGCCCGATCGGCGCGGGCGACTGGGCGGCCGGGCTAACGGGGGCGATCAGCTACGAAGTGAACGAAGCGATCCAGATCGTCGCCTCGCCGGAAATCTCGGCGGCGGCGGACGAGGATCGGCACGGCCGGCACCTGGCCTATGGCGGGGAGTTCGGGGTGAGCGGCGCCGTCACCGATGCGATCACCGCGACTGCCGATATCGAGCTGTTGCGCGATGCGGACCCTGCCGCGCACACGACGGAGGCACTTGGCGGGGTGTCGCTCGCCTGGCAGCCGGGGCCGCTTCTCCAGTTCGACGTCGGATCGAACATCGGGCTGAACCACGCCAGCGCGGATGTTGAACTCTATGTCGGCGTGACCCGCAAGTTCTGAGCTGGGCCGGACGTGCGAAGGGCCGGCACACCCTGCGGCGGCCGGCCCTTCGCGTTCCGTCAGGCGCTGCGGATCAGGCGAGCGAAGGCAGCAGCCTTTTCTCGCCCGCCATTCGCATCATCGCCTTTTGCAGCTTGTCGACCGCCCGCACCTCGATCTGGCGGACCCGCTCGCGGCTGACGCCATAGACCTGGCTCAGTTCCTCCAGCGTCTTGGGATCCTCCGCCAGGCGGCGTTCGGCCAGAATGTGCTTCTCGCGGTCGTTCAGCGAATCCATCGCCTCGACAAGCAGCCCGTGGCGCACGTCCTTTTCCTCGGACTCGGCCAGCCGCTCATCCTGCAGGGGATCGTTGTCCACCAGCCAATCCTGCCACTGGCCCTCGCCATCCTCACGCATCGAGACGTTGAGCGAGGTATCGCCCCCCATCGCCATGCGGCGGTTCATCGAGGTCACGTCTTCCTTGGACACGCCAAGGTCGGTCGCGATCTTCTCCAGATCCTCGGGGCGCAGATCGCCATCCTCGAACGCGTCGAGCATGGCCTTCATCCGGCGCAGGTTGAAGAACAGCTTCTTCTGCGCCGCCGTGGTGCCCATCTTCACCAGGCTCCACGACCGCAGGATATATTCCTGGATCGACGCACGGATCCACCACATCGCATAGGTGGCGAGGCGGAAGCCGCGATCGGGCTCGAACTTCTTAACGCCCTGCATCAGGCCGATATTGCCTTCGGAGATCAGCTCGGACGTCGGCAGGCCGTAGCCGCGATAGCCCATCGCGATCTTTGCCACGAGTCGCAGGTGGCTCGTCACCAGGCGCTGTGCCGCCTCGGGATCGCCATGCTCGGCGAAACGCTTCGCCAGCATATATTCTTCTTCGGGCTGCAGCAGCGGAAACTTCCGGATCTCCGAAAGATAGCGGTTCAGCCCGGCCTCGCCGCCAAGCGCCGGGATCGTCGCCGGGACGTTGTTGCCAGTGGCCATTCGGGGTAACTCCCTTCGCGTCGCGGTCGAAGCTTTTCGTACCGCAATTGCTAACATCTATACCGCAAGTTCGCTGAACAGTTCCTGCATATCCGACGGCATCTTGCTTTCGAACGATAAAGCGGCGCTTGTCACCGGATGTATGAAGCCGAGCCCCGCGGCGTGAAGCGCCTGCCGGCGAAACCCGAGTTTCTCCAATAACGCACGATGCGCCGGTCGGATCCTTCCGTAGGCGGGATCTCCAAGCAGCGAATGGCCTATCGACGCCATGTGGACGCGCACCTGGTGCGTCCGCCCGGTCTCCAGCCGGCACTCGACCAGCGATGCTTCGCGCAGCGGCTGGATGAGCCGGTAATGCGTCACCGCGCGCTTGCCGCGATCGCCCGACGCGATCGCCATCTTCTGCCGGTTGGCGGCGGACCGGGCGAGCGGCGCGTCGACCGATCCGGCAGATGGATCCGGCCTGCCGGATACGATGGCGCGGTAGCGCCGGTCGATGCTGTGGCGGGCGAACTGCGCCGCCAGCCCTTCGTGCGCGCGATCTGTCTTCGCGGCGACGATCAGCCCGGACGTGCCCTTGTCGATGCGATGCACGATGCCCGGCCGCGCGACGCCGCCAATGCCCGAGAGGCTGCCGCCGCAATGGTGAAGCAGCGCGTTGACGAGCGTGCCATCGTAATTGCCCGCGGCGGGGTGGACGACCAGCCCTGCCGGCTTGTCGACGACGATCAGATGTTCGTCCTCGTAGGCGATGACGAGGGGGATATCCTGCGCCTCGTTATGCGCGGGGCGGGCCTCCGGCACGGCAACCTCGAACCGGGCACCGCCGACGATCTTCGTCGCCGGATCGCGCACCGCGACGCCACTGGCATCGGTTACCTGGCCGCTGGAGATAAGCGCCTTCAGCCGCTCGCGCGACAGGATCGGCAGCGCCGCCGCCAGCGCGCGGTCCAGCCGCCATCCGCTCGCGTCCGCGGCGGTCACCGCGCTATGTATCGACACCCCCGGCTCCATCCCGTAGGCGAATTGGCCATGCGCACGGTGATTGCAAGGGAGTTGCTCGAAACCGTTCTCGCCACCGCCGCCGCCGAACCGTACCGCGAGGTCTGCGGGCTGCTGTTCGGAACGATCGATCGTGTCGTCTCCGCCGCAGCCGTCGGGAATGTCGCCGCCAACCCCGCCGACAGTTTCGAGATCGATCCCGCCGCCTTGTTCGCCGCGTTGCGGGCGGAGCGGGCGGGGGGGCTGCCCGTCATCGGCCATTACCACTCGCATCCCTCGGGCCGCCCCGAGCCTTCGCCACGGGACGCCGCCGCCGCCGAGCCGGGGCGATTGTGGCTTATCGTCGGGGGGGGCGAGGCGCGCCTGTGGTGGTCGCAGGCGGGCGCGCAATTCGTGCCGGTCACGATCGAGGTAGCTTGAAGGCCGGTTGCATCGGCAGAGTCTAGCGGCCACAAGGACGCATCTTCACGAGGCCCTTGCCACCGATGCCACCGCCGCAGATTCGACCCGCCGATTTCGCCAGCCTGCTTTGTTCGCGCTTGTGCCACGATTTGTTGAGCCCGGTGGGCGCGCTGAACAACGGCATCGAACTGCTTGCCGACGAGCATGATCCCGAAATGCGCGCGCGCTGCCTGGATCTGCTGGGCGAAAGCGCGAGGGCATCGGCCAACAAGCTCAAGTTCTTTCGCCTGGCCTTCGGGTCCGCAGGCGGATTCGGCGATGCGGTGGACGCGCGCGAGGCCAAGGCCGCGATCGAGGGGCTGCTGGGCGATGGCCGGATCGAACTCGGCTGGATGGTCTCCGAACCCGCCATGTCGAAGACCGCGATCAAGGTTCTGCTGAACCTCGCGCTGATCGCCGCCGACGCGCTCGTACGCGGGGGCCGCATCGACGTCGGCGCAGAATCCGGGGAAATCGTCATCCGCGCCGAAGGGCCCCGCGTCGTGCTGGACGCCGAACTGCGGACGGCCTTGCTCGGCGAAACGACGCCGGACGCGCTCACCCCCCGCGCCGCGGCGGCGTGGCTGGTCCACCAGCTCGTCAGTGAACAGCGCGGATCGGTGATCGTATCGCCGGTCGAGGAGGGCGTGCTGATGCTCGGCGCGACGACGAAGCGTCGGCCTGCGGGGCGCTAGTTCGGTAATGTTTCTTCTCGCCGCAGCGACAGCCGCAGCGGCAAACCGCAACGACCCGTTTACCGCTGGCGGTGCATGACGCCGCGGTGGACGATCTTACCGCCGATTTCATTATAGAACTTCGCCAGCTGCTGGAGGCAACGGCGGGGGACATCGCCGATTGGGCGGAGTCGCCCGACGATCCCCGGCGGATCGACGCCATATTCCGGCTGGTCCACCGCATCAAAGGCAGCAGCGGCGCGGCCGGGTTGCCGCGCCTCGTCCGTCTCGCCCACGCCGTGGAGGATGTGCTGGCGGCCGTGCGGGCTGCCCGGCGAGCTGCGGACCCGGAGCTTGTCACCTGCGTGCGCGCGCTGCTCGACAGGATCGACGAGGTAGCGGCGGCGATGGCATCGGGCGAGGGGCTGGATGCGGCTGAGGACGATCGCCTGCTGGCCTCCGTCCGCGGCGGGACGCCCCTTGATCCTGCGACGCCGGCCGGGCCGGCCGAGCCTGCACCGCCACGCACGATCCGCCTGAACGTCGATCTGGTCGACCGGCTGATGCGCGTCGCCGCCGGGCTGGCCACCGCGCGCGATCGCCTCGGCCGGGATCTCGGGACTCCCGGCGCCGCTGCCGCGTTCGCCGCGCTCTCGGCGGGGATCGACGAGATGGACGCGGCGATCTCCGGCACCCGGGTTCAGCGGCTCGATCATCTGTTTGCCGCCTTGCCGCGCATGGTACGCGAACTGGCGGGCGAACTCGGCCGCGAGGTCGTGCTGGAAATGGCCGGCGGGGAGATCGAGCTGGACCGCGATCTGATCGCCGCGATCCGCGATCCGCTCGTCCACATCGTCCGCAACGCCGTCGATCATGGCATCGCCCTGCCGGAGGTGCGCCGCGCCGCCGGCAAACCCTCGGCCGGCACCCTTCACGTCTCCGGCCGGATCGAGAACAATCAGATCGTGCTGGAGGCCGCCGACGACGGCAACGGCATCGATGCCGACCGGGTTGCCGCACAGGCGATCGCCGCCGGAATCCTGACCCCGCTGCAAGTCGCCCGGCTGAGCCGTTCGCGCCGTCTGGCGTTGATCTTCACCCCCGGACTTTCCACCGCGCCCGCCGTCACCACCGTCTCCGGGCGAGGCGTCGGGCTGGACGTGGTGCGCACCGGCATCGAAAATGCCGGCGGCACGGTGGAGATCGAGACGGAAGCCGGGGTGGGAACGCGGGTGCGGCTCAAGCTGCCGCTCCGCGCTGCCTCCGTCGCACCTGCGCCGATCACGGCAGTGGCGCCGGTGCCTGCCCCCCCGGTACGCAAGACCTGCCTGGTGGTGGACGATTCGCGGGTGGTCCGCACAGTTGCCCGCTATATGCTCGAGGGGCTGGATTTCACCGTCGAGGAGGCGGTGGACGGCGAGGACGGGCTGGACCGTTGCCGCGATATGCACCCCGATGTCATCCTGCTCGATCGCAACATGCCGGGGATGGACGGCATAGCTTTCCTGCGGGAGATCGGCCGCGGCGGATTCGGCCAGCGCCCCAAGATCCTGTTCTGCACCGCCGACAACGACGCTGCCAGCCTGCGCGAGGCGATGGCGGCAGGGGCGGATGCGCTGGTGCTGAAGCCTTTCGACCGTCAGACGCTCCATGCTCAGCTGGCTGCAGTGGGCGCAGCCTGATCGTCGCGCGTACAACCCGCTTGACGGCGCCCGTCCGCTCGGGCCGAAGTGCGGTCATGATCGCTGCCGTTCCAATCGCATGGGGCCATGCCCGCCCGATACCTGCCGCCGCATGGCAACCCGCATGAACGTGATCATCGATACACCGTCCCCCAACCAGGACGAGCGCAGCCTGCCCGTAACGTTGCTGGTTCTCCACTATACGGGGATGCAGGATGCCGCGGCGGCGATCGCCCGCCTGACCGATCCCGAGGCCAAGGTGTCCAGCCACTATCTGGTCGCGGAGGACGGGCAGATCCTGCGCATGGTGCCCGAGGATCGCCGCGCCTGGCATGCCGGACGATCGCACTGGCGCGGGATCGACGACATCAATTCGGCCAGCATCGGCATCGAGATCGTCAATCCGGGGCACGACATCGGCTACCGCCCCTTCCCGGAGGCGCAGATGAGCGCGCTGATCCCGCTGATGGCCGATATCGTCGATCGCCACGGCATCACCCGCGGCAACATCGTCGGCCATTCGGATGTGGCACCCGCCCGCAAGATCGATCCCGGCGAGCTGTTCGATTGGGAGCGGCTGGCGCGGCTGCGGCTCGCGCTGCCCCGCCCGCGCAGGCCCCTGACCGATCCGCACTGGAGCGACGGCGGGTTCCTCCTCGCGCTCGGCCGCTTCGGCTACGACACGCTCGACGGGCCGGCCGCGGTGCGGGCCTTCCAGCGCCGTTTCCGACCGGAGACGATCGACGGCGTGATCGATGGCGAATGCCGCGCCATCCTCCTCTCCCTCCTCACCGGCGGCGACAAGGGGGCGGAGCGGCGCGCGGTGGGCGATGCGACGCAGGGGCGTTCCTGACCGCGCCGGCGCGGGGTTGAGCAGCAGGCGCGGGGCTGGTACGCCGCGGCCGGCCAGAGGATCGGGCGGCCGCCGGCATGCGTGCATGCGGGAGGAAAGTCCGGGCTCCAAGGAGTGACGGTGCCGGGTAACGCCCGGCGGGGGCGACCCCAGGGAAAGTGCAACAGAAAGCATACCGCCCGGCGGATGTCCTTCGGGGCATTCCGGGTAAGGTCGAAAGGGTGCGGCAAGAGCGCACCGCGCGGCCGGTAACGATCGTGGCATGGAAAACCCCACCGGGAGCAAGACCGAATAGGGGCGGCGCATGGGCTTACTCCGCCCGGTCGCCCGGGTTGGTTGCTGGAGGCCGCGGGCAACCGTGGCCCTAGAGGAATGGTCGCCCATCCGTTCCGCGCCTGGCGCGGCACGGTGGACAGAACCCGGCTTACAGATCCTCTGGCCTACATGCCCGATCAAGGGCACATTCGCCGGCCACAGCGGCCGGGGAGGCGATAGCCAGTGTCGCCGATTGCGGCTAAGGGCCCGTCCGATGGTCAAATCTTCGCGATCGAACGACTGGGGATTTCCCCGCTGGCGTGGCTATGGCACCGATCGTGGCGCCGCGACCGTGCGGATGTGCGACCGCGACGGCTGCGGCGAGCCGGGGGACCGGCCCGCGCCGAAATCCCCCAACAGCCCCGAACGCTGGTACTTTTGCGAGGCGCATGCCGCCGAATACAATCGCAACTGGAACTACTTTCAGGGGCTCAGCGCCGAGGAGGCCGCCGCGCGCGAGGCGGACGAGCGCCGCACCGCATCGGGCTATACCGCCTCCGCGCACCATGCCTGGGGCGGGCCGGGAGATGGCACGCGATCACGTGACGAAATCCGTGCCCTCGCCGTGCTGGAGGTGGAGACCGACGCCGATTTCGAGACGATCAAGACGGCATGGCGGCGCTTGGCCAAGGCCAACCACCCCGACGTCAACCAGGGCGATGCCGAGGCCGCCGAACGCTTCCGTGCCGTGCAGGCGGCGTTCGACGTGCTGCGCCGCGCCGAGGAGCGCAATGCCGGCATGAAGCCTCCGGCATGATTCCGGCCCCGTGAAGCTTTCCGTCCGGTCCGACTGGCGGGCGGTGGTGCTCGTCTGCGGCAAATGTTCGCGCAAGGTGAAGGGCGGGTTCGGCGCCGATGGGCGGACCCCGCTGGCCAAGGCGCTGCGCAGGTTTGCGGGCAAGGGGAAGGGCCGCAAGGCCCCGGCCGGGGTGTTCGAGGTCTCGTGCCTGAAGGTCTGCCCCAAGCATGCGGTGACGGTGGTGGACGGTGGGAATCCCGGCAAGTGGCTGATCGTACCGGCGGGAACCCCGGTGGCGACAGTGGCCGCGCAACTCGGCATCCGTGGAGCCGGCCCGGCGGCCGATCAGCCCGCGGCGTAGCGTTCGGCGGTCGCGCGAATCAGCCCGATCATGTTCGGAATGCCCTGCGTCCGGTTCGAGCTCAGCTGGTTCTTCAGGTCGAAGGGCGCGAGTGCGGCGGAGATGTCCGTCGCCGCAATCTCGGCCGCCGAACGGTCCTGCACGGTCAGCAGCACCAGCGCGATGATGCCCTTGGTAATCGCCGCGTTCGAATCGGCCAGAAAGTGCAGCTGCTCGGCGGCGCCTGTGGGATAGACCCACACCGATGCGGAACAGCCCCGTACGAGCGTGGCATCGGTCTTGAGCGCCTCCGGCATCGGCTCCAGCGCGCGGCCGAGATCGATCAGCAGGCGGTAGCGATCGTCGGCCTCGAGCAGCTCATATTCGTCGAGCGTATCGGCGAGCGTTGATGGTGCGGACATGGCCCAGGCGGCTAGCAGAGGATCGGCCGCCGGTGAACCCCGGCCCGGCCCGGCGCGATCGTCCGGCCTAATAATCGACGCCTGCCGCGATCGCCTCCAGCTTGCGGATCCGCTCCTTCAGGTCCGCAATCTCGATACGGGCAACCGCCGGGGGCGGGGCGGCGTCGGCGCGACGGGCGTCGATCTCGGCGCGCTTCAGCTCCAGCCAGCCTTGCCAGCCGCGCAGCAGCGCCGCCGCCGCGATGATCAGCCCGACCAGCGACGTGGCGGCGATCGTCACCAACAGGATGGGATCGGTGGGCATGGCGGATCCTTCCCCTTTCGCTCAATCGATGCGGCGGAGCGCGTCGATCTCGCGTTCCAGTTCGCTGCCGCGGCTGTGCGCGTCGGTGGCGATCCGCTCCAGCACCGCGACACGCTCCTTCAACGCGCGCAATTCGTCGCGCAGGCGATCGGCATCGGGATCGCGGATCGGCATCTCGTCGCCGTGGCGGTTGCGGACGATGCCGTGCTTGGCCCGCTGAAGACGGGTGAACGAAACGATACCGACGATCGCCACAACCATCAGGAAAGGCGCGAACTCGACCACTGACTTGCTCCTCGGTTCGGTCAACTGGGGACAGGCAACGCCGATCAGCGCAGCGCGTCGATCTCGGCGGCAAGGCGGCTATTGTGGCTGGTGACGTATGTCTCGACGTCGGCGAGCCGGCGATCGATGTCGCGGAAGCTGGCGCGTACGCTGCGCACGGTCGCACTCGGCCGGGCACGGACGCCCTGCCAGAACCTGGTCTCCGCCGGATCGGCATCGTAGAATTCGCGCGGCTTGTCGTGCGCCA
Organism: Sphingomonas bacterium; assembly: GCF_028292925.1. Lineage (GTDB taxonomy): Bacteria > Pseudomonadota > Alphaproteobacteria > Sphingomonadales > Sphingomonadaceae > JAQGLK01. The sequence continues at coordinate 12,154 of NZ_JAQGLK010000014.1, forward strand.
ACCAGCCGAGCACCAGATAGGCGACGACGGAAACCGGGCCGAGCGCGAAGACGGTGAGCAGCACGATGCCGACCCGCACCAGCGTCAGATCGACGCCGGTATAATCCGCAAGGCCAGCGCACACGCCAAGGAACTTGCCTTCGCGCTTGTCGAGATAGAATTTGGTGCGGCGGGCGGACATGATGTGGTTCTCCTTCCTGTTCGGTTTGATCGTTCCGGCGGGATCAGCGTTCGCGATCCGGGCGCCATTCGGGATTGTCGGCGGCGATGATCCGCTCGATCGAGCGCAGGCGTTCGTCGAGCCGGCGGGCCGTGTCGTGCAGCTCGTCGAGGAGATTTTCATCCTCGACGGTGAGCGATCCGGCGCGCTTCCACTGGGTGATGTAGTGGAAGATCAGCCACGGCAGCCCGATGAAGAGGATGGCGACCACCATGATCGGGAGAAACACGTCCTCCATCGATCAGCCCTCCCGCGCCGTGCCGCCGAGGCGGGCCTTCAACGCCGCGAGTTCGGCATCCACCTTGTCGGCAGAGCGCAGCTCGGCGATCTCCTCCTCCAGCGATTTCGGCGCGGCGCCCATCCCTGCGGCATCGGCGCGGCCCTCGGCCATGTCGACGCGGCGCTCCATCAGGTCGAAGCGTGAAAACGCCTCGTCGATCTTGGGGCCGGCGTACATTTCACGCATCCGCGTGCGGTTGTGGGCGGATTCGAGCCGCGTGACGATCGAGTTCTGGCGGGCGCGGGCCTCGCGCAGCTTGGCCTGCAGCTTGCCGATGTCGGTCTCCGACGCCTTCAGCGAGCCATCGAGATCGGCGATGTCGTGGCTCAGCTGCTCGGCAAGGTCGCCCGCCTTCTGCTTTTCGACCAGGGCCGCCTTGGCAAGGTCCTCGCGGCCCTTGGACAGCGCCAGCTCGGCCTTCTCGGTCCAGCTCGACTGCACGGCCTCCAGCTTCCCGATCTGGCGGCGCATCTCCTTCTGGTCGGCGATCGTGCGTGCGGCGGAGGCACGGACCTCGACCAGAGTCTCCTCCATTTCGAGGATGATCATGCGGATCATCTTCGCCGGGTCTTCGGCCTTGTCGAGCAGGTCGGTAACGTTCGCGGCGATGATGTCGCGGGTACGGGAGAAAATTCCCATCTAGCTCTACTCCACTCGTGAAAGGGTGCCGCTTCCCTGAACCCCGGCTTTGCCAAGCCCCCGCTCAGGGCGGGGTTGCCTCCAGCTAAGCAGGAGCCGTGCCAAGTGCGCTGCGGCGCCTTTCCAGGAGATGCGTGCGCGCGACGGGGCAGCTTTCACGAAATCGGGTTGCGAAGCGTTGGCGAATTCTGCCAACTATCGGGATGGAACGGCAGAGCAATGCGATCGGCGAGTCCAGCGCCTTCCTCGACGCGCTGGAGCGCGCCAGCCGCGCCGCCGCGCTGAACCGGCCGGTGCTGGTGATCGGTGAGCGCGGCACGGGCAAGGAGCTGGTCGCCGAGCGGCTCCACCGGCTGAGCGCCCGCTGGGCCGGGCCGCTGGTGACGATGAACTGCGCCGCTCTGCCCGAAACGTTGATCGAAGCCGAGTTGTTCGGGCACGAGGCAGGCGCGTTCACCGGCGCGACAAAGGCGCGGCCCGGCCGTTTCGAAGAGGCGCACGGCGGTACGCTGTTCCTCGACGAACTGGCGACCCTGTCGGCAGCGGCGCAGGAGCGGCTGCTGCGGGCGGTGGAATATGGCCAGGTGACGCGGATCGGCTCCAACCGCGCTCTCACCGTCGATATCCGCATCGTCGCCGCGACCAACGAACACCTGCCCGCGCTGGTCGACTCGGGCCGTTTCCGCGCGGACCTGCTCGATCGGCTGTCGTTCGAGGTGGTGACGCTGCCGCCCTTGCGCGCGCGGCAGGGCGACGTGCCGGTACTCGCCGAACATTTCGGGCGGCGCATGGCATCGGAGATCGGCTGGTCGCACTGGCCGGGTTTCGGTGAGCGGGCTGCCGCTGCGCTGGCGGCGCACGACTGGCCCGGCAACGTCCGCGAACTGCGCAACGTGGTCGAGCGGGCAGTATATCGCTGGGACGATTCGGAGCGTCCGGTCGATGAGATCGTGTTCGATCCTTTCGCCTCGCCGTGGCGTCCCGTCGCTGCTTCCACTCCAGCCCCAGCGCCCACGGAGGCGGCTCCGGCGGCCGTGCCGCAGCGCGCGGTGCTGGCGGACATGCCATGCGACGATCTGCGCGCCGCGGTGGACGCCCACGAACGCGCGATCCTGGAGTCCGCCATGCGCCGGGCCCGCTACAACCAGCGCGCGGCGGCGGCGTCCCTAAAGCTCAGCTACGATCAGTTGCGGCATGCGCTTCGCCGCCACGGCCTGCTGGAGAAGGCAGCGGGCTGATCTTCCGCCTAACGCACCACCTCGCCGAACATCAACGCGCGGGCATAGCGCACCGGCGGCGATCCGGTGGCAAGCAGCGCATCGTGATATGCCATCCTGTCGAACGCGGCGCCGGCCTTCGCCTCGGCATCGCGGCGCAGTTCGGCATGTTCCGAATAGCCGACGAAGTAGGTCGGCAGCTGTGCCGAGGTCAGCCGCGCCCGCGTCCACTTGCCTTCCGCCTCACGCTCCTGCTGGAAGGCTGAACGGGTCATCAGCTGCATCGCCGCATCGTGATCCATGCCCTCCGTCTGGATGGCGATGTCGAGCAAGGCGTTGCTGATCGACCGCAGCCGCATCTTCAGCATCGTCAGCCGGAACAAGGGATCGTCCTTGCGATAACCGGCGTCGGCCATCTGCCCCTCCGCATAGACCGCCCAACCCTCGATGAACGACCCGGAGGCGAGCACCGCGCGCAGCGGCGTCTGCCCGGCATTGGCGTGGGCGAGCTGCAGATAGTGTCCGGGCATCGCCTCGTGCACGGTCACGTCGTCGATCATGTAGTCGTTATATTCGCGCAGGAACGACGTCGCCTGTGCGTCGCTCCACTCTGCCGGGATCGGCGACACGGCGTAGAATGTGCCGAGGTTGCGATCGAGCGGCCCGGGCGAGTCGCAATAGGCGATCGCCACGCCTTGCTGGAAACGGGGCATCGGGATGATCCGGAGCGGTGTCGCCGGCACGCTGACCAGCCGGGCGGATCGAACGAACGCGGTGGCACGCGCGAGAGCCGCCTCGGCGGTGGCGATCACCGCCCCGCGTGCCGGGCGATGGCGGTAGCTGAGCTCCAGCGCCGCCTCGATCGCCGCCTGCTGCTGGGCCTCGCTCGGCGCGGTGGGGAGCGGCGGCGCGCCGGCCCTGCCGGCAAGGAGGGTGCGGGCGATACCGTACATCTCGCTCCGGGTGGCCGTCAGCGCCGCCTGTGCACGCCGTTTGATCTCGTCCCGGCCGAGCGTGGAGTTGAGTGCGAATGCGAGCTTCTGATCGTAAAGAACTGCACCGAGGCGAAAGTCGCCCTTGGCACCGGGAACCAGCACCGAGTCGAGCCACGTCTGGTGCGCCGCTACGGCCTTCCGCAGCCGATCGGCCGCAGCCCGGAAGCGGGACTGATCGACCGGGGGCAGCGCACCAAGGTGCGGGGCGAGCATGCCGTCGACGATGTCGTTCAGCCCCTCATTCTGGCGCGCGACGGTCTGGGCGTGGATCGCGGGCACCCGCGCCGGATCGAGGCTGGCGCGCATCTGGGCCAGCAACGCAGGAAGCTTCTCCATCCGGGTGGTGGCGGCGCGCAGCCGCACCGGCCACGGTGCGAAGTCCCGCGCCGCCAGCCCGTAGAGGGCGCTGCCCGCGGTATCGTTATAGACCTGTGGATCCCACGCCCAGGATTGCAGCGTCTCCGCATCCCAGATGTCGTAGCGTAGCGCGTTCTCCAGCAGCGCCGCGTCCACCTGCTGCTGCGGCGGCAGCGCGGCCCGGTCGATCGCGCCGAGCCGGGCGAGCATGTCGCGCGAGAAAGCCACCCGCGCCGCGCGCCCGGTCGCGCTCATATCGGGGAGGTCGCTGTCGAAGCGGTGATCGCCGAGCTGGGTTGCATAGACTGGCGAGATCCGCGCCAGCCCGTCGAGATAGCCACGCCCGAGTGCGGCGAAGGACGTCTCCGCCGGCGTGGCAGGCGCGGCGGCGACCGACGGCTGCTGCCTGGGCTGGGGCGGGGCCGCCACGGCAGCCAAAGGCAGCGTGGCAAGAGCGAGCAACGGGGCGGCGCGGCGCATGGGCTTTCCTCGGCAATCGAGGCACCGGCCTAAAACGATGGGCGCGCAAAGGAAACAGGCGGAGCGGCAGACCGCGATCCGCCGCCCGCCAGCCGCCGCCGCGAACGCGTCAGCGGCGCACGGCGCTCCGCTCAGTCCATGTCGACGGGAACGCCGGGTTCATCCTTGGCGGTGCGGATCGTCAGCGACGTCTTCACGCTGGTGACGTTCGGCGCGGTCGTCAGGTGTGAGGTCAGGAAGCTCTGGAACGCCTGGAGATCGTGCGCGACGATCTTGAGGATGAAGTCGATCTCGCCGTTCAGCATGTGGCATTCGCGTACTTCCGGCAGCGTCGCCACATGCTTTTCGAACGCCTGCAGATCGTCCTCGGCCTGGCTGCGCAGGCTGACCAGCGCGAACACCATGATGCCATAGCCGAGCGCGGCGGCGTTCAGCCGGGCGTGATACCCCTCGATCACCCCGGTTTCCTCCAGCGACCGCAGCCGGCGCAGGCAGGGCGGCGCGGTCAGACCCACGCGCCCGGCAAGATCGACGTTGGTCATCCGACCCTCGTCTTGCAGCAGGGCGAGCATCGCACGGTCGGTGGCGTCGAGCAGGCTCACTGTTCCCATGGCATAACCTTTCGTAACATGTCGCACCCGTATAATTAAAGATCAGCGCTCCGCAATTGTCCCACAATGTTACGCCATCATAAACCAGCTTTAACCCGTGTCGGAGGCTGGCTAACGGGGTGAATGGCCAGCCCAGATCTGAACGGCGACAGCCCTGGCGGGGCGGGGGCGATAGTGCGCTTCGATGACATGCTGGCCACCGCGCTGGCGCTGCCGATGGATGCGCCGGACGGACTGGCGATGGCGTGGCGCCAGATCGCCGACCTTGTCGGGCAACGGCGCGCCACGGACGATCGTGCCCGCGCCGCCGCCTACGCCCTGCTCCGCGCGGGCCGTGCGCAGGTTCCCGAACCGATCCGCGCGGACGTGGCGCGATCCATCGCCGGGAGGCGCCTCCCCCGCGAACTCGTCGCCTTCTTCGCGGAGGACAGCCCGGCAATCGCCGCGCAGATTCTAGCCGGTGCGCAGCTGTCGGACGGCGAATGGCTCTCGTTGCTGCCGGCCCTTTCCCCCGCCGCGCGAGGCGTGCTGCACAACCGCCGCGATCTCAGCGACACGGTCGCTCGCGCTTTGGCGAGCCTTGGTGCTTGCGATCTCGTGCTCGAAGGCCCCGCCAGCCCCGCTGATCTCGGCGGGACGGCCGTGGCAGACGCGCCATCCGAGCCGATCGCTGCGGCCCCGATCGCCCCGCCCGCCGACGCTTCGGTGCGCGGCGGCCCGGCACCCGGCGGTGAGTTGGCCACGGGATCGGAGGAGGCCGGCCGCGCTGCGCCCTGCGAAGCGCGGTGCGTTCCGGCGGATTGCGCGGTGGCCGGGCAAGATGCCGTGCCGCATGCTGTGCGCTTCCGGTTCGAGACGGGGGCGGACGGCATCATCCTCTGGGTGGAGGAGGCGCCGCGCGGGCCGCTGATCGGCGTTACCCTCGCCGAGGCGGCCGAGCCGTTCGAACATGGTGTGGACGGACATGTCGCGGGCGCGTTTCGGCGGCGTGCACCTTTCCGCGACGCCCGGCTGTCGATCGGTGGGTTCGGATCGGCAGCGGGCGCGTGGCGGATCTCGGCGGTGCCGTTCTTCGATCCAGTCGATGGCCGCTTCGTCGGCTATCGCGGCGCTGCGCGACGCCCCCGCGCCGACGAGACGGCGGCGCAGGGTGGCATTGCCGCCGGGCTGTACGGATCGGCGCTCCCCGCGGATTCGTTGCGGCAGCTGGTGCACGAACTGCGTACACCGCTGAACGCCATCGTCGGTTTCGCCGAGATGATCGAGCGCCAGATGCTGGGCCCGGCCGCGCACGAATATCGCAGCCGCGCAGGCGAAATCGCCGGACACGGGCGGCGCCTGCTGGCGACGGTCGACGATCTCGATGTCTCCGCGCGCGTTGAGACGCGGCGGTTGGCGCTCGATCCCGGCCCGGTCGATACAGCGCGGCTGCTCGCGCGGCTGCGGCTGGATTACCAGCGTATTGCGGGCGAACGAGGGATCACCCTCGTGGTTGCCGTGGCGGAGGGATTGCCGCCCGTCGCTGCCGATCCTGCGGCGGTGGAGCGGATGTTCGCGCGGCTGCTCGCCGCCACGGTCGGGTTGGCGGAGGCGGGCGAGACGATCGGCGTCCGCCTTGCCCGCGCAGAGGATGCCGGCGAACGCTTCGTCAGTCTGCAGGTGACGCGCCCCCGCTTGCTCGCGGGGCGCGACGAGCGCGGCTTGCTGGATCCCGGCTATAGCCCGGATGGCGACTGGCCCGATGCGCCGGTACTCGGCCTGGGCTTTGCGCTGCGGCTGGTCCGCAATCTTGCGCTTACCGTCGGCGGTGGGCTGGCGATCGGGGAGGATGCCTTCACCCTGCAACTGCCGGCGCGTGCGGACAGCCTGCTCTCCGGCAACCGCCTCGCCTGACGGCCGCTGCCGCAGTGGCGGCTTGCCAGCCTCGTGTCGCCTCCGCTATCGGCGGCATCGCCGTCCGGCGACGGGCCTGTAGCTCAATGGTTAGAGCTGGCCGCTCATAACGGCTTGGTTGGGGGTTCGAGTCCCTCCGGGCCCACCACGGCATCCCCGGCGCGGCCGAGCCGGCCGGAGCGTTACCGTGCAGATCGAGCGGCACGATTTACCCGATTCAGTAGGAAGTGCAGGTCGGCCACGCGGGAGGTTGCAGCCGTTTCGAGGCGGTGCACGCCGTCCTGTCGAGTCGGGCACGAAGCAGGTGGCGCCCCGCCGTCCTGGCAGGGACGTACTTGGCGGGGCGCGGTCCAGTAACGGACTGCAGCCCCGGTATCCCGTTTTTGTTGCCGAAGCACTACCGGGATGTAGCAAAACGCTCCGCCGGTGCGAACCGGCGGAGCGAGCCCGTTCCGGCAGGAACTGAGGCCGGGGGAGATACTCGCCGCGCGGCTTCCGGTTCCGCAAATCGTTCGACGCGGGCGATTGTTTGGCAAAAGACGCCCGAGCGCCAGTGTTTTCAGGGGGAAGGCGCCTGCTTCGCCGGAGCGGATCGCGTCGGGCTGGACGCCGCTGCGTCGCGCAGGGCATCCGCCAGCATCCCGAATTCCTTTTCCCGCGGCGATCCGCTGCGCCACACCAGCGCAATGCGCCGGCTTGGCCGGACGGCATCGAGCGGGCGGGCGGCGACGTGCGTATTTTCCAGAATGCCCGCGTCGAGCGCCATCTGCGGCAGCATCGTCACCCCAAGCCCGTTATCGACCATCTGGACCAGGGTATGCAGCGACGTGCCGAGCATCGCCGCCTCCGCACGCATTTCGGGGCGGTTGCACGCCGCAAGGACATGATCCTTGAGGCAATGCCCGTCTTCCAGCAGCAGCAGCCGGGATTCGTCGATCGCCTCGGGCGCGATGCGCGCGGGAGGATCCGTCATGTCCGTCCGAAAGGCGACGTATAGCCGATCGTCGAACAGCTCGGCGACTTCGACGTCGCCGCACTGGTAGGGCAATGCGAGCAGGATGCAGTCGACATGCCCGCGGTGAAGCGAATCGCACGCCGCGGGGGTCGTTTCCTCCCGCAGGTAGAGCTTCAGGTCGGGCCAGTCTTCGCGCAGCCGCGGCAGGACGCGCGGCAGCAGGAACGGGGCGATCGTCGGGATCACCCCCATCCGCAGGTCGCCCGAAAGCGGCTTTCCCGCCGCGCGGGCAAGATCGCCCAGTTCCTCCGCTTCCCGCAGCACGCGCTGTGCCTTGTCGGCGATGCGCAGGCCGAGCGGGGTGAAGCGAACGACGCGCCGTGTCCGTTCGACCAGCACGACGCCGATCAGCGACTCGAGCTCCCGCAACCCGGCGGACAAGGTCGACTGGGTGACGAAGCATGCCTCCGCCGCCCGGCTGAAATGGCCGAAATCGCGCAGGGCGACCAGATATTGCAGCTGCTTGAGGGTGGGGAGATAGGTCGTCATTAATCGCCTCAGCCGATCAAAGTATGCCGGATAATCGATTGGACCATGTTTTGCCACAGCGGGTAAAGCCCGCACATCGATTTCACCACCTGCACGGAGACGAATATGCTCACTGTTGGCGACAAACTTCCTGAGCTTACCCTGCCGGTTCAGCAGGGCACCAGCGCGCTGCCCACCAACGAGACGATCAACCTGGCCGAGACCGATGGCAAGTGGAAGATCCTGTTCTACTGGCCGAAGGACTTCACCTTCGTCTGCCCGACGGAAATCGTCGGCTACGGCGATCTGAAGTCTGACTTCGAGGATCGCGACGCGGTTCTGATCGGCGCATCGACCGACACGGCGCACGTCCACTTCGCATGGCGCAAGTCGGACCAGCAGCTCGCGGATGCCGATTTCCCGTGGATCGCGGACAATTCCAAGAAGCTGGCCAGCGCGCTCGGCATCGTCCACCCCGAGGAAGGCGTCGCTTACCGCGCCACCTTCATCATCGATCCGGACAACGTCATCCAGCACGTCACGGTCAACGGCCTGAACGTCGGCCGTAACCCCCAGGAGACGCTGCGTATCCTGGACGCGCTGCAGACGGACGAGCTGTGCCCCTGCAACTGGTCGCAGGGCGAAGAGGTTCTCCGCCCGGCGGCCTGACCCCCCGGCCTGCCGGCGAGAGGCGCGCTTTCGGGCCGCGCCGGAGGGCGCGGAGGGTAAAGGCTCTCCGCGCCCTTCACATATCTGATGGAGATACATCATGTCTTTGAAGGCTTTTGCCGAGATCCTGCCGGATTATGCGAAGGATCTGCGGCTCAATATCAACTCGCTGCTGAGCGACCAGACGCTCGGAGACCAGCGCAAGTACGGGCTGTTGCTGGCCTGCGCGCACGGCACGGGATACAAGCCCATCGTCGAGGCGGCGGAGGCGGAATGCGTCCCCAACCTTTCGCCCGAGGCGGCGAACGCGGCGCGGGCGGCGGCGGCGGTGATGGCGATGAACAACGTTTATTACCGCTTCGTCCATCTCGCCTCCAACCCGGAATACGGGCAGATGCCGGCAAAGCTGCGGATGAACGTGATCGCCGCGCCGGGAATCGACAAGGCGGATTTCGAACTGTTCAGCCTTGCCGTATCGGCGATGAACGGCTGCGGCATGTGCATCGACAGCCATGAGAAAGTGTTGAAGCAGCACGGCGTGAAGGCCGAGGCGATCCAGGCCGGCGCGCGCGTCGGCGCCGTGATGAAGGCGGTCGCGACCGTGCATGCGACCATCGCCTGACCGGCCGGACTCTGAACGTGGGCGCGCTCTGGAAATACCTTCAGGGCGCGCCTAGATGAACGCTTCTGAAGGAACTGGAGCGCGGGGCATGCTCGGCGGACTGACGGCGTACCTCGAAGCGATCAAGCAGCGCGATCCTGCCCCCCGCACGCGGTGGGAGATCCTGCTCTACCCCGGCGTGCTGGCGCTGGGGCTGCACCGCGTCGCGCACTGGCTGTTCAAGGGGGAATTGTACTTCCTCGCCAGGCTGGTGAACCATATTTCCCGGTTTCTTACCGCGATCGACATCCATCCCGGTGCGACGATCGGCCGCAACTTCTTCATCGATCACGGCTTCACCGTCATCGGCGAGACCGCGCTGATCGGAGACAATGTGACGATCTACCAGAACGTCACGCTGGGTGGCACCAATCCCGCCAATGGCGTTCCCGGCAAGCGCCACCCGACGATCGAGGACGATGTCGTGATCGGATCGGGCGCGCAGGTGCTGGGGCCGATCACCGTGGGAACCCGGGCCAAGATCGGTGCGAACGCGGTGGTCACCCGCGACGTGCCGGAAGGCGCGGTGATGGTAGGCATCCCGGCGCGCCAGACTTTGGTCGATGCACAGGATTACCAGAAGCCGTTCCTGCCCTACGGCACGGTGTGCACGGAACGCTTCGATCCGCAGACGCAGCAACTCGAACTGCTGCGGTGCGAGGTCGAGCAGCTTCGCATCAAGCTGGCTGCGCTGATCGAGCAGCGGGATGGCGCGCCGCCCGCCGGCCCTGTTCACGACGATGCGGACGGGGCGGAGCGGCACCGCGCCTGATGGGTATCGTCACCCCGTTTCCGCGGGCGCCACTTGCTGTGCAAGTCGGCTTCGACCGGCAGGAATTGTCGCGCATTCTCGATCTGTACGGCCGAATGGTCGCGGCCGGCCATTGGCGGGATTATGCCATCGATCTCGGCCGGGAAGCGGCGATCTTCTCCTGCTTCCGCCGCGCTGCCGAGCGGCCGGAGTACAGGATCGAGAAACGCCCGGCGCTGCGAACGCGCCAGGGCCAGTGGGCGCTGACGGGGGAGGGCGGCGCGGTGCTGCGGCGCGGCCACGAGCTTGGCCCCATACTCGCCCCCGTCGAGCGCAAGCTGATGAAGCTGGTCGAGAACTGAGCGACCGGCGCTGCTAGGTCGTGCCTTCCGCATCGAGTGCGTAGCCTGCCGAACGGACGGTCCGGATGATGTCGGGCCGCCCCCCCTCGTTGATCGCCTTGCGCAGCCGGCGGATGTGCACGTCGACAGTTCGCGGCTCGATATCCGAATCGCGCCCCCAGACCGAATCGAGCAGCCTCTCGCGTGAGAAGACGCGGCCGGGATGTTCGAGGAAGTGGCGGAGCAGGCGAAACTCGGTCGGCCCCAGGGGCACGGATGCCCCGTCGCGGCGGACCTTGTGGCCGACAGTGTCCATCTCCAGCCCTGAATAGATCAACCGCTCCCCGGCGAGCGCAGGGCGCACCCGCCGCAGCACCGCGCCGACCCGCGCGACGAGTTCGCGCGGCGAGAACGGCTTGGTGACGTAATCGTCCGCACCCGTCTCCAGCCCCCGGATACGATCGGTCTCCTCACCGCGCGCGGTAAGCATGATGATCGGCACGTTTGCGGTGTCGGCGCGGCGACGCAGCCGGCGGCACACCTCCAGCCCCGACAATCCCTCGATCATCCAGTCGAGCAGGACGAGATCCGGCGCGGCCTCCTGCGCGAGCAGCAGGGCTTCCTCGCCGTCCGTGGTATGCTCGACATCGAATTCCTCGCGGCGGAAATGCCAGATGAGGAGTTCGGCGAGCGCCGGATCGTCCTCGACCAGCAGGAGCCGTCCGCGGCTCACCGCGGGGTGTCGCGCTGCATCAGCACGTCCTCTCCCTTCGGCCGCTCCGCCATCTGGTGGCCGGTGGCGGCGAAATAGACCATCTCGGCAACGTTGGTGCTGTGATCGCCGATCCGCTCCAGGTTCTTGCCGATAAACAGCAAATGGGTGGAAGGCGTTATGTTGTGGGGATTTTCCAGCATGTACGTCAGCAGCGTCCGGAACAGGCTGTTGTAGAAATCGTCCACGATCCGGTCGCTCTCGCACACCGCGACGGCCGCCTCGGCGTCCCGCGCGGCGAAGGCGTCGAATGTGGCGCGAACCATGTCCGACACCGCCCGCGCCATTGCCGGCAGGATCGAGATCGGCTCCAGCCCACGGGCCTCTGCCAGCACCGGCACGCGCTTGGCGATATTCTTGGCATAGTCGGCCATGCGCTCGACCACGCCGGAGATCTTGAGCGCAGCAAGCACCTCACGCAGATCGTCGGCCATCGGCGCACGCAACGCGATCAGGCGGATGACGCGGCGCTCGATCTCCAGCTCGATCTCGTCGATGCGGCGATCCTGCTCGACCACCCGCGCGGCGAGTTCGAGGTCGCGTCGGACCAGCGCCTCCATGGCGTCGTTCACCGCCGCCTCTGCCCGCCCGCCCATTTCGGAGACAAGCGCGCGCAACTCGCCGAGGTCGTCGTCGAAGGCCTTGACGGTATGTCCGGTAGTCATCGCCATGTTCATGCTCCTCAGCCGTAGCGGCCGGTGATGTAGTCCTTGGTCCGCGTCTCGCGCGGATTGGTGAAGATGTCCGATGTGTCGCCATATTCGACCAGGTGGCCGAGGTGGAAAAAGGCGGTGCGCTGGGAGACGCGCGCGGCCTGCTGCATGTTGTGGGTGACGATCACGATAGCGTAGCGGCCGCGCAGTTCGTGGATCAGTTCCTCGATCCGGGCGGTGGCGATCGGATCGAGGGCGGATGCCGGTTCGTCCATCAGGATGACTTCCGGATCGACGGCGATCGCACGGGCGATACACAGGCGCTGCTGCTGCCCGCCCGACAAGGCGGTGCCGCTTTCGTTCAGGCGGTCCTTCACCTCGTCCCACAGGCCCGCGCGCTTCAGCGACTTTTCGACGATGCCGTCCAGATCGCTGCGTGCGCTGGCCAGGCCGTGGATGCGCGGGCCGTAGGCGACGTTCTCGAAGATCGACTTGGGGAAGGGGTTCGGCTTCTGGAAGACCATGCCGACGCGCGCGCGCAACTGCACGACATCCATGCCGCTGCCATAGATGTCCTCGCCGTCGAGGGTGATCGCACCCTCCACACGGGCCGAGGGAACGGTGTCGTTCATCCGGTTGAGGGTGCGCAGAAAGGTGGATTTGCCGCAGCCGGACGGGCCGATGAAGGCGGTGACATTGTCCCGCCCCACGTCGATCGAGACGTTGTCGATCGCCTTCTTCGTTCCGTAGAAGACGTTGACGTTGCGCGCCGTCATCTTTGCCACGTCGGGCTTCGCCTGCTGCTGGGCGGCGATCTGGTTGATGCTCGTATCCGTCATGTCACCCATCACCAGCGCTGTTCGAATTTGTTGCGAAGGAAGATCGCCAGGCCGTTCATCGCCAGCAGGAATGCCAGCAGCACGATGATCGCGGCGCTGGTCTTTTCGACGAAGCCGCGGCTAACCTCGTCCGACCAGAGGAAGATCTGGACCGGCAGCACCGTGGCCGGCTGGGTCAGCCCGCCAGGGGGCGATGCGATGAAGGCGCGCATGCCGATCATCAGCAGCGGCGCGGTTTCGCCCAGCGCGCGGGCCATGCCGATGATCGTGCCCGTCAGGATCCCCGGCAGCGCGAGCGGCAGCACGTGATGGAAGACGACCTGAATGCGGCTGGCCCCGATGCCGAGCGCCGCATCGCGGATCGACGGGGGTACGGACTTGATCGCGTTGCGCCCGGCGATGACGATCACCGGCATCGTCATCAGCGCCAACGTCAATCCGCCGACGATCGGCGCGGATCGCGGCAGGTTCATCGTGTTGAGGAACAAGGCCAGCCCGAGCAGGCCGAAGATGATCGAAGGCACCGCGGCCAGATTGTTGATCGAAACCTCGATCACGTCGGTCCAGCGGTTCCGCGGCGCATATTCTTCAAGGTACAAGGCGGAGAGCACGCCGATCGGGAAAGCCAGCAGCAAGGTCACCGCCATCGTCAGCAGCGAGCCCTTGAATGCCCCCCAGATGCCGACGATCGTCGGGTCGGTCGCATCGGCGCCGGTGAGGAAGCTCAGCGACAGGCGAGTCCGCACCGCGCCCGCCGCAGACAGCTGGCGATAGGTCGCCTCCGCCTTGGCGGTTCCCTCGCTCTTGGCGGCGACGTCCAGGTCGGTTGCGGCGGGCACCCAGATATCGGCGCGGCGCTGCAGGATCGTCGGGTCTGCCGCGATGGCGTCGCGCACGGCGAGCCAGCTGCCGTCGGACAGCATCCGTGCGCCGCCTGGGCCGAATGCGGCTACCGCGGCAGCGGCCGTCACGCCCTCGATATCCGCGCCGGCCATCGCCGCCCCCGCGCCGAAGCCTTCCAGCGCGGCGGGATCGAGGATCAGGGTGGAGCGGGGGAAATCAAGCCCCAGGCGGATCTCGGTGCGGGTGAAGCCACGCGCGCCGTTGCCGATCATCGTCACCAGCAGGAACGCCAGGAACGCGGCCGAAAGCACGACGGCGCCCAGGCCGAACAGGCGGAAGCGGCGCTCGGCTGCGTAGCGGCGGCGGATGCGCGACTGCATCGATGCCGTCTTCCAGTCGGTCGGTACGCGCGCCGGGGCGGCGGGGCGCGCCGTGCCGACCTGCGCCTGGGGCACGAGGGTGCTACTCATACGCCTCCCGGTAACGCTTGACGAAGCGCAGCGCGAAAATGTTCAGCGCCAGCGTGACGAGAAAGAGGACCAGCCCGAGCGCGAAGGCGGCAAGGGTCTTGGGGCTGTCGAACTCCTGATCGCCGGTGAGGAGCTGGACGATCTGGGTGGTCACGGTGGTGACGCTGGCGAACGGGTTGGCGGTGAGGTTGGCGGACAGGCCGGCGGCCATCACCACGATCATCGTTTCCCCGATCGCGCGGCTGACCGCCAGCAACACCCCCCCGACGACGCCCGGCAGGGCGGCGGGCACCAGCACGCGGCGGATCGTCTCGGAGGTGGTCGCCCCCAGGGCGAGCGATCCGTCGCGCATCGACTGGGGCACCGCGGCGATCGAATCGTCCGCCATCGACGAGACGAACGGGATGATCATGATCCCCATCACCAGCCCTGCGGCCAGCGCGGATTCGGACGAGGCGTTGGGGATGCCGGCCGCCGCGGCAAGATCGCGGATCACCGGCGCCACCGTCAACGCCGCGAAATAGCCGTAGACGACGGTGGGCACGCCGGCGAGGATCTCCAGCAGCGGCTTCATCCAGCGGCGGACGCGGGGCCTGGCATATTGGGTCAGGTAGATCGCGCTCATCAGCCCGAGCGGGATGGCCACGATCATGGCGATGATCGCGCCGATGAACACCGTTCCCCAGAACAGGGGCACCGCGCCGAACCCGCCGGACGAGCCGACCTGATCGGGCCGGACCACGGCCTGCGGGCTCCAGTGCGTACCGAACAGGAATTCGATCGGCGAGACCTGCGCGAAGAAGCGCAGCGATTCGAACAGCAAGGATGCCACGATGCCGATCGTGGTGAGGATCGCGATCAGCGATGCGGTTACCAGCACTGCCATCGTCACCCGTTCGACCTTGGTGCGGGCGCGGAATGCCGGCCGGAGCCGGGTGAAGGCGTACGCGCTGCCCGCAAACGCAATCAGCAGCGCCAGCGTCAGCCCGATCAGGCCGTAGCGCGTCGTGGCGGCGCGAAAGGCGGGAAGGAGCCGGTCCGCGATCGGGTTGAACGCCGCCTGCAGCGTACCGTCGGCCAGCCCGCGAACCTCGGAGAGGATCGCGCCGCGCTCCATTGCGGAGGCGGGCAGGGCCGCCGCCGCCGGATCGGCGAGCGTTGCGGTGTTGACCAGACCGGGCAGCGCGGCACCCCACACCGCCAGAAACAGCAGAGCCGGCAGCACCGCCCACAAGGCGACATACCAGCCATGGTAGGTCGGCAGCGAGTGGCGGCGATCCGCGCCGTTGATCGCGAACGTGGCGGCGCGGGCGCGGCCGGCGAGCCAGCCGACCCCACCCAGCGCCAGTATCAGGAAGAGAATGGCAGCGGGAGACACGTCAGCGACCCTCCTGCTGCCTGGCGGGTGGCATGCGCAAGGCGGCGATGCGCATCATTCGAGCCCCGCCGGATCGAGCGACGGCAGCGTCTGGGCCACCACGAGATTCTTCTGCCGCACGTCTTCGGGCGCCGAGATGAGGCCCCGCCGCGCCAGATAGCCGCCCGGATTCCACCCTGCCGCGAATTCGGCGACGAACTGCTTCAGCCCCGGCACCGCGTTCAGATGCGCCTGCTTGACGTAGATGTAGAGCGGCCGTGCGCCGGGATAGCGGTAGGTCGCGATGCTGTCGTAGCTTGGCGCGATGCCGTCGAGCGGAATGCCGCGAAGCCGATCACCATTTTCCTCGAGCGAACTGTAGCCGAAGATGCCGACGGCATCCGGGTTTGCCGCCAGTTTCTGAACGATCAGATTGTCGTTCTCGCCCGATTCGACATAGGCCGAATCCTCGCGGATCCGCGTGCAGATATCCTTGAACCTGTCCGGATCGCTCGTCTTGAGCGCCTTGGTCGCCGGATCGGTCGCGCAGCCCTTGTCGAGTACGAGTTCGGCGAAGGCGTCCCGCGTACCGCTCGTCGGCGGCGGGCCATAAACCTTGATCGCGATGGCGGGGAGGGCCGGATTGACGTCCCGCCAGGTTCGCGCGGTCTGCGGCTTTCCGAAGGGGGTGGCGGCCAGCGCCTTGTAAACGTCCGCAGGCGAAAGCATCAGGGTGGGGCCGTGGCGGCTTTCGGCCAGCGCGATCCCGTCGATGCCGATCTGGACCTCGACGATGCCGTTCACGCCGTTCTTCTGGCAATCGGCATATTCCGACTTCTTGATCCGCCGCGAGGCGTTCTCGATATCGGGGTAGCGCGCGCCGACGCCCTGGCAGAACAGCTTCATGCCGGCGCCGGTGCCCGTCGCCTCGACGATCGGCGCCTTGAACCCGGCATTGCGGCGCGCGAACTGCTCCGCCGCGGCGGTGGTGAACGGATAGACCGTCGACGACCCGACGACGCGGATCTGGTTGCGCGCCGATCCGCCCGGCTGACAGCCGGTGACCGCAAGTGCGGCCGCGGCGATGCCGATCCAAGCGCGGGAGACAGCCAAATCTGGTTTCCTTCGGGGGCGCGCCATCGTCAGACGCGGTCGCTACGGACGTTCGAGTCGCTCTCTGTGACGAGTCCGTGACAGTTCCGTGACATCGATCAACCCGCCGCCGCGATCGGCAGCAGCACGGAGACGCGGGTGCCCTTGCCCGGCTCGCTAAAGATATCGAGTCGGCCGCGGTGCCGCTCGACGATGTGCTTGACGATAGCCAGGCCAAGCCCCGTGCCGCCGAGCGATCGGCTGCGGCTCGGATCGACACGGTAGAAGCGTTCGGTGAGCCGGGGCAGGTGTTCGGGCGGAATGCCGTCCCCCTCATCCTCCACGACGATCCGGATCATGCCGGCCCGCGCCGGGGCGAGAGAGATGTGGATCGGCCCGCCGGCACGGCCATATTTGGCGGCGTTGCCGATCAGGTTGTGGAGGAGCTGCGACAGCTGCGCGCGATCCCCCGCGACCGGCCGTATTCCGTCCCCCACGCCGATCACGATCCGTTCGGCATCCCGGACGAGGCCGGTACGCAGCGCATCGCGCACCTCGTCGATCAGGCCGGGCAGTTCGACCGCTTCGCGCGGCAGGCTGTATTTGTCCGCCTCGATCCGTGAGAGCGACATCAGGTCCTCGACCAGCCGCTGCATCCTCTTGGCCTCGCCGAACATGATCTTCAGGAAGCGGGCGCGGGTGGCGGCATCGTCGCCGGCCTCCTCCAGCGTTTCGATGAAGCCCAGCAAAGTGGCCAGCGGGGTCCGCAGCTCGTGGCTGGCATTGGCCACGAAATCGACGCGGATGCGCTCGACCGCATAGGCGCCGGTGCGATCGGTCAGGCGGGCCAGGCGGCTGCCGTCGGGCAGATCGCGCACCGCCATCTCCCAGCGCCGCTCATGCGTGCCGAGACCGACCAGCTCGACCGAGGGTGGCGGCCCGTCACCTGGCGGGGTCGGCAGCCCGAGCAGGCGTTCGGCGGCGGCGGGGTGGCGAATCGCCAGCCGCACGTCGCCGCCCACGATATGCTGGCCGAGCAGGTCGCGCGCTGCGGCATTGGCGTGGGTAACGGTTTGCCGTTCGATTCGCAGTAGCGGATCGCTGATCGCGTCGATCAATTCGCCGATGCCGGGCGAGGGCGGATCGGGCGGTGCCGGGGGCGCCGGCGGTGGCTTGGCCCGAAGCGGCATCAACGCCATCGCTGCCGCCAGCGCGCCGAGGATGGCCGCCGCAATCGTGGGCACGCCGATGCCGATCGTCATGGCCGCCACCAGCGCCGCCAGTAGCAAAGCGATCGCCGAACGTGCCAAATCGGACCACACCATAATAAAAATCTCACCTGCGAGGGGGATTCGACCATCGCTCGCCTTGGTTGTGCTTTACGATTATGTAAGTCCAGCGATGTACAAGAGTGTCCGATGAACGACGACGATCAGAAACCCTGCGAAGACGGCGCCATCGCCGATCACGCCGTGCATTCGGGCGGTGGGGATCCGGCCGGCGTCGCGCCGAATCGTCGTCGTCTGCTGATGCTCGGCGCCATTTCGGCCTCGGCGGTGGTGACGATCCGGCCTGCATTGGCCCAGACTGCCGGATCGGTGCTCAATTGCGAGATCCAGGTGCCCGATCTGTCGCGCGCCGGAAACTGGATCAGCCCCGAAGGCCAGCTTGTCGCCCCCGCCACGCCGGGTGCCTTTCCGCCTGCGCCGCGTGCGTTGACCGGGGAAGAGGTCCGCTCCGCGCTCAACTCGCGGACCGCCTATCGCGGCATCGAATATGATGCGAGCCAGGCCTACACCAAGTATATCCGCCGCCTGCAGCTCGGCACCAGCGGCTTCACCTGCTACGCCTCGCTGCAGATGCCGCGGGGCTGAGCCCCGCTCCGTGGCGGCCCGCTTCGTCGCCGATCCCCTGAGCGATCGCCCGCAGATCGAGATCGACGGGTTTGCGATCCTCTACCATCGCCCATCCGGCATGACCCATGTCGTCGCATCGCCGGTGCCCGAGATGCTCGCCGCACTCGCGGGAGACCCGGCCGATGTCGGGCAGATCGTCACCCGGCTGGCCGCGGAGCATGATCTGGCGGGGGAGGGCGCGCTGGAGGCGATCGTCGCCGCGCGGCTGGAGGAACTCGAGGCTGCCGGGCTCGTCCGCCGGGCATGAGGCACCGGACGCAGCTTCGCGTCGGGCCGGTGGGCTTCCGAGTCGGATCGGCGTGGGCGGCCCCGATCGTGGCGCTCGAACGGCTCTACGCCGGCTACCCGCTGCCACGGGACGGTGTTCCGGATTTCACCGTTCGGCTGGAGCCGGAACGTCCGTGGCGCCGCTGGCTGCGCCCGTCCATTGCGGTACGCGGCGATTACACGCTGCCGGATGCCGCGCCGCTCGCTCTCGCGCACGGGCTGCTGGCGGCCGAACTGGCGATGAACCTGCAGATGGCGCTCGGGCAGCGGCGCTACCTGCTGCTGCACGCATCGACGGTTGAGCGGGACGGGCGTGCGCTGCTGATGACCGGCGAATCCGGCGCCGGCAAGTCCACGCTGGCGGCCCTGCTCGGCGAGCGCGGCTGGCGGTTCATGGGCGACGAGTTCGCGTTGCTCGATCCGGCGACGGGGCGGGTCCACGCCTTTCCCCGCGCGGTCAGCCTGAAGAATGCGGCCATCGATGTCATGGCCGCGGAGGTGCCGGCTTCCAGGCTGGGGCCGGTGCTGGCCGGCACGCCCAAGGGCACGATCCGCCACCTCCGCCCCGCCGACGACGCCATCGCGAGAATGGACCAGCCGGCAACGCCTGCGTTGCTGCTGTTTCCGCGGTTCGGCTTTGCATCGGCGCTGCGCGGTGTGGGGGCGGCCGAGGTGTTCGTGCGGCTGACGCAGGCCTCCACCAATTACGTCGCGATGGGAGAGGCAGGCTATAACGCACTGCGATCAGTGGTGGAAAACATCCCCGCTTGTGCGATCGACTATCCGGATACCGGCTCTGCGATCGATCTGGTCGAGCAACTGTGGGCGGAGCTTGGGCGGTGAGGAGCGCGCATCTGCTCGCCCGCGCGCTGACCGATCCTGCGACTACGCGCGTGCTGAACGCGGCGGGCTGGACCGCGCTGCTCACGATGGCCCGCGCGGAGCAGCTCATCGGCAGCCTGGCCTTTCGCCTGGAGGGAGTGGACGTTCCGGCCGCGGTAGGGGAGCTTCTCGCCGATGCGCGGCGCTCGGCGGTGCAGGCGCAGGTGCAGGCGCTGTGGGAGGCGGAGATGGCGCGGCGCGCGCTTGCGCCGCGGGATGTGCCGGTGATCCTGCTGAAGGGGACCGCTTACTCCGCCGCGGGGCTGTCCGCCGCATCGGGCAGGGCGATCGGCGATCTCGACATTCTCGTGCCGGAGGCGAGGATCGGCGAGGTTGAAAGTGCGCTGATCGCGGCCGGATGGGAGTGGGTGAAGGAGGACGCCTATGACGACCTCTATTACCGCCGGTGGATGCACGAGCTTCCGCCGCTGATCCACCGCGCCCGCGATCGGATGATCGACGTGCACCACACCATCCTGCCGCCCACGGCACGCCCCACGCCCGACGCCGCCGCGCTGATCGCGGCAAGCCTCGCGCTGCCCGGCGGCCTGCGCATCCTTTCACCCGCGGACATGGTTGTGCACTCCGCCACGCATCTGTTTGCAGACGGGGACTTGGCCGGGGGACTTCGCAACCTGTGGGATATCGACCGGCTGGTGCGCCAGTTTGCCGAACGCCCCGGCTTCTGGGAAGAACTTGGCGGTCGCGCGCAGCTCCACCAGCTTTTGCCGGCGGTCGCCCGGGCATTGCGGCTGGCGCGGGCGATCTACGCGACCCCGGTGGATGCCGCACTCGCCGGGCGCTGGCGGGTCGCCGATGGGCTGTTCCGACGGCGCCTGCTCGCAAGGGATGGCTGGGGCCGGGAACGCGACCGTGGCTTGCGCTTCGGTTTCTACATCCGGTCGCACTGGCTGCGCATGCCGCCGGCGATGCTCGCCCGGCATCTCTGGACCAAGGCGCGCAAGGGCGCCTGAACCGCGGCCGTGTTACCGGCTGCCGAGCTGCTCCAGCGCGCCGATCAGGTCGTCGAAATGATCGATCAGCAGATCGGCGCCAAGCTGTTCGGGGGGGCGGTCCGCAAAGCCGAAGCTGACCGCGACACAGGGTATCGCCGCTGCCCGGGCCGTATCCGTGTCGGTGATCGAATCACCCACGAAGGCGGCGCGTCCGCCGCCGGCCGCCGCGATCGCCGCGAACAACGGGGCCGGATCGGGCTTGCGGACGGGCAGCGTATCGCCGCCGACAATCGCGGCGAAGCGATCGGTCCATCCCAGCGCCGCGACCAGCTCGCGCGCCAGCGACTCGAGCTTGTTGGTGCACACCGCCAGCGTGACCCCGCGCGCCGCCAGCACGTCCATCGCCGCCTCCACGCCAGGATAAGGCCGGGTCTCGTCCGCGATGTGATGCTCGTAATAGTCGAGGAAGATCGGGAACCCGCGCTCGACAAGTTCGGGGCTCGCGCCGCCTGTCGCTGCGAGGCCCTTCTCGAGCAGCGCCCGCGCGCCGTGGCCGACCATGTGCCGCACGGATTCGTGCGGTACGCCGGGGCGGCCGAGTTCGGCGAGCGCATGGTTCAGCGAGGCGGTGAGATCGGGCGCGGTATCGGCCAGGGTGCCATCTAGATCGAAGGCGACGACTTGGAACGGGAAGGTGATCATGCCGGCGATCCTGTGCGCGGGCCAATATGGAATTGGCAAGCTTTCCGTGGCAGGGCGCTCCTTGTGACCGAACCGCTACCAGCCGCTCTCCCGCATTCTTTTGCCGCGGTGATCCTTGCCGCCGGCAAGGGCACGCGAATGCGTTCGGCCGTGCACAAGGTGCTGCACCCGATTGCCGGCCGGCCGATGCTGGCGCAGCTGCTGGGCAGCGTGGAGGCGCTGCGCCCGGCGGCAAAGATCGTTGTCGTCGGCGCGGGGCGCGAGCAGGTCGAGCCGCTCGCCACACGGGACGGCGCAACCGTGGTCGTGCAGGCCGAGCAGCTCGGCACCGGGCATGCGGTGGCCCAGGCCGCGCGGTCGCTGCCCGATTTCGACGGCGACGTTCTCGTCCTCTACGGAGATGTGCCGCTGGTCCGCGCGGAGACGATGGCGCGGATGCTCGATCGGCTGAATGCGCAGGATGCGCCCGCGGCGGTGGTACTGGCCTTCCGCCCGGCCGATCCGCTCAGCTACGGGCGGGTGATCGCCCGCGACGACGGCACCATTCTCAAGATGGTGGAGCATAAGGACGCCACCGCTGAGGAGCGGTCCGTAAACCTTTGTAACTCCGGCCTTCTTGCGATGCGCGCACGGGATCTGTGGGCGCTGCTCAGCCGGATCGGCAACGACAATGCGGCCGGCGAATATTATCTGCCCGACGTGGTGATGTTGGCCGCAGCGGATGGCCGGGCCTCCGCGGTGATCGAGGTCGAGGCGTGGGAAGTTGCCGGCGTCAACAGCCGCGGCGAACTCGCCGCCGTCGAAGCGGCGTGGCAGCAGCGGCGGCGCGAGGCGGCGATGGCCGAGGGGGCAACCCTGATCGCGCCCGAGACGGTGTGGTTCGCGCACGACACCGTGATCGGCCGCGACGTGACGATCGAGCCGAACGTGATCTTCGGCCCCGGAGTGCGCGTCGCGGACGGCGCCGTCCTCCACGCCTTCAGCCACATCGAGGGCGCGACCATCGCGGAGGGAGCGACGATCGGCCCGTTCGCGCGGTTGCGCCCCGGCGCGGAGATCGGCGCGGGCGCAAAGGTGGGCAATTTCGTCGAGATCAAGAAGGCGCGGCTCGGGGCGCGGGCAAAGGCCAACCACCTGAGCTACCTGGGCGATGCCGAGATCGGCGAGGGCGCCAACATCGGTGCCGGCACGATCACCTGCAATTATGACGGTTTCCTAAAATATCAGACGAGGGTCGGCGCCGGCGCGTTCGTGGGCTCGAACAGTGCGCTGGTCGCGCCCGTGTCGATCGGGGCGGGGGCCATCGTCGGTGCCGGATCGGTCGTGACGCGCGACGTGGCGCCGGATGCGCTCGGGCTTGCCCGCGCCGAGCAACGGGAAAGGCCCGGCTGGGCGCGCCGCTTCCGCGAGATGATGGCGACGCGCAAGCAGGCGAAGTAGGGACGGAAGCGGCCCGCCGGCAGTAGTGCGGGTGGCCGGGTACAGGGCCGGGTACAAGGATAGTCGACGATGTGCGGGATCGTGGGAATTTTGGGCCGGCAGGAGGTCACGCCCCGGCTGGTCGAGGGGCTGCGGCGGCTGGAATATCGCGGCTACGACTCGGCGGGCATCTGCACGATCCACGACGGCATTCTCGATCGCCGCCGGGCGCCGGGCAAGCTGGACAATCTGGCGGTTCGGCTGGCGGCCGATCCGCTGGCCGGCCATGTCGGGATCGCCCACACCCGCTGGGCGACCCACGGTGCGCCGACCGAAGACAATGCGCATCCCCATGCCACCCGGGAAGTCGCCCTCGTCCACAATGGAATTATCGAGAACTTCAAGAGCTTGCGGGAGGAACTTGCCGCGCAGGGCCGGGTCTTTACCAGCCAGACCGACAGCGAGGTCGTCGCCCATCTGATCTCCGCCCAGATCGAACAAGGGGTGGCACCCGCCGCCGCGGTCGCCGCCAGCCTGAAGCGGCTGCACGGCGCGTTCGCGCTGGCCATCCTGTTTCGCCAGCATCCCGATCTGCTGATCGGCGCCCGCCTCGGCTCGCCGCTGGTCGTCGGCTATGGCGAGGGGGAGACGTATCTCGGTTCCGACGCGCTGGCGCTGGCGCCGCTCACGCAGCGCATCGCCTACCTGGAGGAGGGCGACTGGGTGGTCATCACCCGCGAGGGCACGCAGATATACGACAGCCAGGATCGCCCGGTGGAGCGGCCGGTCACGGTGTCCGGCGTGACCGGGGCGATGATCGACAAGGGCAATCATCGTCACTTCATGCTCAAGGAGATTTACGAGCAGCCGATCGTCGTAGCCCAGACGCTCGGTTCGTATCTGCGCCCGCTGGAGGGCAAGGTCGCCCTGCCTCAGATGGATTACGACCTGGCCGACGTGGAGCGGGTGGTGATCGTCGGCTGCGGCACCGC
>NZ_JAQGLK010000016.1 GCF_028292925.1 Sphingomonas bacterium
TCGGGAAGGCCCGCGCCCATGAACATTCACGAATATCAGGCCAAGGAATTGCTGGCGAAGTACGGCGTGCCCGTTCCGACCGGCATTCCGGCGATGAGCGTCGAGGAGGCGGTTGCCGCCACCGACCGGCTCCCCGGGCCGCTCTACGTCGTCAAGGCACAGATCCATGCAGGCGGCCGCGGCAAGGGCAAGTTCAAGGAACTCGGCCCCGATGCGAAGGGCGGCGTCCGCCTGGCCAAGACCCCCGAGGAGGTTCGCGCCGCAGCGACCGACATGCTGGGCAATACGCTGGTGACGATCCAGACCGGCGACGCCGGCAAGCAGGTCAACCGCCTGTACGTGACCGACGGCGTCGACATCGACAAGGAATTCTACCTCGCCCTGCTGGTCGACCGCGACAGCGGCCGGATCGCGATCGTCGCCTCGACCGAGGGCGGGATGAGCATCGAGGACGTGGCGCATGACAGCCCGGAGAAGATCCACACCATCACCGTCGACCCCGCGACCGGGCTGCAGCCGCATCATGGCCGCGCCGTCGCCAAGGCCCTCGGCCTGACCGGCGATCTCGCCAAGCAGGCGGCGAGCGTGACCGCCAAGCTGTACGACGCGTTCCTCGGCACCGATGCCGCGCAGATCGAGATCAACCCGCTGGCGATCGCCGCCGGCAAGCTGCAGGTGCTGGACGCCAAGGTCAGCTTCGATTCGAACGCGATGTTCCGCCACAAGGACCTCGCCGAGCTGCGCGACCTGACCGAGGAGGATCCCGCCGAAGTCGAGGCGTCGAACTACGACCTGGCGTACATCAAGCTGGATGGCGACATCGGCTGCATGGTCAACGGTGCCGGCCTGGCGATGGCGACGATGGACATCATCAAGCTGAACGGCGCGTTCCCGGCCAACTTCCTCGACGTCGGCGGCGGCGCATCGAAGGAGAAGGTGACCGCGGCGTTCAAGATCATCCTGGCCGATCCGGCCGTCAAGGGGATCCTGGTCAACATCTTCGGCGGCATCATGAAGTGCGACATCATCGCCGACGGCATCGTCGCGGCGGCGAAGGAAGTGAACCTTTCGGTGCCGCTGGTCGTGCGGCTCGAAGGCACGAACGTGGACGAGGGCAAGGCGATCCTGGCCAATTCGGGCCTGCCGATCGTTTCCGCCAACGATCTGGGCGACGCCGCGAGGAAGATCGTCGCGCAGGTGAAGCAGGCGGCCTGAGCCGCCGCTGCCCGCGCGTGAGGAGTAGGATGCAATGAAGATCCTGGTGCCCGTGAAGCGGGTGATCGACTATAACGTCAAGCCGCGCATCAAGATGGACGGTTCGGGTATCGACCTGGCCAACGTCAAGATGAGCATGAACCCGTTCGACGAGATTGCCGTCGAGGAAGCCATTCGCCTGAAGGAAAAGGGCGTGGCGACCGAGGTCGTCGCCGTCTCGATCGGGCCGGCGAAGGCGCAGGAGACGCTGCGCACCGCGCTCGCGATGGGCGCGGATCGGGCGATCCTGGTGACGACGGACGCCGAGGTCGAGCCGCTCGCCGTCGCCAAGATCCTCAAGGGCATCGTCGGCGAGGAAGCGCCGGGGATGGTCATTCTGGGCAAGCAGGCGATCGACGACGATGCCAACCAGACCGGGCAGATGCTGGCGGCCTTGCTCGGCTGGGCGCAGGGCACGTTCGCCAGCAAGGTCGAGGTGACCGGCGATACGGTGAACGTCACCCGCGAGGTCGATGGCGGGCTGGAGACGATCGCGCTCAAGCTGCCGGCGATCGTGACGACCGACCTGCGGCTGAACGAGCCGCGCTATGCATCGCTGCCGAATATCATGAAGGCCAAAGCCAAGCCGCTGGCCCAGAAGACTCCCGCCGATTTCGGCGTGGATATCGCGCCCCGGCTGACGACGCTCAAGGTGGCCGAGCCGTCCAAGCGGATGGCCGGGATCAAGGTGGCGGACGTCGATGCGCTGGTCGACAAGCTGAAGGACATGGGGATCGCGCAATGAGCGTGCTGGTGCTGATCGAGCATGGCGAGGGCCGGCTGAAGGATGCCACCCTTTCCACCCTGACCGCCGCGGCGCAGCTGGGCGAGGTCCACGCGCTGGTTGCGGGCGAGGGGGCCGAGGTGCGCGCCGCGGCCGAGGCGGCGGCCAAGGTGGCGGGTGTCGCCAAGGTGCTCGTCGCCGACGACGCCGCCTATGCGCAGATGCTGGCGGAGAATGCCGCCGATCTGATCGTATCGCTGATGGGCGGCTATGACGCCCTGCTGTGCAACGCCACCTCCAACGGCAAGAACGTGGCGCCGCGCGTCGCCGCCTTGCTGGACGTGATGCAGGTGTCCGACGTGCTCTCGATCGAGGGGGCGGATACGTTTACCCGGCCGATCTATGCCGGCAACGCGGTCGCCACGGTGCGATCGTCCGATGCCAAGAAGGTGCTGACGGTGCGCGGCACGGCCTTCGCCAAGGCCGATGCGGAGGGCGGCAGCGCGACCATCGAGGATGTCGCGGCAACCCCCGCCTCCGGCCTGTCCGCCTTCGTCGGGTGCGAGACGACCGCGTCCGACCGGCCGGAGCTGACCAGTGCCAACATCATCGTATCCGGCGGCCGCGCGCTGGGATCGGCCGAGCAGTTCCATGCGCTGATCGATCCGCTGGCGGACAAGCTGCACGCCGCCGTCGGCGCCAGCCGTGCGGCGGTGGATGCCGGCTATGCACCGAACGATTATCAGGTCGGCCAGACCGGCAAGATCGTCGCCCCGGAAGTCTATGTCGCGGTCGGCATTTCCGGCGCGATCCAGCATCTGGCGGGGATGAAGGATTCCAAGGTCATCATCGCGATCAACAAGGACGAGGATGCGGCGATCTTCCAGGTCGCCGATATCGGGCTGGTCGGCGATCTGTTCACGATCGTGCCGGAGCTGACGGGCAAGCTCTGATACCCCGCTGACGCGCGATCCGCCGGTGGCATGGTCGCCACCGGAACCGCTGCGGCCGCAGGCGTATCGGCAGGATCGGCCTCCGCCTTCCGGCCTTGAGACCGGCGGGCGGCCTCCGCGCGCGCAAGGCGCGCGGCGGTAGCACGGCTTTGGCGGGAATAAGCGATCCCTCGGGGGCCGTTTACCCTGGTCTTTGCTTTGATATTCCACCGATTCGGGTAATTCATTCGTCCATAGCGGGGGCTTGGGCGATGGCGGACGCGGCATATTGGCTGCTGCAGGCGGCAGCGCACGAGCTGCTGCTGTTCGCGGCGGTCGGGCTGCTGGTCGGCGGGCTGGACGACCTGCTGGTCGATCTCATCTGGATCGGGCGGGGAATCCGCCGCGTCGGCACCCTGCATCCGCGCGCGACGATTTCGACGCTGGCGGCGCCCGCCGCGCCGGGGCGGATCGCCGTGCTGATCGGCGCGTGGGACGAATCGGCGGTGATCGGATCGATGTTGCGCCATGCGCTGGCGACGTTCGACCACGACGATTACCGCATCTATGTCGGCACCTATCCGAACGATCCCGCGACGATCGCCGCGGTCGACAAGGTCGCGCGGCATGACCGGCGGGTGCGGCTCGTCGTCGGCGACCGGCTGGGGCCGACGACCAAGGCGGACTGCCTCAACCAGATCTGGCACGCCTTGCTGGAAGACGAGGCGCGGGCGCGGGTGGCGTACAAGGCGGTCGTGCTCCACGATGCGGAGGATGTCGTCCATTCGGGCGAGCTCAAGCTGTTCGACACGTTGATCGAGCGGTTCGATCTCGTCCAGCTGCCGGTGCTGCCGCTGGTCGATCGCGCGTCGCGCTGGATCTCGGGCCATTATTGCGACGAGTTCGCCGAGGCGCATGGCAAGCAGCTGGTGGTGCGCGAGGCGATCGGCGCCGGCATACCCTCTGCCGGGGTGGGCTGCGCGCTGTCCCGCGCGGCGAT
This sequence comes from Sphingomonas bacterium, assembly GCF_028292925.1. Lineage (GTDB taxonomy): Bacteria > Pseudomonadota > Alphaproteobacteria > Sphingomonadales > Sphingomonadaceae > JAQGLK01. The sequence continues at coordinate 3,911 of NZ_JAQGLK010000016.1, forward strand.
CGGCAGGATTGCCGATGCCGGCGGCGGCGATCCGTTCGACGCCGACAGCCTGACCGAGGATTATGAGATCGGGCTGAAGCTCGGCGATTTCGGCATGCGCGGCATCTTCGTGCGGCTGCCCGCGGCAGGCGGGCGATCGCTGGTGGCGGTGCGCGCTTATTTTCCCGCGACGCTGGCGACGGCGGTGCGCCAGAAGACGCGCTGGCTGACGGGCATCGCGCTTTCGGGCTGGGACCGGCTGGGCTGGAGCGGCGGCATTGCCGAAAGCTGGATGCGGCTGCGCGATCGCCGTGCCGTGCTGGCGGCTTTGATCCTGGCGACCGCATATGCCGCGCTGCTGCTCGAGCTGGCGGTGCTGGCGTGGGACTATGCGTTCGATCGGCCGGTGCGGGTGCCCTTCGGCGCCGGACTGGCGCTGCTGTTGCAGATCAATCTGGCCCTGATGGTATGGCGGGTGGCGATGCGGGCGGCGATGGTGCGGCAGGCCTATGGCTGGGGCGAGGCGGCACGCAGCATGCCGCGGATGATCGTCGGCAACATCGTGGCGATGATGGCCGCGCGGCGTGCCGTGTTCCAGTATCTCGGCATCCGCGCGCAGCGGCCGGCGGCGTGGGACAAGACCGGCCACGTCTTTCCCGACGCGGTGCCGGCGGAGTGAAATCGCCGGGGCCGCCGCTGCGTTTTCTGATCGTCGTCGTCACCGTCTGGATCGGGGGGCGAACGGCGATGCTGGCCTGGCCAAGTGACACGCCCGGCCGCCGCCCTGTCGCCCCGGCGCCGCCGGACCCCCGCCGGGCTTTCTCCCCGCCAG
>NZ_JAQGLK010000140.1 GCF_028292925.1 Sphingomonas bacterium
GGCCAAGGCTTTGTCTATGCAGGAGACCTTCCGGCCAAAGGATTAATAAAACCGTTCCAACCGGGCGCCGCAGCCGTGCGGACCGAATAAAACCCCACCCATTCCCGGCATGCACCGAACACGACACGCCAGAACCAGTAACCCTCCGGGCAGTTCCGCGTCTTAATGGATTATACAATGTTGTTAATGGGATCACAGAGGTTCCACCGCCCATGATGTTCCACCGATTCTGGAAATGTGGTGGTTATCGGTGGAGCGTATCCAGAGTGGACTTGGTTCCGGCCGGAATGGACCAGTCAAAGGACTATGATCTTGTGATCAACTTTAAGTCGTTCCATAATCATGTTGCACCGCAGCGGCCACATGGTTTGCCACCAAAAGGGGGAGCGACGTGCACACCTTGGCCAACGATAGCAGCCTTCACCGGGCCGCAGCGTACATACCCGGAATGTCGCTGGCGGAAGATCAGCCCCAGCGCCGCGATGCACTCGCCATGCGCCTCATCGACATCGTCGGGGCGGCGGGTGCGCTGCTGTTCTTTCTGCCGCTGCTGATCTTTATCGCGCTGCTCGTGCTGGTTACCAGCCGCGGCAGCGTGTTCTTCGGGCAGCAGCGTATCGGCCGCGGCGGGCGGATGTTCACCTGCTACAAGTTCCGTTCGATGGTCGTCGATGCCGAACACCGGCTGCAGGAACTGCTCGCCACCGATCCGGAGGCCCAGCGCGAATGGCTGCGCGATCACAAGCTGCGCCGCGATCCGCGCATCACCCGCATCGGCAACTTCCTGCGCCGGAGCAGCCTGGACGAACTGCCCCAGTTCTTCAACGTACTGCGGGGCGAGATGAGCCTGGTCGGCCCGCGCCCGATCGTCGTCGGCGAGATCGCCCGCTACGGCCGCTATCTCGGCAGCTATGCCAGCGTGAAGCCCGGCCTGACCGGGCTTTGGCAGGTGAGCGGCCGCAGCAACACCAGCTATCGCCGCCGTGTCGCGATGGATGTGGCCTATGCCCGCGCCAAATCGCTGCGTCTCGACATGAGCATCCTGCTTGCGACGGTGCCCGCGGTCGTGGGTGGGCGCGGCTCCTACTGATCGTCGCAGCCGCCTGAGCCGCCATGCCCGCGGGGCCTGCGGGGCCTGCGCCGCCCTCCCGCCTGCCTGTGTTGGGCGGCTTCCTGCGCTCGCCGGTGCGCCCCCGCGTCGGTTCCGCTGCACTGCCGCGCGCCCGAGTTGCAGTGCCCCGCGCCGACATGCCTTGCCGGCCGCGGAACGGTTGACGGGGCGACGGCCCCGTCAACCCGCCCGATCAGCCGAAAACGTGGTGGGCCGCAAGCTCCGCGGGGGTGACGCCGAGCAGGGTGATCGTATCGGCGCCGAACGACACGATCGATCCGCCTCCCGACGCGGCGATCCTGGGCGCTTGCCCGGCCAGCGCGGTCCAGTCGATTCCGTCGTGGCCGACATCGAAGTCGGCTATCACGTCCTTGCCGAATCCGCGCCCGAACACGAACAGGTCGTCCCCGCCGCCGCCCGTCAACACATCGTTCCCGGCGCCGCCATCGATGCGGTTGTCCAGCACATTGCCGGTGATCCTGTTGGCCAGCGCGTTGCCGGTGCCGCGGATCGCACTTCCGGTCAGCGTCAGATCCTCGACGTTCACGGGCAGCGTATAGTCGATTGCGGCAAACACCGCGTCGATGCCCTTGTCGGCCGCCTCGATCGCCTGATCGCCCGCATTGTCGACATGGTAGGTGTCGTTCCCGGCGCCGCCGCTCATCCGGTCCGCGCCGCCGCCGCCATTCAGGACGTCCTTGCCCGCGCCGCCCTCCAGCCGGTTGTCGAGCGCGTTGCCGATCAGCGTGTTGGCGCGCCCGTTGCCGATGCCGGTGATCGCCGATCCCTTGAGCGTGAGATCCTCGACATTGGCGGGCAGCGTATAATCCACGGTCGCTTCAACGCGGTCCGTGCCGCCGTCCGCCCGCTCGACGATGCTGTCCTGGACATGGTCGACCTTGAAAACGTCGTCGCCGCCGCCGCCAACGAACTTCTGGATCGTCGCCGGCGCCTCGGGCAGCGCATAGGCGCGGATGTAGTCGATATCGAGTTCGCCGGTGGTTCCTGCCGGGGCATTGGCGGTGACGGCCATGTTGACGAGCATGTACATCGGCTGGTGCAGATCCGCCGGGGTCGGCTGCTCGTGGATCTTCACCCCGTCCAGATACCAGCTGATCGTCTCGGCAGTCCACAGCATGCCATAGGTGTGAAAGCCGGTGAGGATGCCCGGATCATAGTCGGTCAGCCCCGCCTGCGTGTGCGATCCGCTTGCCTTGCTGTGCACGGTGAAAACCGATTCCGGGCCGCCATAACCCTCCATCACGTCGATCTCGGGCGGCCATGCGCCGCTGGCAGGCAGCAGCCAGAAGGCCGGCCACAGCCCGCTGCCCTCCGGCACGTCCATCCGCGCTTCGAAATAACCGTATTGCTGCGCGAACGACTGCTTGGTGGTGAGCAGGCCCGACACATAGTTCATGTCGTACAGCTGCGACTTCAGCTCGGCCGGGGTCGGCGTGGCGGTGATCTTCAGCACCCCGTTGGCGACGGAGAATGGCGAGATGCCGATCGCCTCGCCCCCTGCCCCCTTCATCATCGGATCGATGTAGATCTCCTGCTCGCCGCTGCTCCCCTGCAACGTCCGCGAGTTGAGCGAGTCCCGGGTGGAGCCATAGCCATAGTCGCTCCGCCACACGCCGGTGCTGGCCCCGTCCCACAGGCTCAGCGCGTCGAACTCATCGGCAAAGGTCAGTTTGTAGGCGCCGATATCCAGTTTCATCTGGAAGTTGGCAGCGGTGAAATCGGCGATGGCATGGCCGCTGAACTTGACGGCATTGTTCGCGTCCAGCTTCAGGATCACGTCGCTGCCGCTCTGCGTCATCGCCGCCTTCACCTGCGCGAAACTGGTGAACTGCTTGTAGCCGGCCAGCCGGATCAGGTCGCTGTTCGCACCCGAAGCCGCGAAGTCGCTCACGACATCATAGCCCGAACCCGCATCGAAGCGGAACACGTCGTGCCCGCCGCCGCCGACCAGCACGTCGTTGCCACCCGCGCCGTTGATGGCCTCGGCCGCGCCGCTGCCGATCATCAGGTTGGCGCCGGCATTGCCGATCGCTACCGGCGCGTACCAGACGACGAGGTTCTCGACATGATCCGGCATCACGTAGTTGCCGTTGACGTACACCGTATCGGTGCCGCCATTCGCCGCCTCGATCACCTTCTTCGCCATGGTGACATACTGGTACATGTCGTTGCCGCCGCCGCCGATCGCCGTACGGGCGGCATTGGGGACGAAGTTGTCGTCCCCGCCCCCGCCGCTCAGCACCGTGTTCGCTGCGCTCGCCGAAGTGCCCCCGGCGATCGTGTTCGACGACCAGGGGCTCGTCGGCATGATCTGCCCGTAATAGTTGTAATACGCCATCGACCCGTCCTCCTTGTTATATGCTGCGCATTGTCATGTGCCCGTCACCGCTCGCCGCCCGCGCGGGACAGCGTCTGGACGAGCGGCTCGAGCCAGAACTGGAGCGCGGTGCGCGCCCGGAGCGGCACCTGAACCTCGACCGGCGTGCCCGGCCTCAGCCTTCCTGCCAGTCCGGCAGAGCGGCGAAGCGTGTCGAAGGCGGCGCCGGGCACCAGCACGGATGCGGTGTAGAAGCTGCGCCCGGTCCGCTCGTCGACCAGGCTGTCGGCCGAGATACGCGTCACCCGGCCGCGGATCGTCGGCACCCGCCGATCGTGGATCGAGGGCACGCGGACGTTGGCCGTCTGGCCGATCCGGATCTGGTTGACGTCGGCCGGGGCAACCTGCGCCTCGATCGTCAACGATCGGTTGGCCGGCACCACCTCCATCAGGGTGGCGCCGGGCTGGACGACACCGCCCACCGTGTGCACCCGCAGCGCCACCACCGATCCGGCGACCGGCGCGCGCACCTCGATCTGCGCCAGCGCGTCGCGCGCGATCCGCCACTGGGGCAGCAGCCCCTGTAATTCGGCGCGGGCCTGACGCAGCCGCTCGGCGACGGCCTCGGCGATCTTCTCGCGGTCCTCGGCCATCCCGAACCGGGCCTGGGCGGCGCTCTGGCGCAACCGCGCGATCTCGGCCGCGTAGGCGCCGGCATCCCCCTCCAGCGCAGCGCCGGAGCGTTTCAGGCCCAGCACGCGGTTCTTGCTCGCATACCCCT
>NZ_JAQGLK010000151.1 GCF_028292925.1 Sphingomonas bacterium
CTGGGTGAAGTCGGCGGTCATCGTCCGCACTGCCTTCAGATGCGCCGAAACTGCGGCCAGATCGGGATTTACGACGGGCGCAATTTGCGCACCGGCAACGGTGGCGACCAGCGCAAATGGCGCTAACATGCGATAGATCACGCGAAACTCTCCAGATTGAATCGTTGCAGCAGGCTAGATAGGCACGCTTTAACGCGCTCTGAACCGCTTAAAGCTGCCGACCTTCGGTATCCATCAACACCTCGCGGCGTCCGACGTGATCCGGGCGGCTGACCAGCCCATCGGTTTCCATTCGTTCGATCAACCGCGCCGCGCTGTTATAGCCGACTCGCAACTGGCGCTGGAGCCAACTGGTCGACGCCTTTTGTGATTCGGCCACCAGCTGCCGTGCCTTGCGATAGGCCTGATCCTCAGCGCTGTCCTCACCCGACGGTGCACCATCGAGCGCGTAGCCACCGTCCTCGGGCTCCTCGGTGACTGCCTGGATATAATCGGGGCGTCCCTGCGCGCGCCAGTGGTCGGCAACTGCCTTTACTTCCTCATCGCTGACGAACGGGCCGTGGACGCGCACGATCTGCTTGCCACCGGGCATGTAGAGCATGTCGCCCTTGCCGAGCAGTTGCTCGGCGCCCTGCTCGCCGAGGATGGTGCGCGAATCGATTTTGGAGGTGACCTGGAACGAGATCCGGGTCGGCAGGTTCGCCTTGATCACGCCGGTGATGACGTCGACCGAGGGGCGCTGCGTCGCCATGATCAGGTGAATGCCGGCGGCGCGCGCCTTCTGCGCCAGCCGCTGGATGAGGAACTCGACCTCCTTGCCGGCGGTCATCATCAGGTCGGCCAGCTCGTCGACGATGATGACGATCTGGGGGAGCGGCTCGTATTCGAACTTCTCTTCCTCATAGGTCGGCTGGCCGGTCTCGGCATCGTAGCCGGTCTGCACCTTGCGGCCGAGCGGCTGGCCCTTGGCCTTTGCGCCGCGCACCTTCTCGTTGAACGAGCCGAGGCCGCGCACGCCGACCGACGCCATCATCCGGTAGCGTTCCTCCATCTGCTCGACCGCCCACTTCAGCGCGCGGATCGCCTTGGCCGGCTCGGTCACCACCGGCGAGAGGAGGTGCGGGATGTCGTCGTAGATGCTCAGTTCCAGCATCTTCGGATCGATCATGATCATCCGGCATTGCTCGGGCGTCAGCCGGTAGAGCAGGGACAGGATCATGCAGTTCAGGCCGACCGACTTGCCGGAGCCGGTGGTGCCGGCGACGAGCAGGTGGGGCATCGGCGCCAGATCGGCGATTACCGGATCGCCGGCGATGTTCTTGCCCAGGATGATCGGCAGCTGCGCCACCTGATCCTCATACCCCTGGCTGCCGACCAGTTCGGACAGGACGACCGATTCGCGGTGCGCGTTGGGCAGTTCGATGCCGATCACGGTGCGGCCGGGGATCGTGGCGACACGGGCGGAAAGCGCGCTCATGTTGCGGGCGATGTCGTCCGCCAGCTGGATGACGCGGCTGGCCTTGATGCCGGCGGCCGGCTCCAGTTCGTACATCGTGACGACGGGGCCGGGGCGGATCTCGACGATGCGGCCCTTGACGTGGAAGTCGTCCAGCACGGATTCGAGCAGACGGGCGTTACGCTCCAGCCCGGCGCGGTCGATCGCCTTCCCGGTCGGCGGCGGGGCGGGGGCGAGCAGGTCCAGCGAGGGCAGCGTGTAGGTGTCGCGCAGATCCAGCTTGGTCTGCCGGTCGCGCTGCGGCGTGCGCGGGCTGATCCGGGGTGCGGGCGTGCTGATCACCGGCGGCGGCGAATCGGGGGCGGTGGCGACAGGGCGTGGCGCACGCGGCTGCGCGGGGGCGCTGCTGCGCTCCGCGGCAGCCGGGGCGGAGGCACCGGACGAACCGCGGCGGAAGAGCCAGCCCCGCTCGGCCTCGTCCAGCCCCAGCGCCAGGCCCCACGATACCAGCCCGCCAGTGCCGATCATGGCCATCGCCGCGATTCGCGCGCCCTTGGCCCACAGCGGATGCGGGATCGGTGCCAGCGCCATATCGACCAGGCCGGACAGCGCGATACCGATGCCGCCGCCCCAGCCGCCGGGCAATCCATCCACCGATCCGCCGCGCAGCAGCGCCAGCGCGGCGCCTAACAGGGCGATTCCGCCCAGCGACATCGCAATCGACCGCTTCCAGCCGCGGATCGGCACGCCGCGCCACAGCCGCAGCCCGAACAGTATCAGCAGCGGCAGCAGGAGCGCCGCGGGCGGCCCGAACAGGGTGAGCAGGATATCCGCCGTCCACGCGCCGGGCGTGCCGAGCACGTTGTGCGTCGGCCCCACCGCAGCGGTGTTCATCGAAGGATCGACGGAATGGTAGGTGGCGAGCGCAAAGGCCAGGACGAGCACCAGAAGAAGGAGGGCGATGCCCCCCGCCATCGATCCGCTGCGTACCGCCGCCCGCTTCGCGGTGTCTCGCCACGCCGGCCCCTGCGCCGCGATGCTGCCGCTCGCCATCGATGTCCCCAACCCCGAACTCACCCGATGCGCGACAATGCGCTCCGGGGCGTTACCCGGTCAACCCGGGCGCTGCCGACGGTTGCGAAGCCGCCGCGCCGGGCGCATCTGAAGCGCATGGAGAGATACGACGTCATCATCCTGGGCGGCGGCCTGGTAGGGCTCACGCTGGCGACGGCGCTGGACGCGCACGGGCTGACCGCCGCGGTCGTCGATCCGGCGGATCCCGCAGCGACGCTGGCCGCGGGTTTCGACGGGCGCGCCTCTGCGGTTGCCAGCGCGTCGTGGCGGATGCTGGAGGCGATCGGGATCGGCGACAGGCTGGCCGGGCTCGGCTGTCCGATCCGGTCGATCGAGGTGAGCGAGGGGATCGCCCCCGGCGGGCTTTCGTTCGAGCCGGATGCCGCGGACGGCCCGCTCGGCATCATGTTCGAGAATCGCGTGCTGCGCGCCGCCCTGCATGCCGCCGCGGCGGATGCGCCGCGCGTGACCCTGCACATGCAGTCGCGGGCGGAGGAAGTGTTGCGCGATGCCGCGGGCGTCCGCGTGCGGCTGAGCGAGGGGAAGTGGATCGCCGCGCCCTTGCTGATCGGTGCGGAGGGGCGGGCGTCGCCCACGCGCGAATCGTCGGGCATCCGGGTGGCACGGTGGCGCTACGATCATGTCGCGATGATCGCATCGGTCAGCCATGCGCTGCCGCACGGCAACGTCGCGCACGAAATCTTCTACCCCGCCGGGCCGTTCGCAATCCTGCCGATGCTGAACGATGCGGAGGGGCGGCACCGCTCCGCGATCGTCTGGACCGTGAACGCGGCGGACGCCCCGGCGACGCTCGCTCTGCCGGAGCGCGCCTTTGCCGCCGAGGCGGAGAAACGGTGCGGCGGCCGGCTGGGGGCGATGGCCATGGCCGGCCCACGATCCAGCTACCCGCTCGGCTTCCACCATGCCGCGAAGATCACGGCCGAGCGGCTCGCGCTGGTCGGCGATGCCGCGCATGGCATCCACCCGATCGCCGGCCAGGGCCTGAACCTCGGCTTCCGCGATGTCGCGGCGCTGACCCAGGTGCTCGTCGAAGGCGCACGGCTCGGGCTGGATCTCGGCGACGCGCAACTGCTTGCCCGCTACGAAAGGTGGCGCGGGCTCGATACCTTCCTGGTCGCCGCGGCGACGGACGGGCTGACGCGGCTGTTCGGGGTGCGCGGGCGCACAGCATCGGCGGTGCGCCGCTTCGGGCTGGGCGCCGTGCAGCGCATCGCGCCGCTGCGCCAACGGTTCATGGCCGAAGCGCGGGGCGAGACCGGCACGCTGCCCCGGCTGCTCGAAGGATTGACCGTCTAGCCGCGAACCTCCGCCTCAGTGGCGGAAGTGGCGCATGCCGGTGAAGATCATCGCCAGCCCGGCCTCGTCCGCGGCGGCGATCACGTCGGCATCCTTGATCGATCCGCCGGGCTGGATCACCGCCGTCGCACCGGCCTCCACCGCGGCCAGCAGCCCGTCTGCGAACGGGAAGAAGGCGTCGGACGCGACCGCCGATCCGATCGTGCGCGGGGTTCCCCAGCCCGCCTTGTCGGCGGCGTCGCGCGCCTTCCAGGCGGCGATCCGGGCCGATTCCAGCCGGTTCATCTGGCCCGCGCCGATCCCCGCCGTCGCGCCATCCCTGGCGTAGACGATCGCGTTCGACTTGGTGTGCTTGGCGATCGTCCAGGCGAACAGCGCGTCTGCCAGCTCCTGCTCGGTCGGCTGGCGCTGCGTCACCACCTTCAGATCGTCCGCGGTGATCGTGCCGTTGTCCCGCGACTGGATCAGGAAGCCACCGGCGATCGACTTCATCGCCCGGCCGCGCCGCGCCGGATCGGGCAGATCGCCGGTCAGCAGCAGGCGCAGGTTCTTCTTGCGCGCAAACACCGCTCGCGCCGCCTCGTCCGCATCCGGCGCGGCGACGACTTCGGTGAAGATGCCGGAGATCGCCTCCGCCGTCGGCCCGTCGAGCGGGCGGTTGACCGCGATGATGCCGCCGAACGCGGAAACCGTGTCGCACGCGAACGCCGCTTCATAGGCGGCGATCAGCGTGTCGGCAGATGCGACGCCGCAGGGGTTGGCATGCTTGACGATCACCACCGTCGGCGGCCCGTCGCGAAACTCGGCGACCAGCTCCAGCGCGGCATCGGCATCGTTGAGATTGTTGTAGCTGAGCTCCTTGCCCTGGATCTGCCGGGCCTGGCCGATGCCGTTCACGCCGCCGCCGGGCTGGGTGTAGAGCGCCGCGATCTGGTGCGGATTCTCGCCGTAGCGCAGTTCCGCCTGCTTGATCATCGGCACCGCCACGCGATCGGGGAAACGCTGCCCCTGATCGACGTGCGCGAACCAGCCGGCGATCGCCGAATCGTAGGCCGCGGTGGCGGCGAACGCCTTGGCGGCGAACAGCTTGCGGGTCTCCAGCGTGGTCGCGCCGTCGTTCGCAGTCATTTCCGCGATGAGCGCGGCATAGTCGGCCGGATCGGTGACGATGGTGACGAAGGCGTGGTTCTTGGCGGCGGAGCGGACCATCGACGGGCCACCGATATCGATCTGCTCGATGATCTCGTCGCGGGCCGCGCCGCTCGCAACGGTGCGTTCGAACGGATACAGGTTGGAGACGACCAGATCGATCGCACCGATCCCGTGGGCGTCCATTGCCGCGGCGTGGGCCGGATCGTCGCGGACGGCCAGCAGCCCGCCATGCACCATCGGGTGCAGCGTCTTGACGCGCCCGTCCATCATCTCGGGAAAGCCGGTCAGTTCGGAGACGTCGCGCACCGCCAGCCCGGCCGCGCGCAGCGCCGCGGCGCTGCCGCCGGTGGAAACGAGCTCCACGCCGTGCCCAGCCAGGGCGTGCCCGAGATCGACGAGCCCCGCTTTGTCGAACACGGACAGCAAAGCACGGCGGATCTTCACGTCGGTCATCGTCAACCCCGGTTGATGTGGATCAGGTTGCCGGCCATCTAGCCGGGCAGGCGCGCGAAGGGAACCGCTCAGCCGGCGCGGCGGAGCACCCAGCCGATGCTGGTGCCACCCGCCGGCGTTGCCCCGCTGACGACGATCTGGCTGGTCCCGCGCGGCCGGCCGATGCGATCGATCCACAGGCTTTCCTCGATCGTGAGCGTACCGCCGCGACAGCGGAACTGCCACAGCGCCCCTTCCGCGATCCGCAGCAGCGCGCCCATGCCATCGGCCGTGCTGCTGACCTCGACGTGGGGATGGAGATGGAACCGGAGCGTGAAATCCAGCGCATCGCGGGCCCGCTTCCTGCCGGAGGGGGTGAGCACGTCCTCGCCGGTCAGCTGGCGGCCGTCGGCGGTCAGCAGCAACTGGCGGCGATGGACGAAGCCGTGGCGGCGGACATAGCCGTCGTGGCTCACGTCGACGCGGCTGCCGCTGTCCAGCTCCTGCCGGTCCAGCTCGACCTCGATGACGCCGCGGCCGAGCGATCCGTCGGCATGGATCGCGGTCGAGTTGGTGTCCGCCAGGATCAGGGTGGAATGGGCGGCGGTGGTGCGCAGCGCCTCGGCCAGTTCGGCCGGCAGGGTCGCCGCGCCCTGGGCGCCTCCGCAATTGACGATCAGCCGGTGCGGCCCGTCGGACAGTTCGAACGCCAGCGTCGAGGCGCAGCCGCCTGCGGTAAGCCGGGCGATCGGCGGCGGTGCGGCATCGAGCACCAGGGTGGTCTGCCCCGCGACGAGCCGCTGATAACCCCAGTCGCGCGCCTGCCGCAGCGGCCGGGTGCGCACGCCGGACGCCTCGACTGCGGCGGCGATCCGCGCCGCCGGGATCGGCGCGCCGCCCTGCCAGCTGGAAAGCCCGCCATCGCCCAGCGTCACCCCCTGCAGAGCAGGCACGGCGCGGGCCAGCGCGTGGGAGATCGCCCCGGAAGGTTCCTTGCGGCGGACCTGGTACACCGCGCGCAACCGCGCCAGCGTCTCGATCAGTTCCAGCTGGGCGACGGGCGATCGGTTGGCGAGCCCGCCGTCGCCGTACATCGCGGTGCCGAGCGCGCGGGCCATCCCCGCCTCGCCATGCGCCAGCCGCGGATCGCCGCCCGGCACGAGCAGCCCGGCCCCGATGACCCCCGCCCACGCCGCCACCCGCTGCGGGCCGGCGGGTGCCTTGTCGGCGCTGCGATCGATGTGGCGGGCGCCGCGGGCCAGCGTGTTGAGCACGGCGGAGCGGTAGATATGGTCGTTGCTGGAAAGGATCAGCGGCGCATGCGCGAACCACGCCAGCAGCCGCCGGCCCCACAGGTCCGGCTGCCATGCCGGGTCGGTCACGTCGGTGGCGTGTGTCGCCAGCCAGTTGCGCAGGATCAGCTCGGCGACGGGGGCGGCGCGTTCGCGCGGGGCGGCCGCGGCGAGATCGCGCAGCCAGCCGAAGCTCTGCATATGATCGGCCATCGCCGGGGACATGGGGGTGCTGGAAAAATCCAGCTTCTCGAGATCCAGGGTCTCGCCACCGTGGACGATCCGCCCGCCGAGGATCGCCGCCCCGGCCCGGCTGTCTCCGGGCAGCGGATTTTCAGGCACGCCGAGCAGCTTCAGCGGATAGCGGCCGCGCAGCCGCAGGTTGTGCAGCGGCGTGCGCCAGGCAAGCTTTTGGAGGTGCGCCGCAAGCCGCTGGGTCAGGGAGGATCCCTCCTCCTTCACCCGGATCAGCCGCTTGCCGGGTTCGATGCCCTCGTCTGCCGCTTCGCCGCCGCTGCCGCCGTCGCCGTTCGGGCCCCTGCCCGGCGCGGGTGCCCCGGAGTTGCTCACGCCGCCTTCAGGGCAGCGATGTTGGCGGCATAAGCCCCCGGCCCGCCCCGGAAGGTGGCGGTGCCGGCAACCAGCGCGTCCGCCCCCGCGGCGATCGCCAGGGCTGCCGTCTCCTGGTCGATTCCGCCGTCGACCTCCAGGTCGATCGCCTTGCCGGTCTTGTCGATCGCCTTGCGGATCGCCTCGATCTTGCGCAGCTGGCTGGTGAGGAAGCTCTGCCCGCCGAAGCCCGGATTGACGCTCATCACCAGGACGAGATCGATCTCCTCCAGCACGTAATCGAGCATCTTGGCCGGGGTCGCCGGGTTCAGCGACACGCCGGCCCGCTTGCCCAGCCCCTTGATCCGCTGGATCGTGCGGTGGAGGTGCGGCCCCGCCTCCGGGTGGACGGTGAGCGTGTCCGCGCCCGCCTCGGCGAAGGCCTCCAGATATTCGTCAACCGGCGAGATCATCAGGTGGACGTCGAACGGCTTCGTCGTGTGCGGGCGAATCGCCTTCACGATGGCCGGCCCCATCGTGATGTTGGGCACGAAATGCCCATCCATCACGTCGATGTGGATCCAGTCGGCCCCGGCGGCGTCGATCGCGCGGACCTCCTCGCCCAGGCGCGCGAAATCGGCGGAGAGGATGGACGGCGCGATGCGGACGGGGTTGGGCATGAGGGCTTCGGCCTTACTGCCCGCCCGGTGACCCGGCAAGCGGGGAGGCGCGCCCGGTCAGGCCGCGCGGCGGAAGCGTGCGACGAAGAAGCCGTCCGCGCCGCCGGCCTCCGCCAGCATGCCGGGCAGCACGCGCACCCGCCCGGCGCCGCCCGGCGCGATCCCGGCGGGCAGCTCGTCCGGCAGGGCCGGATCGCGCTCGAAGCGGCGATCCCCGGCAAAGGCATCGGCCACCGCCTCTCCCTCCGACGGCTCCAGCGAGCAGACCGAATAGATCAGCCGCCCGTCCGGCTTCACCCAGTTGCCGGCGCGGGCGATCATCGCCGCCTGCGCCGCCGCGAGATCGGCGATCGCCCGATCGCGGACGCGGTGCAGCACGTCGGGATGGCGGCGGAAGATGCCGGTGGCCGAACAGGGCGCATCCAGCAGCACCGCATCGAACGGCTCCGCGGAGTCCCAGGCCATGACATCGGCGGCGACCAGATCGGCCGACAGCCCGGTACGGGCGAGGTTTTCGGAGAGGCGGGCAAGCCGCGGTTCCGACTGGTCCAGCGCGGTCACCCGCCACCCCGCCGCCGCCAGCTGGAGCGTCTTGCCCCCCGGCGCGGCGCACAGATCGAGCACGGTGCGGCCCGCGCCTGCACCCAGCAACCGCGCGGGCAGCGAGGCGGAGATATCCTGCACCCACCATGCGCCTTCGTCATAGCCGGGCAGATCGGAAACCTTGCCCCCGCGCGCCAGCCGGACATGGCCGGGCGCCAGGCTGGTGCCGCCCAGCCGCGCGGTCCATTCCTCGGTCGTGGCCGGATCGCGCAGGCTCAGGTCGAGCGGCGGTGGCGCGGCGATCGTCGTCCGCGCGGCGGCGGCGGCGGCCGCCCCCCACGCCTTCTTCCACCTCTTGGCGACGGGCCAGGGCAGCGCAGGCAGTTCCGGCAGCGTGACACCCTTGCGCATCAGCGCGCCGAACACGCCGTGAACGAGCCGCTTGGGCCCGCCCTCGACCAGCGGCAGCACGGTGGCGATCGCCGCATGCGGCGGTGTCTGGAGGACGAGCGCCTGGACGAGCGCGATGCGCAGCACCGATCGCGCCTTGGCATCGTGGGGCAGCGGCTTGGGCGTGGCCGAATCGATCAGCGCGTCGAGATCGGGCAGCCGGCGCAGCGTCTCGGCGGCGATGGCGTGGGCCAGCGCACGATCGTCGGCCCGCTCGATATCCTCGGTGGCGCGGGCGAGCGCGGCCTCCAGCGGCAGGCCCTGGCGCAGCACCGCATCGATCAGCCGCAGCGCGGAGCGACGGGCCGGGGCGCCGGCGGGATCCACGGGCGCGCTCAGACCCGGATCCTCCGTGGCCGGATCGTCATCGCCCCTTCGTCGTTTGCAGTCCTGTCTGTCATGCCCGCGCATGTGGGCGCGTTCGGCGCGCGGTGCAATCATCGCGCCGGGGCGGGCGATGCGGCGAACCGTGGAACCGGCCCGCGCCTGGAACGCTACACCGCCGGAACGAACCACAGAGGTAACACATCATGCGCAATATCTGGGTCGGGGCGCTCGCCCCCGCGCTGCTCCTGCTCGCGGCCTGCGGCGGCAAAGGCGACGACAAGCTCGGCGATCAGGCGGAGCAGGCCATGGAGAACAAGGCCGACGCGATGGACGCCGCCGCGGATAACCTGTCCGGCCCGGCCGCCGACATGATGGAAGCCAATGCCGAGGCCACCCGCGAAGCGGGCGATGCCAGGGAAGAGGCGATCGACGACGCCGACGTCAACGCCGATGCGATGACCGGCGCGGAAAAGAACGCGGTCATCAACGGCCACTGATCCAGGCGGGGCGGCGGGGGGCATGCCGAACGTGGCGTGCCAACCCTGCCGTTCGCCGGCGGCAACGCCCTAGTCTTTCTAGTCGTTGCCGCCGATCAGATCGCCGATACCGCCCAGCACCGACCCCTCACCACGATTCTGCCCGCCGCGCGGGCTCGCCGCCGCCAGCATCCGCCCGGCCAGGCGCGAGAACGGGAGCGACTGGATCCACACCTTGCCCGGCCCGGTCAGTCGCGCGAAGAACAGCCCTTCGCCTCCGAACAGGATGCTGCGCACCCCGCCGGCCTTGACCAGATCGAAATCCACCCCCGGCGTGTAGGCGGCGAGGCAGCCGGTATCGACGTGCAGTTCCTCGCCCGCTGCCAGCGTGCGTTCGATCACGGTGCCGCCCATCTGCACGAACACCCAGCCGTCGCCCTCCAGCTTCTGCATGATGAAGCCTTCGCCCCCGAACAGCCCGGTCATCACCCGCCGCTGGAACTGCACGCCGATCGATACGCCCTTGGCCGCTGCCAGAAAGCTGTCTTTCTGACAGATGAGTT
>NZ_JAQGLK010000168.1 GCF_028292925.1 Sphingomonas bacterium
GCGCCAGATGATCGTTTCCTCGTCGAGATCGACGGCGATGATGCGCGGTTCCCCCATCGTCGACCCCGCTTATCGAAGCGTGGGGCGATTGGCAAAACTGGCGGCCGATGGCGGGGTCAGCTGCCGACGTCGACGGTGACGTGCGCGCTCCAGCCGGAGACGAGCGGCCGCGCGGGCGCCTGATCGAGCTTCAGCCGGACCGGCACCCGTTGGGTCACCTTCACCCAATTGCCCGAGGCGTTCTGCGCCGGCAGCAGCGAGAATTCCGATCCGGTGCCCGCGCCGATGCCGATGACGTGCGCCTTCAGCGGCTTGCCGGGAACGGCATCGATCTCGACCTCGGCGGGCTGGCCGACGCGGATCTTGGCGAGCTGGGTTTCCTTGAAGTTCGCCTCGATCCAGTAATCGCCGCCGCCGACCAGGCTGACCGCGCTCAGCATCTGCATCGCCATCGCCCCCGGCTGCAGCTTGTCCGCCTGCGATACGATGCCGCTGACGGGCGCGCGGATCTCCGTCCGCCGAAGGTCCAGTGCAGCCTTCTCGCGGCGGGCGAGCGCCGCCTCGACCTGCGGGTGGCCGCCCTGCGCGCTGGCGCCGAGCATCGCCTGGGCCGACTGCGCCTCGGCCGCCGCCGATCGCCGCTGCGCCTCCGCCGACGCGAGTGCTGCCTGCGCGGCATCGTAGCTCGCCCGCGTGGTGAAGCCGCGTGCCAGCAGTTCGTTCTGCCGCCGGAAATTCTCCCGCGCGAGGGCCACGTCGGATGCGCGCACCCCGATGTCGGCAACCTTGGCGGTGTAGCCGCTCTCCATCTGGCTGATCACCAGCCGGGCATTGCCCACCGCCGCGTCCGCCTCGAGGAGGGCGATCCGGTACGGCTCGGGGTCGATCCTGAACAACAGGTCGCCGGCTTTCACCCGCTGATTCTCGGCCACGCGCACGTCGACGATCCGGCCACTCACTTCCGGCGCGACGCTAATCACGTGCGCGCCGACCTGGGCGTTGTCGGTCGATACCGTGGTGCCGCCGCTCAGCCAGAAATATCCGCCCGTACCGGCAAGAAGCAGGGGCACGGCGAGCATCAGCGGCGTGCGCCACCGCGGGCGGCGCGGTGCGGCGACCGCGTCCGCCGAATCGTCCTGCGCGCCGGCGACCCGGCTCATATCGTTCATGCCACTTGCCTTCTGGGTTGTTCGCCGGCGGGGCGGCGCAGGCCGTCGAGTATCCGCGTCACGCTGCGGGCGAATTGCGCCTGCTCGGCCAGGTCGAGCGGCGCGAGCACTTCCTCCTCCAGCACGGCGCCGATCGCGGCGAGATCGTCGACGATGGCGATGGCCGGGGGCAACAGGTGCAGCCGCCGCACCCGCCGGTCACGCGCATCCGGCCGCCGCTCGACCAGCCCTGCGTCCGTCAGCCGGTCGATCATCCGGCACAGCGTGATCTGTTCGACGTCGAGCAACTCGGCAAGCTCGCTCTGCGTGGATCCGGGATTGCGGGCGAGATGGACGAGCGCGCGCCACTGCGGCCGCGTCACGCCAAGATCGCGGGCCCGCACGTCGAACCGATGACGCATCAGCCGTGAAATGTCGTGCAGCAGGAAGCCGATGTTCTGATCGATGCTGAGCATGCTTAGTGTATTGGAGCGAAACGGTTGCTCCGCAAGCCCCGTCGTGGATTATCCACACCGGCGCGGGCGGCTGGGGATAAGCCGCGGATCGCTGCTTGAGCCGGCGCGGTTACGCGCCGACAAGGGCGGCCATGGCTGAACCGATCCGACTCGTGCCCCCCAGCGGTGGTGCCGAACCCCCGTCCTTGCCCCGCAACATCGAGGCCGAGGCCGCATTGCTCGGCGCGCTGATGATCGACAACCGGCTGGTCGAGGACGTTCAGGCCCGGCTGCGCGCCGATCACTTCCATGAACCCGTCCACGCCCGCATCTACGAGGCGATCCTGCGGCTTGCGGACCGCAACATGGTCGCGAATCCGGTGACGCTGCGCCCCATGTTCGATGCGGACGAGGGGATGCGCGAACTCGGCGGCCCCTCCTATCTCGGCCACCTGACCGGCAGCGGCGCGGCGCTGATCGGCGCGCGCGATTTCGCCAGCCAGATCTACGATCTGGCGCTGCTGCGCGAACTGATCGGTGTCGGCCGGGAGATGGTCGAGCTGGCGCTGGATACCAGCGAGGCGGTCGATCCCAAGAGCCAGATCGAGGCAGCGGAGGTCGCGCTCTACAAGGTGGCCGAGGAGGGCGGCGAGCAGGGCAGCGTCAAGACGTTCGGCCAGGCGACCAAGATGGCCGTCGAGATGGCGGAGCGCGCGCTCAATTCCGGCGGGCACCTGTCCGGTATCACCACCGGGCTGGACAGCGTCAACGGGCGGATCGGCGGCCTGCACCGTTCCGATCTGCTGATCCTCGCCGGCCGCCCGGGCATGGGCAAGACCGCGCTTGCCACGAACATCGCCTTCAACGCCGCGCAGCGTTTCATGCGCGACAAGGAGGATGGGATCGAGGACGCCAAGTCGGTCGGCGCGCCGGTCGCGTTCTTCAGCCTGGAAATGTCCGCGGATCAGCTGGCGACGCGTATCCTGTCCGAACAATCGGGGATCAGCTCCGAAAACCTGCGCATGGGCAAGATCAGCCAGGTCGATTTCCGCAACCTGGCGCGTGCGGCGGCCGAGCTGGAGACCCTTCCGCTCTATATCGACGATACGCCCGGCCTGACGATCGCCGCGCTGCGCACCCGTGCCCGCCGGCTTAAGCGCCAGCGGGGCATCGGCATGATCGTCGTCGACTATCTCCAGCTGCTGCAAGGCTCCGGCAAGGCCAAGGACGGCAACCGCGTGCAGGAAATCTCGGAGATCAGCCGCGGCCTGAAGACGCTGGCCAAGGAACTCCACCTGCCGGTGCTGGCGCTTTCCCAGCTCAGCCGTGCCGTCGAGCAGCGCGAGGACAAGCGCCCCCAGCTTTCGGATCTGCGCGAGTCGGGATCGATCGAGCAGGATGCGGACATCGTGCTGTTCGTCTACCGCGAGGAATATTACGTCCAGGCGCACGAACCCAAGCGCCCGATCGACGGCGACGATGCCAAAACGTTCGAGGCGCACGACCAGTGGGCGCGGGATATGGAGCGTGTTTTCGGCCTGTCCGAGCTCATCATCGCCAAGCAGCGCCACGGCGCCACCGGCAAGGTGAAGCTTAAGTTCGAGGCGAAGATCACCAAATTCTCGGATTATGCCGGCGACAGCTACATGCCGTCCGAGGAGTGAGCGGACGCGCGGGGGTGCGTTCCGGCATCGGCTACACTAGGTAACGTGTCATGTCCGCGCCCCTCTACAACGCCACCATCCTGCGCCTCGCCAGCAGCATCCCGCACCATGCGCGGCTCGGTGAGCCGCATGCCACGGCCGAGCGGCGCTCCCCGGTCTGCGGCAGCCGCGTCACCATCGACGTGCAGCTGGACGGGTCCGGCAGGGTGGCGGCGATCGGGCAGGAGGTCCGCGCCTGTGCGCTCGGCCAGGCATCTGCCTCGCTGATGGGCGAACATGCCGTGGGGCGCACGCCCGAGGAACTCGCCGCCGCGCGCGATGCGCTGGCCGCCTTCCTGGCGGGAGAGGCGGCGCATCCGGGCGACTGGCCGGGGCTGGAAATCTTCGCGCCGGCCCGGCCGCACGCCGCCCGCCACGCATCGATCCGCCTGGCGTTCGAGGCCGTCGCCGAAGCTGCGGCGGCCGCCCGCGCCGCCCTGGTCGCCCGGCCTGCATGAACGAGGGCGCGCATTCCGCCTTGATGCTGTGGGACGGCGTCGTCCTGCTCGGCGCGGCCTTGATCTTCGTCCTGCTGTTCCGCCGGCTCGGGCTCGGTGCGGTGCTCGGTTATCTGGTGGCGGGCGCGCTGATCGGCCCGCAGGGGCTCGGGCTGGCCGGAGACGCGCAGAGCAAGCTCGGCATAGCGGAACTGGGCATCGTGCTGCTGCTGTTCCTCGTCGGGCTGGAACTGCATCCGAAACGACTCTGGCGGCTGCGGAAGGATATCTTCGGGCTCGGCCTGTTGCAGGTGGTGCTGTGCGGCCTGGCGGTCAGCGCGATGATCTTCCTGGTAACCGGGCTGTCGTGGGAGGCGGCGCTGGCGATCGGGCTGCCGCTCGGCTTGTCCTCCACCGCCCAGGTGCTGCCGATGCTGAGTTCGGCGGGTCGGCTGAACACGCCGTTCGGTGAGCGGACCTTTTCGGTCCTGCTGTTCCAGGATCTGTCGATCGTGCCGCTGATCACGATCATCGCCGCGCTTTCGCGCACGCCCGCGGCCGCGGGCGCGCCGCCGGGCTGGCTGCTCGGCCTCTACACGGTCGGCGCGGTCGTCGGGCTGGTGCTGGCCGGTCGCTACATTCTGAACCCGATGTTCCGGCTGATCGGCGGGCTGGGCGAACGTGAGCTGTTCGTAGCCGCCGGGCTGTTCACCGTGCTGGCCAGCGCCGCTGTCATGCAGTCGCTCCATCTGTCCACCGCGCTCGGCGCGTTCGTCGCCGGTGTGATGCTGGCGGATTCGCCCTACCGGCATGAGCTGGAGGCGGATGTCGAGCCGTTCCGCACGATCCTGCTCGGGCTGTTCTTCATCGCGGTCGGCATGATGCTCGACCTGCACGTGATCGCCGAGCGGCCGCTGTTCGTGGTCGCGATGGCGCTGGCGGTGGTGGCGACCAAGGCGCTGGTGATGTTCGGCATCGCCAAGGCGTTCGGGGTCTCGAACCGGTCGGCGCTCGCCTTCGGGCTGCTGCTGAGCCAGGGCGGCGAGTTCGCGTTCGTGCTGTTCGCGCAGGCGAAGGACGCGCTGCTGATCAAGCCAGAGGCGGCGAGCCTGTTCGGCGCGATCGTGACGCTGTCGATGGCGACGACGCCGTTCCTGATGATGGTCGCGCGCCGCTTCATCGCGCCGCCCGCCGCGCAGGGCG
>NZ_JAQGLK010000172.1 GCF_028292925.1 Sphingomonas bacterium
TGACGTTGATGCCGACATCGACGCCCCGGCCAGAGGCGGCGGGATCGATCACCAGCTGGAGGTTGAAGCCGCCGGGATCCTTCACGAAGGCA
Source organism: Sphingomonas bacterium (assembly GCF_028292925.1). GTDB lineage: Bacteria > Pseudomonadota > Alphaproteobacteria > Sphingomonadales > Sphingomonadaceae > JAQGLK01. The sequence continues at coordinate 93 of NZ_JAQGLK010000172.1, forward strand.
GAACGCGCTCCGCCGGCATCCTTGAAAGCCGGGGCCGGCAGGCCGGCGGCGGTAAAGCGAGCCACCACCGCCGCTTCGTCCGGAAAGCGCAGCGTGTAGAGCCGGATCCCTGTCGCCTCGTTGATCCCACCGAGATGGTAGGCGCGGTTCTTCGTCAGCCCGGTGGACAGCTTCATCTGCCCGGTCGCGCCGACCCGGAACAGGATCATCTGCATGTTGGGCGCAAGCTGGATCGGGGACAGCGGCCTGAGCCCGAGCACCTTCTCATAATAGTCGACCATCGCCGCGCGCTGCTCAGCGGGAAAGCGGCGGAACACGTTCATCGATTCCTGCGCGAAGATCGGCTTGGCCGGGATCGCGTCGGGCGCGTCCAGCGGCTCGGCGACTGCAGCCGGATCGATCGCCGGCTGCGCCGACGCCGCCGTTGCGCTGGACGCTGCGATCAACGCCGTCGCGAGCAGCGCGCTCTTTCTCCGCAGAATCATGTATTCGCTCCCTTGGTCATTGCGGCAGCGCGAAGGCGACCAGCGCCTCGTCGTTACGCATCTTGCCATCCGCGCCACGCACGCCCGCGCCGAAGTTTGCCGCCGTCACGACGACAAACTGACGCCCGTTCCTGCCCCGGTAGGTGATCGGCACCGCCTGCGCGCTATAGTCGAGCATCGTCGACCACAGTTCCTGCCCGGTTCCGGCGTCGAACGCGCGGAACCGGCGATCGTCTGTCGCGCCGATGAAAACCAGCCCGCCGGCAGTGACGATCGGCCCGCCAAAGCCGTTATTGCGCCCGGTCTTCCGCTTCCCCTCCTCCAGCATGTCGGACACGCCGAGTGGGGTCTGCCAGGCAATCTCGCCGGTATTCGCATCGACGGCGATCAGCCTCCCCCATGGCGGGCGGATGCACGGCAGGGTGATCGCCCGGCCATCCGCACCCTTGTAGCTGGCGCTGAACGAAGTGTAGGCACCCGGTCCGCTCAGACTGGCGCGGTCGTAGGTCTGGTTCGAATTTGCCGTGCCGCGGCCGTAATCGGCCCCCGCCTTGCGCTTCTCGATGAAGCCGATGCTGCCACCCTCGCTGGTGTTGATGTAGAGCAGCCCGGTGTTCGGATCGGCGGCGGTGCCGCCCCACAACGCTCCGCCGTTCATTGGCAGGTTGATCGATGCCTTGATGGGGCCGCCCTCCTCATGAAGGAAGAAGGGGGTGAAAGCGCCGGAGTTGAAGAACGTGCCACCGTAGCTGGCCAGCAGATCGCGGCACGCAGCGGCGTGCTCGGCATTGGTATCGGCCGCGGTCACGATATCGGCCGCGGACCAGGTCTTGCGCGAAAGCGGCTCGGGCTTGCGCGGGATCGGCTGCGTCGGGGAATACCATTCGCCGGGTACGTCCGCCGCCGCCACCGGCTTCTCATCCACCCCGAACACCGGCTTTCCGGTGTGGCGATCAAGGATGTACATGAAGCCCGTCTTGCCGGTCTCGGCCAGCGCCTCGATCTTGCGGCCGTTGACGGTGATGTCGACCAGGGTAGGCGGGGCGGGAAGATCGGAGTCCCAGAGATCGTGGTGGATCGTCTGGAAATGCCACTTGCGCCTGCCGGTCATCGCATCGACCGCGACGATCGAGTTGCCGAACAGGTTCGCGCCCGGCCTGCCGGTGCCATCGTAATTGGGCGATGGCCCGCCCACCGGCATGTAGAGCGTACCCGTCTTCTCATCGAGCGTCATGTACCAGATCCAGACGTTATTGCCGGATCGGCCCTTCCATCCATCGTTCAGCCACGTCTCGTGGCCTACTTCGCCCGGGCGGGGCACGGTGTTGAACTCCCACAATTTCCTGCCGGTCACCGCATCGAAGGCGCGGGTATTGCCGCTCTCCCCAACCGGCATTTCGGACGTGTTCGCGCCGACGATCAGGACGTTGCGATAGATCGTCGGCGGATAGCCGTAGGCGACACCGATCGCGAGCTGGCCATCCGTGCCGAACGCGGTATCCACCATGCCGGTGCGGGCGTTCAGCGCGACCAGGGTCTTGCCGGTGGAATAGAAGATGCGGGGGCCGTGCCGCTTGTCGCCGGGCCAATACGAGACGGCGCGGCGCACGGTTCCGCCAGTGACGGGATGGCGCCATACCTGCCTGCCCGTCTCCGGATCGAGTGCGACGACGGCGTTGCCGACGGGCATGTAGAGCAGCCCGCCGACCATGATCGGCGTCGCGCTGGACACGATCGATCCGCCACCATCCGGCCGCACCTTGAACGACCAGGCCTGCGCCAGCGTCGCGACGTTGCCGCGGTTTATCTCGGCCAGCGGGGAGAAACGCGTGCCGGCCGGATCGCGGGTGTAGCGCGGCCATTCGCCGGGTTCGATCTTCTCCGGCCGGGATCCGGCAACCGCCGCCGTTCCCAGCGAAGCGGCTGCCAGTGCCGCCAAGAGTCGATAGCGCATCCAGGCTCCCTCATGGTTCGGCAGGTTGTACGGACTGCCAATGAGGCACCCTCCTGCTTCTGCCTTGGGACTAACCTTGATGATGCACGGGCACAATCGGCTGCCCGGGAGAACCGTTTGGCTCCCAAGGCGGGCGGTGCCCGGCGGCATCCGTCGGGATGCGGGCAGCCACAGGGCCGCCCGCATCCCGGCACTTAGTTGCCCGCGCGCTTCGCAGCCGCAGCGGCCGCCTCCGTCGTCGGGTTGCCAAGCGAGAGCTGGCGTCCGTCCGGGAAGCTGATGTCCGACGCGCTCGCCCGCCTGTCTCCGTCGCGGGCGGCAAACGCCATCACCGCAATCTTCGTGCCTGCGGGCAGCGAGTTGCGGTTCCAGCCGCGGCGAAGCAACGCGCTCGGCGCGCCGCCTTCCACGCGCCAAAGCTCATGCTGCCTGGTCTTCGGGTTCACGACATCGATGTGGATCCAGGAATGCGGGTTGACCCATTCGAACTTGGCCACGCTGCCCTGCAGCTTGACCGGCCGGTTGGTGTCGAACTCCGCGGCGAAGGAATGGTGGGCGTAACCCGCACTCGCCAGCCCGGCCGCCAATACCACGCCGATTGCGCCGACGCGCCACTTCATATTGTGCAAGGTCATGTCACTCCTCTCCGAATATTATCCTGGCCGGATCGCGGAAGGGCGGCCACCCTCGTTACTATTTGATGGCTGGCTACACGTCGCAGATGAGCCTGCGGCGACTGCAAACGCCTGGTCGGCCGCACTCCGGCCTTCACGTGTGTCTATTCTTGCCTGCCTCCCCGGTTTTCTTGGGGATGACGACAAGTCTACGGGCGAAATCATGTGAAGTAGCTGAACAGGCATGTAAGCGCCCGTTCAGGCACCGATCCCTTCCACGTTCCGCCGGCCACTCCACTTGATCCGCCTGTCGGTGGCGCGAGGTGCGGATGAGGACGGCGTTCCGGCAGAGCTTCCAGCCGGTGGACGAACTGGACGGGCGAATCGGGTTGCCGTACCGTTCCGGGCGCGGGCGGCCTGCGGCCGCATTGCAAGAACTACAGCATAAGATCAGGGGGAGGCTTCATGCCCACGCTTACCGCGCTTACCGTATCGGTCGGCCTGCTCGCCGTCGTGGCGACTTGGCTGTTCGGGCTGGATCCGCTCGCCACCGCCAACCTGCAGGTATGGCAGGCCTTCATCGCCTGGGGCTGCCACTTCCATTGCGGCGGAAAGATTGGCGGCACCCGCACCACCGTCACCTGCATGAGCTTCGGCGCGCTCGTCGGCATGGCTGCGGTGCTGCTTGCCGGTCAGCTGGGCGCACTCGGCACGCTTGCTGCGCCGATCGCGGTGGGCCTCGGGGCGGCGGTGATCGTGCTCGCCTCCTCCGTGTCGCTGCTCGCGACCATCCCGGCCAGCGTGTACGGCTTTGCCAGCATCGCCGGGCTGATCCTGCTCAAGCCCGGCATGACGCCGACGGCCGCGCTGCTGCCGACGATCCTGTCGATCCTGATCGGCGCCGCTTTCGGCTACATCTCGGAAATGCTTGCCGGCGCGCTCGCTCGCAAGACGCAGTCCACCGTCAACTGAATGGGCAGGAGGGCGGGCCTCATCCCGCCCTTCGCGCTCCTGTCGGGAACGGCAGAGTCGCCTGGATCGTAGGCTCACCGGATTGCGTCCACAGCGGCTGGGCATCAGCGGCCGCCTTCGCTGCCGAAACCAACAGCGTTCCCGCATCCGCCCGAACAGGCCAAAGGCCTCGCGCGTGGCGAACGGAAGACCAGACCGGGCACCTGACCGCGCTGGCCAGATGGCTCACGGTGCCGCGCATGGAAACAGCATCCAGACGCCCCGCCCCAGCAGGCCGCATCTGAAGTACTGGCGGAGACGGAGGCCGCCACTCGCTTTCCTAAGTTCATGATTTCATTGGAGCTCCCGAAGCACGTTAGTGAGCGGACTGCCTTCCGGACCGCTTATTGCACGGTGAGCGTCAAGCGTCGTTAGAGACGCGTTCACCGCTTGGCGCTGCGCGAAACATGGCCTAGCATCACGCAAAACTAGGGGATGCCTCGATGCCGGCGCTGCACAATTATCGTCTCTTCATCAGCCACGCTTGGCGTTACAGCGAAGGGTACAATCGCGCGGTCCGGTTCCTCAATGAGGCCAACAACTTCATGTTGTCCAACTATTCAGTACC